>NZ_JAMFLC010000004.1:0-443371 GCF_023501985.1 Nocardia sputi | reverse complement strand
GATGATCGCGTCCTCGTAGTTGTGACCCTCCCACGGCATGATCGCCACCAGCAGGTTCTTACCCAGCGCCATCTCACCGTTCTCGGTGCACGGACCATCGGCCAGAACCTGACCACGCTCCACCCGCTGCCCCTCGTCCACGATCGGACGCTGATTGGCACACGTGCCCTGATTCGATCGAGCGAACTTACGCATCCGATAGGACTTACGCGTCCCGTCATCAGCCATCACCGTGACGTAGTCGGCGGAAACCTCCTCCACCACACCGGCCTTCTCGTTCACCACGACATCACCGGCGTCCACGGCAGCGCGCAGCTCCATGCCGGTGCCGACGATCGGCGCCTCGGAACGGATCAGCGGCACGGCCTGACGCTGCATGTTCGCGCCCATCAGGGCGCGGTTGGCGTCGTCGTGCTCGAGGAACGGGATCATCGCCGTCGCGACCGACACCATCTGACGCGGCGACACGTCCATGTAGTCGACCTCGGTGGCCGCGACGAGCTCGTTCTCCTCGTTGCCCCGGCGGCACAGCACCCGGTCCTCGAGGAAGCGGCCGTCGGCGTCGACCGGCGAGTTGGCCTGGGCACGAACGTGCCTGTCCTCCTCGTCGGCGGTCAGGTAACGGACCTCGTCGGTCACCCGGCCCTCGACCACCTTGCGGTACGGCGTCTCGATGAAGCCGAACGGGTTGACCCGCGCGTACACCGACAGCGAGCCGATCAGGCCGATGTTCGGGCCTTCCGGGGTCTCGATCGGGCACATGCGGCCGTAGTGCGACGGGTGGACGTCACGGACTTCCAGGCCGGCGCGCTCACGGGACAGACCACCCGGGCCCAGCGCCGAGAGGCGGCGCTTGTGGGTCAGGCCCGACAGCGGGTTGTTCTGGTCCATGAACTGCGACAGCTGGGACGTTCCGAAGAACTCCTTGATCGCGGCGACGACCGGGCGGATGTTGATCAGGGTCTGCGGCGTGATCGCCTCGACGTCCTGAGTCGTCATGCGCTCGCGGACCACGCGCTCCATGCGGGAGAGACCGACCCGGATCTGGTTCTGGATCAGCTCGCCGACGGTGCGCAGGCGACGGTTGCCGAAGTGGTCGATGTCATCCACTTCCACCGGAACCTCGACGCCACCGGGGGCGGTCATGGCCTTGTCGCCCGAGTGCAGCCGCACCAGGTACTCGATGGTGTTGACGATGTCTTCCCTCGTCAGCACCGAACCGACGACCTGCTCGCCCACGTGGATGCCAAGCTTCTTGTTGATCTTGTACCGGCCGACGCGCGCCAGGTCGTAGCGCTTCTCCTTGAAGAACAGGTTCTCCAGCAGAGTCTGCGCGGACTCCTTGGTCGGCGGCTCGCCCGGACGCAGCTTGCGGTAGATGTCCAACAGCGCCTCGTCCTGACCGGCGGTGTTGTCCTTCTCCAGGGTCGACATCATGATCTCGGAGAAGCCGAAGCGCTCGACGATCTCCTCGGTGGTCCACCCCAGCGCCTTGAGCAGCACGGTGACCGGCTGACGGCGCTTGCGGTCGATGCGAACGCCCACGGTGTCGCGCTTGTCCACGTCGAATTCCAGCCACGCGCCGCGGCTGGGGATGACGCGCACGCTGTGCAGGTCCTTCTCCGTGCCCTTGTCGACGCTGTGGTCGAAGTAGACACCCGGCGAACGCACCAGCTGCGAGACGACGACGCGCTCGGTGCCGTTGATGATGAACGTGCCCTTGTCGGTCATCATCGGGAAGTCACCCATGAAGACCGTCTGGCTCTTGATCTCACCGGTGTTGTTGTTGATGAACTCCGCTGTCACGAACAGCGGAGCCGCATAGGTCATGTCCTTGTCTTTGCACTCATCGATCGAGGCCTTGACCTCTTCGAAGCGCGGGTCGGAGAACGACAGCGACATGGAGCCGGAGAAGTCCTCGATCGGAGAGAGCTCCTCGAGCACCTCCTCGAGGCCACCGACTAGGCCGACATCGCCGCGAGCGGCCGCGCGCTCGCGCCATTCCGGCGAACCGATCAACCAGGCGAACGATTCCGTTTGTAGATCGAGAAGTCCGGGCACCTCCAAGGGTTCACGGATCTTCGCGAAAGACACCCGCAACGGGGCTCCGGGGATTCCGGCAACTGCCTTGGTCTGGGTGGAGACTGCCAAGATGCGTCCTTCCAGCACCTCACGCGCGTCGCGTGGTGGTCCGCGACCGTCGCTTGTCTGCTACGAATTCCGCTGGTTACTACCCGAACGAAACTCGAACAGGCAACCACGGAAGTAACACCGGAAGGGTGAACTTACGTGTGCAAATCGAGGTATGGACAGGAGGCAGCCAGCGCAACGTCCAAACCTACACCCAAGTACACGGGAGTGTCAAAGTACCACCCGTGTGATCGTCCGCATGGCTGCCGCGCCGCGTCGAAGTCGCTGGCTGCGTCCTTCAGGTGCGGTGCGCTGGAAGCCACTGTGACAGCTGCCGCTGTTGTGAATAGCGTGACGGTTCGGGCGAAACTCGTCAAGTGGCAGGCCCGGCCGGGGAGCCGGTGAGATCGCCTGCCGCGCTGCGTCATCCCCGCCGATACGGCGGGGGTTACTGGTCCACGATGTCGCTGGCCAGCCAGCGACCATCCACCTTCTGCATGTGCAGGACCACCGGTCCCGCGACGCTCTGCTGCGCTACGCCGTCCTTGGTGGCGCTCACCACCAAGTTGACGATCAGCTCGGCGCGATCATCGGTGAGCAACGTCACAGCAATCGGATCGGCTTTCGCGTCGGCGCTGGTCTGCGCCTGCTTGACCGCCGAAATCGTCGTGTCGGCGTACTTGTCCAAATCGGCGAGCATCTTCCCGGTGAGCACCTGCTTGGCGGTGTCCCGGTAGCCGTTGATGTTCTGTACGTCGTAGGCGTAGACGGTGCGCAGGGCGTGGTCGGCGGCCGCGCGCACTTCTTGGGTGGCCTCGTTGTCCACATACGCCTGGTTCGAGGTGTCCACCCCGGGCCGCTGGGCGGCCAGCCATGCGAAACCACCCAGCAGGGTAGCGGCGATCAGCATGCCGGCGACGAGTCCCCATCGGGGGCGCCCGCCGTCGCGGCGCGACGGACGACTCGGCTTCCGCGGCAGGATCCCACGCCACCGCGACGACCCGCCCGCGTCCGCACGGGGCTCTTCGCCGCGAACGGCACCCGACTGCCCGCCGGGCCGGGAAATGCCCGTCACGCGCGGTTTACGGCCGGTTGCGGGCCGCTCGGTACGCGCGGAGGCGGTACGCGCGGAAGACTCCGTGGCGGGCCTGCGCTTGGAGGTGACCCGGTTGACCGGTCGGCGAGACGTCATGGGTGTTCCTCCTACGATCCCGGCTTGGGCGCTGCGGGCGGCTGGTCGGCCGCCGGGGCGGGCGCCTGTTGAGCGGGGCCGCCGCTCAACAGCACCGGCTGGCTGAGCGAGGAGATCTGCTCGGCCTTCCAGATGTCGCCGTCCTTGGCCAGGTCGACGGTCCAGGTATAGCGGTAGTCGGCGGACGGGGAGTCCTTGCCCTTTTCGGTGACCTGTAGCACGACCAGCGCCGACGCCTTGTCCTGTTCGCTGTTGAGCGAGGTGAGCGCCGCGCCGAGCACCTTCGAGGTCATCCCGATCCCACTCTGCTGGGCCAGCTTCTCGGCCTGGTCCTTGTTCTTCGTGGCCGAGTCCAGCAGCGCGCCGGTCATCGAGGACCTGGCCAGCGCCAGCGAGCCGGGCACGTCGTCCAAGTTCATCGAGGTCATGTTGAGCGCGGCCTGCCGGGCGGCGTCCAGCGCGGTGTCGCGGGCGTCGGCGCGCGGTCCGTCGGTCAGCGCGGCCCGCACCCAACCCGCTCCGAACCATGCTGCGCAGCTCAACGCGATCACCAGCAGCGCGGCGGAGCAGACCACAACCACCCGGCCCAGCGCGGACCCGCCGCCCGGACGCGCGGAGTCGCTCCGGTCGGCGGCCTTCTGATCGCCCGCGTCGCCCGGCTTCGCGGGCGGGGCGGGCTTGTCCGCCGTCGCGATGTCCGGCGCGTCCTGCGACACCGCATCGGACTGCTTGGCCAGGTCGGCGGTCACGACAGCGCCTCGCCGTCGCTCGGCTCGGTCGCGCTCCAGGACAGCATGCCCGTGGTTCGCTCGCTCCAGTCACTCACGCTCGACACCCTAACGTCATTGCTCCTGGTCACCGCTTCGGTGTGACCCCCAGCAGGGTCGACAACTGCACGGCGACCGGAGTCAGGTTCAGCTTCTCCGGATCGGTTTTGGGGTTGGAGTCCCAGGGCTGGACGATGGCCGGATCGGCGAATTCGGCTCGGTCGCCACCCCGGACGGCGGTCGGATTACCGAAGGGGACAAGACATCTGGCGTCTTTGTTGAACGGGAACTCGTCGCGCGTGTCGTCGAAGTCCGGGTTCTGCGCCTTCATCTGTTCCAGAATCCGATGCGTGCCCTCGTAGCCCACGGTACAGGCGGGTGGGTTGTTGGTTTCCAGCACGAGGCCGAAGTGGCTGGTCCCATCGCCGGGCGCGGTGGAGGACCCGCCGATCGACAGCTGCGGGATCATCTGCAACAAGGGCTTGATCGCATAGAACTTCGGCGAGATCGCCTGCAACAACAGCCGCAAGTTGGCCAGGTCCTGGGTGAGCGCGCCGCCGCTCTCGTCGATCAGCGCGCCGATCTGCTCCCCCGCGTCGGTTCCGGTGCCGATGAGCCTGCGCACGTCGGGGTCGCTGGAGCGCAGCTGGGCGGTGAGCCGGTCGAGGCCGTCGCTGAATTCGCGGATCGCGGCGGACTGGTCGGCTTGCGTGCCGAGCGCGACACGGCCGTCGCGGACCAGCTGGATGGTCTGCGGGAGCGTCGCGTGGAAGGTCTCGGTGAACTTGTTCAGCGAATCGATCAGTACTCGCAGATCGTCGCCTTTGCCGTCGAACGCCTTGCCGAGTTCGCGCACCGTCGTGTTGAGCGCGTTCAGGTCCACCGAGCCCGCGAAGGAGTCCACGCTGGAGATCAGCTCCTCCACCGGCACCGGCAGGGTCGCCGAGGTGATCACCGAGTTGTCCCGCAGGTACGGGCCGGCGTCCGAGTCCGGCTGCAGGTCGACGTACTGCTCACCGATCGCCGAACGGTTGGCCACCACGGCTTTCGCCGACGCCGGGATCTTCGGCGAACTCGAGTCGATGACGAGGTTCATCACCACGCCCTCGCCGGTGAGTTCCAGCTCACCGACCCGCCCGACCGGGACGCCGCGGTAGGTCACTTCGGCGCCCTTGTAGATGCCGCCGGTCTGCGCCGCACGCAGCTTCACCGTGTACTCGTTGAGCCCCACCATGTGGTCGAGGCGGATGTACTTGCCGCCGACGTACACGACGCCGAGCACCGCGATCACCAGGAACGCGATGAGCTGCCATCGGACCAGACGTGTCACCGCGGACCACTCCCCACACCGAGTTGCTCGAGGATCGCCCCGGCCGGGTTCGGCGGCACACCCGGCGCGGGCGGCTGCGCCATCAGCGGCGGCAGCGGCAGGATCGATACCGTCGGCCAGCCCGGACGCGGGCCGTTGCCGTTGTAGTACGGATTGGTCGGGTCCACCGGCACCGGGGGGCCGACCGGCGGGATGTACACCGGATCGGGCTTGCCCACGCCGAGGTTGCCGAGGGTGACGCCGATCTGCTGGTCCACCGACAACCACGTGTTCACGCTGCCGCCGAAGGTGCTCTCCAGCGCCGAGTCGGGGAACGGGTAGGTCGGGATCAGGGGAACCGCGGCGACCAGATCCGGCGCCGCACGGCCCAGTTCCTGCAATGTCGGCCGCAGCGCGGTGAGGTCGCGGATCAGGTCGTCCTTCGAGGTGTTCAGCACGTCGAAGCCCACCTCGCCGAGCCGGTCCAGCTGCGCGAGCAGGCCGACCAGCTGCGGGCGCTGTTCTTCCAGGATCTTGATGCCCTGCGGCAGCTCGTCGAGGATCTTGCCGATCTGGTCGGTCTGCCTGCTGACCCGGCTGCTGAGCACATCGAGACCGTCGAGCGCGCGGGTGATGTCGTCCACCTGCTGGTTCAGGCCGCCGATCAGCGTGTTCGCCTGCTCGATCAGCGAGCGCACCCGGTCTTCCCGGCCGCCGAGTGTCTTGTTCAGCTCCGTGACGATCGGCTGCAACTGCGCGACGCCACCGCCGTTGAGCAGCAGCGACAGCGCACCGAGCACCTGCTCGACCTCGGTGGCGTGCCGGGTGCGGTCGAGCGGGATGACCGACCCGTCGGTGAGCCGGTAGGGATCGGGATCGGCGGCGGGCCGGGAGAGCTCGATGAACTTCTCGCCGAGCAGATTCGACTGCCGCACCTCTGCGCGCGCGTTCGCGGGCAGGTCCACCGAGGAGTTGACCAGAGTACGCACGGTGGCGGTCCACTGGTCTTCGCCGAGGCTGATCTTCTCGACCCGGCCGACCGGCACGCCCTCGACCTTGACCGCCGACTGCGGAACCAGGTCGAGAACGTCGTCGAACTGGATATCGATGTGCATCGGGCGCTCGCCCACGTCGGCGCCGCCGGGCAGCGGCACGCTGTAGATGCCGTCGGCGGCGCACGAACTGACCAGGGCGGCGGACAGACCCAGCGCCAGGGCCGCGCCGAAACCGCGTGCGACCGAACGGATCCGAATGCTCATCGCGCACCTTCCTGCGACGGCGGAAGCCGGTCCGACGGCGTGCCGGGCACCGTGCCCGGCACCGGGTCACGCTGCTGGTTCTCGCCGCTGAGGATGCCGAACGGCAGGATCAGCGTCGGGGTCTGCACCCCGGCGGTGATCTGGTCGGTGATCTCCTTGCAGTGATCGAGAACCGGCCGCATCTGTCTGCCGAGGGCCTCGAACTTGGGATCGCCCGGCATCAGTTTGGACAGGTCGAGCATCTTGCACACCACACCGAACGGGTCCTGCAATTCGGGGAAGTTGGCACGCATGTCGAGGGTGCCCGATTCGGCGTTGTGCACGTTGATCAGGTTGCTCAACGCCACCGGCAGGACCGGCAGCAAGGCGGCCACGTCGTCGCGCTGGTCGGACAGCGTCTTGGTGAGCGTGATCAAACCTTCGGCGTTGCTGGCGATCAGGTCTCGATTGTCGTCGATGAAGCGGGCGACGTCGCCGAGCGCGACAGAGAGCAGATGCAGCGCGGCGCCGAGGTCCTCGCGTTCGTCGGCCAGGAACGTCGACAGGTCGGCCAGCTGGGTGTTGAACTGCCGTACCTGCTGGTCGTTCTGGGCCAGCATGGTGATGAAAGCCTGCAAATTCTTGACCGTGTCGAAGATGTCGCCGCGCGCGTCGGACAAGTAGCGGGCCGCCCTGGACAGCTGGGTCAGGCTGTTGGCAAGCGCCTCACCGTTGCCCGCCAGATTCGCCGCGCCGGTGCGCACCAGGTCGTTCACCGCGCCCTCGGCATTGGCGCCGTTGGGGCCCAACGCGTCCGACAGTTCGGTGATGCTCTTGTACAACTGGTCGACTTCGACCGGCGTCGCCGTGCGCTCGCGCGGAATCGTCGCGTCGCGCGGCATCTTCGGGCCGCCGGTGTAGACCGGGGTCAGCTGGATGTAGCGGTCGGAGACGATGGACGGTGTGATCTGGGCGGCCCGCGCGCCCGCGGGCACATCGAACTCGCGGTTCACGCTCATCACGACCTTGACCTGGTCGCCCTGCGGCTCGACCTTGTCCACCGAGCCGACCGGCACGCCGAGAATCCGCACGTCCGAGCCCTCGTAGATGCCGACCGACCGATCGAAGTACGCGGTGATTCTGGTGGTGGTCAGCCGGTTGAACAGCCACCACAGCACCACCGCCACCAGCACGGCGAGGACGACTACCAGCGCGATGCCCACCTTGGCGCCGCGGCTGGAACCGCGCACCGCGCCGACGGGATCGTTACGCCAGTTCTCCGCCACGTCAGTTACCTCCCAGGGTGCGGATCGGCTGACGGTAGCCGGGGATTTCGGGTAGCGCGGGCGGCAGCACGTTGACGATCACCGCGTCGAACCAGCGGCCGGTCCCCAGCACGTTGGCGTAGAGGTTGTAGAACGGGGCCGCGAGTTCCAATGTCTTGGAGATGTTCTGCTGGTTGGCGTTGAGCAGATCGATGGAGGCGCGCAGATTCGTCAGCGCGGGGCCGATCTGCTCCTCGTTGTCGTGCACGAGCGCGCTCAGCTCCGCCGAAACCGTCTTGGCGCCGGACAACAACTGCTTGATGGACTGCTGCCGGATGTTCAGTTCGGCCAGCAGCTGGCCGCCGGAGGCCAGCAGCCGCTCGAACTCGGCGTTGCGGTCGGCGAGTACCTGCGTGGTCTGCCTGGTCGCGGCGAACAGCTTCTTCAGCTCCTGGTCGCGTTTGGCCAGCGTCTCCGACAGCCGCGCGACCCCGTCGATGGAGCCGCGGATCTCCGGCGGCGTCGTCTCGAACGCCTCCGACAGCACTTGCATGCTCTTGGCCAGCTGTGAGGTGTCGATCTGATCGATCGTGCGCGCGGCATCGGTGAACGCGTCCACCACGTCGTACGGAGAGACCGTGCGGGACAGCGGAATTCGCGTACTCGGATCGGCAGGCTTCGAGCCCCTCGGGTCGAGCGCGAGGTACTTCTGTCCGAGCAGCGTCTTGATCTGGATGGACGCGGTGGTGTCGTTGCCGATCCAGGTGTCCTTGGTGCGGAAGTCCACGAGCACGCGGTCACCGGCGAGCCGCACATTGGACACCGAACCGACCTTGACGCCCGCGACGCGGACTTCGTTGCCCTTCTTCAGGCCCGCCGCCTCGGTGAATTCGGCGGTGTACTTGGTCCCCGCGCCGATGATCGGCAACTGATCCAGGGAGAACGCCGACACCGTCACCAGCAGCACCATGGCGAGGCCGAGTACGCCCATGAACGCCGGGCTGCGCTTACCGAGCAGAGTCCGGTCGTCCATCAGCGAGCCTTCCCATGGCAGCGCGGCGCCGCGTTGGTGTACAGCGGCTGGTTGATCGTCGGCAGGCCCGCGGGCAGGTTGAGCTGCGGCGCGTCGACCGCGCCCGGTCCGACGACGATGTCGATGCCGCACAGGTAGAACTGGAACCAGGAGCCGTAGCTGGCGGCGCGGCCGAGCTTCTCCATCTTCAGCGGCAGGTTGTACAGCGCTTCGTTCACCTCGTCCTGACGCTCGTCGAGCGTGCCGGTCAGCTGGCTCAGGCCCGCGATCGAGCCTTGCAGCGTCGGACGCACCGGGACGAGTAGGTCCGATGTCGCCGAGGTCAGGTTGGCCAGCGAGGTCACCGAGCGCCCGATCGTGTCGCGGTCGGCATTGAGGCCGCTGATCAGCGCCTCGGTGTTCACGATCAACTGGTCGAACTGGTCGTCGCGCTGGTTGACCGCGTCCAGTACGGCGGTCAGGTTGCGGGTCAGCTCACCGATCACGGCGTCCTTGTCCGCGATCTTGTTGGTCAGGTTCGCTGTGGTCGCGACCAGATCGCGGATCGTGCCCTGCTCGCCCTGGAAGACCTGGATGATCTCGAAAGACAACTTGTTCACGTCGTCGGCGGTCAGCGTGCGGAACAGCGGCCGGAAGCCGTTGAACAGCGTGGTCAGGTTCAGCGCGGGCCGGGTGCGCTCCAGCGGGATGGTGCCGCCCTTGTTCAGTTTGCGGCCCTGTTCCCCCGTGCCCTGCTCCAGCGCGATGTAGCGCTGGCCGACGAGGTTGCGGTACTTGATCGTGGCCGTGGTCGAGGCGGGCAGCCAATCCCGGTCGAGCAGATCGAACCGGACCTCGGCCAGCCGCTTGTCCACGATCGAGACATCGGTGACCTTGCCGACGCGGACGCCGGCGATGCGGACCTCGTCGCCCGGGTTGAGGGCGGTGACGTCGGTGAACCTGGCCTTGAACCCGGTGCCGCGACCGCTGTAGTTGGCGATCGACAGCCCGAGCATGGTCGTCACGAACAGGGTCACCACGACGAAGACGACCAGCTTGGTCAGCGGCCCGCCCAGGCCGCGCAGCTGCTGTTTCATCGCACGCTCACCTCGCTTCCGCGGAACGCGGGCGCGCCGGCCCGGGTCACCCAGCCCGGCACCTGATCCGGGGCGACACCGTTGGCCGCGCCGTAGATCGCGCCGAGCGACTGCTGCTCCATGGGAGAACCGGCGATGGTCGGCATCTTGCTCGCCGGGTAGACGCCGAACTGCGGCGGCTCCAGATGGCCGATCTCCTGGTCACCGGGGTTGCGGCTGGGGACAGCGTAGGAGCCGTCGTTGTTCGGGCCGCCGGTGTACTGGCCGGGGTCGACGCCCAACGGCATCTCGGGGATGCACCACGGCCCCCTCGTGTCCAGCCAGCGCGGTTCGTCCTGGTTGGGCAGGTACTTGCCGCGGGTGTTGGTGAGTTCGATGGTCACCCGGGAGCCGGGCGTATCGGTGCCCTTGCCGAAGATCCGGTCGATACGCGGCTTCAGCTGCGCGAAGTTCGCCAGCGAGCAGGCGTAGTTGGGCGAGTAGTAGGCCAGTTGCTCCAGCGCGGGGCGGGAGTCGGCGGCGACGTCGATGATGTTGTCGCGGTTGGCGATCAAGAACTCGGTGGTGGTGGCGGAGGTCGGCGTCAGCGTCGCGTACAGGACGTCGATATCGGTGCGTCGCTGCACGATCGTGGCGTTGGTCGTGCGTAGGTTGTCCAAGGCTTGGATCAGCTGCGGCGCCGCGTCGGAGTAGGTGGCCGCCACCTCGGCGAAACTGCGTAGGTCGGCTTGCAGGTCCGGAAGCACGACGTTGACCTGACGGAAGATGTCGTCCAGCTTGTCCACGCTCTGGCCGAGCGCCAGTCCTTGCCCGGCCAGCGCCTGGGACAGCGCGCCCAGGGTGGCCGCGAGATCCTGCGGCGGGATGGCCTGCAGCAGCGGTAGCAGGTCGTCGAGCAGTTTGCTCAGCTCGATCGCGTTGCCGCTGACGTCCTGGTGCAGCGTCAAGCCGTCGGTCAGGTGCTGTGGGCTGGGATTCTGCGGAATCACCAGGTCCACGTAGCGCTCACCGAACAGCGTCTTGGGTAGCAGGCGCGCGGTCGCGTTGGCGGGGATCTGGCGCGCCTTCTCCGGATCGATGGCCAGGTTCAAGGTCACCTCGCCACCCTCGGAGCGGCTCGACCGCACCGTGCCGACATTGATGCCGCGCACCTTCACGTCCGCGTTGCGGGTCAGCGCGTTGCCCACGCTGTCGGTGATCAGGTCGACGTCGACGGTCCGCACGAACTGCTTGTTGTAGATCGCGACGGTGGTCCACAGGAACAACGCGACCACGACGAAGAACGCGATGCCCAGCACTCGAATGCGCAGTCTCTCCGTCGAGCGCCAGGTCTGTGTGCGGCTCATCCGGCCACCCGCACCGTGGTGGTGGTGCCCCAGATCGCGAGGCTGAGGAAGAAGTCGAGCACGTTCACCAGGACGATGGCGGCGCGGACCGCGCGGCCGACCGCGACGCCGACGCCCGCGGGCCCGCCGGTGGCGTGGAACCCGTAGTAGCAGTGCACCATGATGATCACGAACGCGAAGACAAGCACCTTGAGGAACGAATAGAGCACGTCCTCCGGTGGCAGGAACAGACTGAAATAGTGGTCGTAGGACCCGCTGGACTGCCCGTTGAACCAGATGCTGATCGTCCGCGATGCCAGGAACGTGCCCAGCAGCCCGACGATGTAGAGCGGGATCACCGCGAGGAACCCGGCGATCACCCGGCTGGTCACCAGGAACGGCACGCCGGGCACCGCCATCACCTCGAGCGCGTCGATCTCCTCGGAGATCCGCATGGCGCCCAGCTGCGCGGTGAAACCACAACCGACCGTTGCCGAGAGCGCGAGCGCGGCGACCAGCGGCGCGATCTCGCGGGTGTTGATATAGGCGGTGAGGAAGCCGGTGAGCACCGAGCTGCCGAGCGCGTCGAGGGCCTTGAATCCCTGCAGTCCGACGACGACGCCGACCGAGCCGGACATGAACACGATGACGCCGATGGTGCCACCGATCACCGCGAGCGCGCCGCTGCCGAAGGTGACCTCGGCGAGCAGCCGCATGACTTCCTTGCGGTAGTGCACCGCGGTGCGCGGAATCCACGCGATGGCCCGCAGGTAGAACGACATCTGTTCGCCCGCGCGGTCGATGACGCCCAGCGGCATACGAGCGATCTCACCCACCCGGCGCATGGACTTGGCGACCGGGGTTCGGTATGACGTGGCCATCCGTCAGGCGCCCTTGGCCGGGACGACCTGTAGGTACACCAGGGTCAGAATGAGGTTCACGAAGAACAGCACCATGAATGTGATCACCACGGATTGGTTCACCGCGTCACCGACTCCTTTCGGACCCCCTTTGGGATGCAGACCCTTGTACGCGGCGATCACACCGGCGATCAGGCCGAACACCGCTGCCTTGATCTCGCCGATCCACAGGTCCGGCAGCTGGGCCAGGGCGGAGAACGACGCCAGGTAGGCGCCCGGGGTACCGCCCTGCAGCAGGACGTTGAAGAAATACCCGCCCGCGATGCCGACCACCGAGACCAAACCGTTGAGCAGCAGCGCGACCAGCATCATGCCGATCACGCGCGGCACCACCAGCTTTCGCACCGGATCGACGCCGAGCACTTCCAGCGCGTCGATCTCCTCGCGGATGGTGCGCGAGCCCAGATCGGCGGCCACCGCCGACCCTGCCGCGCCCGCGATGATCAGGGCCGTGACGACGGGAGCCGCCTGCTGGACTGTTGCCAGGACGCTGGTCGCACCGGTGAAGGATTCCGCGCCCAGCTGCTTGATCAACGAGCCGGTCTGCAGTGCGACGACCGCGCCGAAGGGAATCGCGACCAACGCGCTGGGCAGGATCGAGACGCTCGCAATGAACCACGACTGCTCGATGAACTCCCGCCACTCGAAGGGACGGCGAAAGGTCTTGCGTAGAACGTCGATGAACAGCGCAAATATGTTGCCGGCCTGGGCAAACCCCGACTCCAGGGGAGTTCGCAATCGCGCCAGGGTCGAATTCACGATCGCAGATGTTACCCGTTAGTTGTGTTGTGTCGCACGGTGGTGTCGTACGTGCCGCCCGGATAATTAGCCAGGTCGCCGCTGTTGTACGCCATCACCTGCGTGTCGTCGCTCTCCGCAAGTGATTCACGGATCGCCACCTGGGCGGCGTGTGGCAGGGTGTGCATGATCTCGCGAACGCGTTCCTTGCGCCGCAGCACCGCCTGACGCACCGGCATGCCCGGGGTCGCACGCATCTGCGGGATGATCCCCTCCACCTCTTCGGCGCCGCCGTGGTGGTGACCGGCGTCCACCAGCGCCTGCTCGCGCGCCATCTGCGCCTCGTCCTTCTCCTCGGACATGCCGATCGGGCCGAGCATGCGGCCGTTGAGGAACTGCTTGACCACGGGCTCCTCGGAGGTCAGCAGCACCTCGCGCGGGCCGAACATGACCAGCTGACGACGGAAGAGCATGCCGATGTTGTCCGGCACGGTGCGCGCGAGGTTGATGTTGTGCGTGACGATCAGGATCGTGGCGTCGATCTGGGCGTTGATATCGATCAGCAACTGCGACAGGTACGAGGTGCGCACCGGGTCCAGGCCCGAGTCGGGCTCGTCGACGAGGATGATCTGCGGATCCAGCACCAGGGCGCGCGCCAGCCCGGCGCGCTTGCGCATACCGCCGGAGATCTCGCCGGGCAGCTTGCCCTCGGCCCCGAGCAGACCGGTGAGCTCCAGCTTCTCCATGACGATCTTCTTGATCTCGGATTCGCTCTTCTTGGTGTGCTCGCGCAGCGGGAAGGCCACGTTGTCGAACAGATTCATCGACCCGAACAGCGCGCCGTCCTGGAACAGGACGCCGAAGAGCTTGCGGATCTCGTACAGCTGCTTGTTGGAGCAGGTGGTGATATCGGTGCCGTCGACGTAGATCGAGCCGCGCTCCGGGCGCAGCAGTCCGATCAGCGACTTCAGGAACACCGACTTACCGGTGCCCGACGGGCCCAGCAGCGCGCTGACCTCGCCCGAGGGCAACGTCAGAGAGACGTCCTGCCAAATCCGCTGCGAACCGAAAGACTTGGTTACACTCTCGGTCCTGACCTCGACGCCCACGCCAACCTCCACAATTCTCAGCGAGCTGCCCACCGGCGAACCGCGCGCTCGGACATCGCGGTGCGTCACGTCACAGTGGGTTCGGTCACTGTAACCCATGAGAGAGACGGGGCACACCCCGAGCTGACTGAAGAGTAACCCCGCGATCCTTTCGCCATTTGTAATTGCGGCAAGTTTGCCGAAAAACAGCAAACGGGCGGCCCCACAAAGGGGACCGCCCGTTCGGCGTGTTTCGGTCCGGAATTACTTGACCGAGACCTTGGCGCCGGCCTCTTCCAGCTTCGCCTTGGCAGCCTCGGCGGCATCCTTGGCGACCTTCTCCAGGATCGGCTTCGGAGCGCTCTCGACGAGGTCCTTGGCCTCCTTCAGGCCCAGGCCGGAGACGATCTCGCGGACCACCTTGATGACCTGGATCTTCTTGTCGCCCGCGCCCTCGAGCACGACGTCGAACTCGTCCTGCTCCTCGACGGCCTCGGCCGGAGCAGCGGCACCGCCGACGGCGGCGACGGCGACCGGAGCAGCCGCGGTGACCTCGAACTTCTCCTCGAACTTCTTCACGAAGTCCGACAGCTCGAGCAGGGTCATGTTGCCGAAGGTCTCGAGCAGTTCGTCAACGTTGGCCATTGTTGTTTTCCTTTCGGTAGGTGATGTCTATGCGGGCGTGTCGTGCCGCACGGGTCTTACTCGGCGGCAGTCGCGCCTTCTTCGGCCTGCTTCTTCTCCTGCAGCGCGGCGGCCAAGCGGGCCACCTGCGAAGCGGGAGCGTTGAACAGACCAGCGGCCTTGGCGAGGTTGCCCTTCAGCGCGCCGGCCAGCTTGGCCAGAAGCACCTCGCGGGTCTCCAGGTCGGCGATCCGCTCGACCTCGGACACGGACAGCGGAGCGCCGTCCATGTAGCCGCCCTTGATGATGAGCGCCTTGTTGTCCTTCGCGAAGGTCTTCAGGGCCTTGGCCGCGTTGACCGGCTCACCGGTGATGAAGGTGATCGCGGTCGGTCCGACGAACAGCTCGTCGAGGCCTTCCACGCCCGCCTCGGCGGCGGCACGCTTGACCAGGGTGTTCTTGGCGACGGAGTACGTGGCGTCGGCGCCGAGCGCGCGCCGCAGCTCGGTGAGCTTGCCGACCGACAGGCCACGGTATTCCGTGACGACGGTGGCCGTCGAGCTCTTGAACTGCTCCGCGATCTCCTCGACCGCGGTGACCTTCTCGGGTTTTGCCATACTTCGCCTCCTCTCTGATTGGTCGGTTCGTATACGCGAACTACCGATCAGGGGCCGGCGACAAAACAAACGCCCCGAACGCAGAGCGTTCCGGGGCGCAACAGAAAACCGATCCGAGATGTACCCGGATCAATTCCCAGCCTCGGCTCTCCCTGCGTGGGCCGCCGGCAATGTCGCCGGACCTTCGACCGAACCCATGCGGGATCGGCGACCAACGGTCTTCGGTAGAACGGATTGGGTAGCGATCGAACTCGTCGATAACTGATGTCCAATGTACCTGTAGGGGTTCTTTCTGCCAAAACGACCCCTCACAGAACACCCGATCAAACGTGCCGCCTCTACCGTGTTGTGGTGCGGGACACATGGCCGGGGCGGCGAGGGCGAGTGCGAACGGCGATGAATGCACGGTAGGTCAATGATTCGCCGCTCGACCGGAAGCCGCCGAGCCGGGTTGCTGAGCTGTGATATCAGTCAGCCGAGCCGAAGGGCGCTGGTTCGACTCGGCTGACGCTCTTCACCTTGTCGATACCTTTGCCGAAGGAGGCGACACTCGATCCAGGATCGGCCTCCGCGAGCGCGACCAGATAGGCGTCGGCAAAGGACAACCGTAACGCCGCAACGGCGGGAACGCGAATGCGTTCCCGCCGTTGCGGTCAGCTCAGCTGCTGCTTACGCGTCCTCGTCGAGGAGGTTGCGGGTGCGGTTCGGGTCCACCGGGATGCCCGGTCCGGTGTTCGTCGAGACCGTCACCTTCTTGACGTAACGCCCCTTGGCGGTCGACGGCTTCGCACGCAGGATCTCGTCCAGCGCGGCGCCGTAGTTCTCCACCAGCTTCGCGTCGTCGAAGGACGCCTTGCCGATGACGAAGTGCAGGTTGGCCTGCTTGTCGACGCGGAAGTTGATCTTGCCGCCCTTGATGTCGTTGACAGCCTTGGTCACATCGGTGGTGACCGTGCCCGTCTTCGGGTTCGGCATCAGGCCGCGCGGGCCCAGGACGCGCGCGATCCGGCCGACCTTGGCCATCTGGTCCGGGGTGGCGATCGCGGCGTCGAAGTCCAGCCAGCCGCCCTGGATCCGCTCGATCAGGTCCTCGGCGCCGACGGCGTCGGCTCCGGCGGCCTCGGCCTCGGCGGCCTTCTCGCCCGCCGCGAACACGATGACGCGGGCGGTCTTACCGGTGCCGTGCGGCAGGTTGACCGTGCCGCGGACCATCTGGTCCGCCTTGCGGGGATCCACACCGAGACGCACGGCGACCTCGACGGTCGCGTCGGTCTTGGTGGTGGCGGTCTCCTTCGCCAGGCGCGCGGCGGCCAGCGGGGAGTAGAGCTTGGTGCGATCGACCTTCTCGGCCGCGGCGAGGTACGCCTTGCTTCGTTTTGCCATGATTCTCTGTCCTGTTCGATCCGCGGCGCTCCCGGGCTCTCCGTGGTCACGCAGGCTTCCGCCTCCGAGCCCGTCGCTGGCGCCGCTGTGTTGGTAGTTCAGACGTGGTTATCGGGCCTGGCCGGCCCTCCCACCAGGGAGCGATTCCGCTCAGCCTTCGACGGTGATGCCCATCGAACGCGCGGTACCCGCGATGATCTTGGCCGCCTGATCGATGTCGTTGGCGTTCAGATCTTCCTGCTTGGTCTTGGCGATCTCGCGCACCTGGTCCATGGTCACCTTGGCGACCTTGTTGCGGTGCGGCTCCGCCGAGCCCTTCTGCACGCCTGCGGCCTTGAGCAGCAGCTTGGCGGCGGGCGGGGTCTTCAGCTTGAAGTCGAACGACCGATCCTCGTACACCGAGATCTCGACCGGAATGACGTTGCCACGCTGCGACTCGGTCGCGGCGTTGTACGCCTTGCAGAACTCCATGATGTTGACGCCGTGCTGACCGAGCGCGGGGCCGACCGGAGGGGCCGGGTTCGCCTGGCCGGCCTGGATCTGAAGCTTGATGATCCCGGCGAGCTTCTTCTTCTTGGGGGGCATCTTTCTTTCCTAGGTGTTTGGTGTCCTTGCTCTTTGCAAGTCTGGTGTCGCGATCCTCGACCGGGCGGATTCACCCGACCGCTGACAGCGGTCTAGATCTTCGCGACCTGGGTGAACGCCAGCTCGACCGGGGTCTCGCGGCCGAAGATCGACACGAGCACCTTGAGTTTCTGCTGCTCGGCGTTGACCTCGGAGATGCTGGCGGGCAGCGTCGCGAACGGACCGTCCATGACCGTCACCGACTCGCCGACCTCGAAGTCGACCTCGATGACCGGCTTCGGCGCGACCTCGCCGCCCGCGGCCTCGGCGCTCGACGCCGCGGCCGCCGCGGCGGGCTTCTTCTGCTGCTGCGCGGCCGGGACGAGGAACTTCACCACGTCATCGATGGACAGCGGTGACGGACGCGAGGTGGCGCCGACGAAACCGGTGACACCGGGGGTGTTGCGCACCGCGCCCCACGACTCGTCGTTGAGCTCCATCCGAACCAGGATGTAACCGGGCAGCACCTTGCGGTTGACGTGCTTGCGCTGCCCGTTCTTGATCTCGGTGACCTCTTCGGTGGGCACCTCGACCTGGAAGATGTAGTCCTCCAGGTCCAGGTTCTGCACGCGGGTCTCGAGGTTGGCCTTCACCTTGTTCTCGTAGCCGGCGTAGGAGTGGATGACGTACCACTCACCGGGGGCGCGCCGCAGCGCTGCCTTCATCTCGGCGACGGGATCGGCGGGCTCGGCATCCACAGCGGCGGCAGGGGCGGACTCAGCGGGCTCCGATTCCTCGAGCGCGGGCCCGTCGGTCGCGAACTCCTCGACGGAGTCGGTGGGCTCGGCCACCGCGTCGTCGGCCGGGAACTTGTCGGGTGTGTCGTTCTCCGGGGTGCTCACTGGGGCACTCGCTTCCTGTGTCGTCACGTACATCCTCTGCGTGCCGGGCCGGGCGCGCGGCGAAATCACTGCCGCCCGTGTCCGCCCGGGATCGGCTACCGGCGTCGGCGTCGTTCAGCTAGCCGAACAGCCAGTTGACACCCTTGATGAACGCCAGATCCAACCCGCTGATGAACGCGACCATGAAAATCACGAACACCAGAACAACGCTCGTATAGGTGACCATCTGCTTCCGGTTGGGCCAGATCACCTTGCGCAGTTCCGCGATGACCTCACGCAGGAACTTGATCAAACGCTTGAGCGGATTACCCGGCTTCTTGCGTTCGGCCCGATCGGTCGTCTTGGTTGCCTTACGCGACGGGCGGTCGAGCGTGGCGATCGAGCCCGTGTCGACCTGGGAGGAAGCACTGCGGGACCGCCGGGCGGACCGCTTTCCGCTCGGTCGTGTCGCTGCGGCGGTGCCATCGCCTTCGTCGGCGGCATGTGCGCCGCGGCGAGTGTCCCGCTCGTCGCTCACGCCTTCTCCTCGCTGCGCTCGGTGCCGCCGTGCGCGATGCGCGCTGTGCCAATGGCTCGCTCGCTACGCTCGCTCACGTCGGTCCTCTCTCGTCGCTGGCATCCAGGGCAGGGGCGACAGGACTTGAACCTGCAACCTGCGGTTTTGGAGACCGCTGCTCTGCCAGTTGAGCTACGCCCCTTCGGTCGGACGGTATCGGCTGTCCGACCACTGTTCGATATTCAGTTGTGCTCCGGTGTCACACAACACGCGCGCTACTCCGGCAGTTGCCGGCCCCGTCGACGATCCTCGCGGACCGCTTGGAACCAGCCCCACAGAGCAGCGCGCAGCGGCTGGCGACCCCAGAAACCTGAGTGTACGTTACCGTGCGCGCCATTAGCCAATCAGGGTCGCTGTAGCTGGTCAGGCCAGCTGCACCGTGGCGGTGGCGCGGCCGAAGATCTTCTTTCCCGCCGCCTTCGCCACGATGGCGACGACTGCGGTTTTCGACTCCGGATCGACCGATTTCACCTTACCGGTGTACTCGACCTCGGCGGCCTCGTCGGTGCCCACGTAGACCGGGCTGGTGAAGCGGACGTTGTACTCCTTGATCGCGCCGGGATCACCGAGCCAAGAGGTGACGAACCCGCCACCGAGACCCATGGTGAGCATGCCGTGCGCGACGACGTTGTCCAAGCCGACCAGCTTAACGACCTCGTCGCTCCAGTGGATCGGGTTGGCGTCGCCGGAGACACCGGCGTAGTTCACCAGATCGCCGCGAGTGAGCCGGACGATACGCGCCGGCAGCTCGTCCCCGACCGAGACGTCCTCGAAGCGGATGGCGTGCTTGGTGCGCACCGCCTCCGGCACTTGCGCGACCGGCGAGGGCGCCTGGGTCACGACGGGCGTGCTGCGCGGGCTGTGTCCCGGCGCTTCCTCACCGATGCCGTGCATGAGCACGTTGCGGACCGCGGCGTTCAGGTTGGGGTCGATATCGGCGCCGCTGCGGCCGACCAGGGTGGTGTAGGTGGTGAGTACCAGCTCGTCGTTCTGCGCGGTGACGATGTTCTTGGTGACCATGATGTCGCCGCCGAAGGCCTGGCGGAACGAATGCAGGTAGACGTCGCAGGTGAGCTGGTCGCCGACCTTGATCGGGCGATGGAACTCGAGGATCTGGTCGGTCTGCATGATCTGGCTGAGGTCGTAACCGGTGACGACCTGCTCGAACAGCTTGCGCTGGGCCAGGATCCCGACCAGGGAGATGAAGGTGACCGGCGCGAGCAGGTTGTCGTACCCGTACTCCTGCGCCACGTCCTCGTCCCAGTGCACCGGGTGGTAGTCCTGCACGGCGCGGGCGTATTCACGCACCTTCTCGCGGCCGACCTCGTAGTAGTCGTCGACGCGATAGTGGTGACCGACCATCGCCGCGGCGTTCGCCGCGGGGTCGAGCGCCTCGCCCGTCTGGACCGCTTCGTCTGTACCGGTGTTGATTGTCACGGGAGGACTGTACCTATCTGACCCCGTCGCCCGGAGTCGGCGGAGCGTTCACCACCGCACCCGCACCGTGAAAATGCGTCAGGGCCGGACAACTGTCCGGCCCTCGCGGTGCCACGGCCCGAGATACCGGGATGCGACTCCCGGCGCTACACCACGCGGTAGTTCACGCGCGGAGGACTAGCGGGATTCGCGGTGCGCCCGGTGTGTGCCGCAGTTCGGGCAGAACTTCTTCAGCTCCAGACGATCCGGGTCGTTGCGCCGGTTCTTCTTGGTGATGTAGTTGCGGTGCTTGCACTGCTCGCAGGCCAAGGTGATCTTTGGCCGGACATCGGTGGACTTCGCGGCCACGATATGCCTTCTTTCCGGTACCTGATGGGCTTGTATCGGTTGTGGTAGCGATGGCCGGACTTGAACCGGCGACACAACGATTATGAGTCGTTTGCTCTACCGACTGAGCTACACCGCCACGGCGTCGCATTGCCATGGTGCCGAGCCCGCACTACGGGAGCGATGCCGAGTCGGTCACCACCGGCAATCCGGCGAGCCCCCTAACGGAATCGAACCGTTGACCTTTTCCTTACCATGGAAACGCTCTGCCGACTGAGCTAAGGGGGCATGACTACTTCCGCACCGAGCCCCGAACACTCGACCTCAGCGCGGTGAAGTCTTGAACGAGGTTACACACTCCCAGCTCCCACCACCAAACCGCGTGGTCAGAGGGGTGTTTTACGCGCGGATTCTACCGTCCAGGGCCCGTTTGCGGCTCGCATTCGGGCACGAAAGCGCTCGTAGAAGTCGCGCCACGCGAGGCGACGATAGCGGACGGTTCCATCAGGTCGAGCGAGTGAGGGCGGCAAATACCCGCGCCGAATTGCCGCGTCCACGCAGACCCGCTCGAGGGCAAGCGCCGACAACCTGCCGATCCGGCGGTGGGCGCGTTGTCCCGGATCATGTCGAGCGACGGAACGCAGAGCCGTGAAGTGGAGCGAGACCAACGTCGATCAGATCTCCTGGAGCACGGACCGAAGGCTCCGATCCCCGGAGCACGAAATCACTCCGTTGTCAGCTTCCCCACAAACCGCACACCCCCCAACGCAACCACGACAAGCGGGTCCGGGGGGCGAAGCCCGCCGGGCGGGGCGTGGGGGTTGCACCTTCACAAGACATTACGAAGCGAGCCCTGTACGCGCTTTCTGCGTACAGGGCTCGCTCAGTGAGCGGAGTGGCAGGTGTAGGATTCGAACCTACGTAGGCTTTCACCGACAGATTTACAGTCTGCTCCCATTGGCCGCTCGGGCAACCTGCCGTTCGCGCATTCTTTCGCGCGCTGAGCAGAATACATCGAACCCGCACCCTGAATGCAAACCGGCTGGCTATCGGCCGTGCGACCCGACTACCCTCGGGTCTCCGGGTAGAACTGACGGTGGCTGGAAGCAGAGGGTTCAGCTCACCCGTCGGACCGTCAGAACAGGAGCGCAGCGTGGCTGATTCGTCTTTCGATGTTGTGAGCAAGGTCGACCGGCAGGAGGTCGACAACGCCCTGCATCAGGCGGAGAAGGAACTCAACACCCGCTACGACTTCCGCGGCACCGGCGCGTCGATCGAATGGTCGGGCGAGGACAAGATCGTGCTCACCGCGGAGGCGGAAGAGCGCGTCAAGGCCGCGCTGGAGGTGTTCAAGGAGAAGCTGATCCGCCGCGACATCTCGCTGAAGGCGTTCGACGCGGGCGAGCCGGTCTCCTCCGGCAAGGTGTACAAGATCACAGGTTCACTGGTGCAGGGCATCGACTCCGAGCACGCGAAGAAGATCTCCAAGAAGATCCGGGACGAGGGCCCCAAGGGCGTGAAGGCGCAGATCCAAGGGGACGAGCTGCGGGTGAGCAGCAAGAAGCGCGACGATCTGCAGGCCGTGATCACCCTGCTGAAGAGCGAGGATTTCGGGATCGCGCTGCAGTTCGTCAACTACCGCTGACCGCCGGACCGGAGCGCGGCCGGGTCGGTCGCGTTGAGCGTGTCCACGAGGGTGTCCTCCTCGTAGGTGAAGTGGGTTTCCAGTTCCGTCGCGAGGCGTTCGAATTCCGTGCGCAGCCGCGCGGGGTCGCCCAGGTGCGGCGGGTCGAGAAGTGTCCGTAGTTCGGTTAGCGCGGTGGCGACCACACCGTGTTCGCGGCTCAGCCGGTCGACCACCGGCGCGAGTTCGGGATGCAGCCGCACCAGGGCGGGAAAGACCCCGTCCTCGCCGGTGTGATGTTCACCGAGCGCACCACAGAACGCCAGGCAGTGGGCGCGCAGATCCCGCGGCGGAGTTGGTTGGGCCGCGACGTCCGGTGCACGCACATACTCCGCGAGGCTCGCTCGAATTTCGGTGAGGTCGCGGCGCAGCTGGGCATGGACCTGACGCAGGTGGTCGCCAACGGCCGCGGCGCGCTGTTGCGCGGGTGCGGCCACTCCAGGCGAGTCGGCCGACGCCATCGTGCCCGCGACGCCGGCCGCTACGGTAGCGACAGCGCCTGTTCCCATCAGGAAGCGGCGCCTCTCGAGTTCGCGCCGCTCGAGCGGCTCCAGAGCGACGACGGGGATAGTCCGGTCGGTCGCCGCTCGATAGGCGGCGAACGCCGGCTCGTCGCTTGCCTGAGCGGCATAGTGACGGTCTCGCTCGGCGCCCTCGAGAACTCGGGCGCTCGCGGTGTAGGTCCGGATTCGCTCACCCTCGCCGATCTCGACGGTCACCTCCGGATTCGCCCGCACATTGTGGAACCAGGCGGGATGGTTGTCGGCGCCCGCATTGGATCCGAACACCAGCACACGGTCACCATCCGGGCGGTAGACGACCGGTACGGTGTGCCTCCGTCCCGTCTTCGATCCGGCGGTGGTGAGCAGGAGCAGGGACGCCCCCTCGAACATCCCGCCGACCTTGCCCGCGTTCGCGCGGAACTCCGCGATGATCGCCCGGTTGAAATTCTCTGGCCTGATCTCCGGATCGGTCATGTCCGATATCCCTTCCGCGGCTCACCTGCCGTGACCGCTGGCTATAACCTGATGCCGAAGTCAATATTTGCTTTGCAAGCAAATATGTTTTGTAGTCAAAGATTATTGGGAGGTGGGCCGCATGTCAACCGAGGAGCGGGCCGGACTGGGCGTGGACGAGGGCATCCGCACGCTGCTGCTACTCATGCCGCGCGTCGTGGGGCGGGCCAAGAAGCTGGGCGTTCCGAAGGAACTGGAATCGTTCTCGCTGGCGCCCCGGCACCTGTCGCTGCTGGCCAACCTGGTCTTCGACGGCCCGACCACGGTGACGGATCTGGCCGCCCGCCTGGAAGTGGCTCCGACGACGGTGAGCCTGATGGTCGGCGAACTCAGCAAGCAGGGTGTGCTCGACCGCGGCGCGGACCCGGACGATCGGAGGCGCACCATCGTCGCCATCGCGCCCGCCCACGAGCAATCCGTGCGGGAATGGCTCGGTCGCAGCGCCCGGGCCTGGCGTACGGTGCTCGAGCCCCTGACGGCGGAGCAGCGGAAATTGTTCGTCGACACGTTCCGCGCTTACGAGGACCAGCTGGCCTCGGACGATTGAGGCCGCCGGGACTCAGTACCGGCGCGGGCCGCCCGCCATCTCCTCCAGCCGGGCAATGCGCTCGTTCATCGACGGGTGTGTGGAGAACCAGCGGGCGACCTTCTCGCCCGGACGGAACGGGTTGGCGATCATCAGGTGCGACTGCGCCGCCAGCCGTGGCTCGGGCGGAAGCGGAGCGGTGTGCACGCCACGCTCGATCTTCCGCAGCGCCGACGCGAGAGCCAGCGGGTCGCCGGTGAGTTCGGCGCCGGACTGGTCGGCCTGGAATTCGCGCGAGCGCGAGACCGCGAGCTTGATCAACGTCGCGGCGATCGGGCCGAGCAGCGACACCAGCAGCACGGCAAGCAGGTTCGGGCCCTCCCCGTTGCGGTTGCCGCCGAACATCGACAGGTAGAAGGCCAGATTGGCCACGCCCGAGATGACCGCGGCAAGCGCGCCCGCGATGGAGGAGATCAGGATGTCGCGGTTGTAGACGTGCGAAAGTTCGTGACCGAGCACGGCCCGCAATTCCCGCTCCTCGAGAATCTGCAGGATGCCGCTGGTGCAACAGACAGCGGCATGGCGGGGACTGCGTCCGGTGGCGAAGGCGTTGGGCGCGTTCGTCGGGCTGATGTACAGCCTCGGCATCGGCTGGCGCGCGGTGGTGGCCAGTTCACGCACGATCCGGTACATGACCGGAGCCTCCAGCTCGCTGACCGGCTGGGCGTGCATTGTCTTCAACGCGATCTTGTCGCTGTTGAAGTACGCGTAGGCGTTCATGCCCACCGCGAGCAGGATGGCGATGACCAGGATCGTCGGATTGCGGAACAGCGCGCCGATGAACACGATCATGGCCGACAGGCCCACCATCAGCCCGAAGGTCTTCAGCCCGTTCGCAAGCCCGTGTCCGTGCATGTGTCTCCCTTGCCCGCTCCCCCGTTCACCGAGTCGCCTGACAGCAGGTCAACGATAGAAGCCGCAGGCAAAGTTCCGGTGAATCCCCCACCGCGCCGAAACCAGCCCGAGGAAATCACTCCGCGCCCGCATGGGACCGTTCTTCGACGCGCGGATCACCCCACGCGTTCGATGGTGTACCGGACCAGCCGCTCGAGGGCGTCGTTGGCGGGGCCGTCCGGGAGCGCGGACAGCTCGGCATAGGCGAGATCGGCGTAGCCCTGCAGCTTCTCCTTCGCCAGCACCATGCCGCGGGAATCGGCCAGCAGATCGAGCGCCTCCGCGACCTCCTCGTCGGTTTCCAGCGGACGGGCCAGCAGTTTGCGCAGGCGGTCGCCCGCGGCGCCGTCTTCGCGCAGCGCGTACAGCACCGGCAGGGTGTGCACGCCTTCGCGCAGGTCGGTGCCCGGGGTCTTGCCGGACTGCTCGGAGACGGAGGAGATGTCGATGATGTCGTCGGAGATCTGGAAAGCGGTGCCGACCGCGTCGCCGAGGCGGGCCAGCCGCTCGACGTGCTCGGGGTCCGCGCCGGAGAAGGTGCCGCCGAATCGGCCCGCGGCGGCGATGAGCGAACCGGTCTTCTCCCACACCACACGCAAGTAGTGCTCGACCGGATCCTGGGATCCGCGTGCGCCCATGGTCTCGCGCATCTGACCGGTGACGAGTTCGGCGAAGGTCTCGGCGATGATGCGCACCGCGTCGGGGCCGAGGGTGGAGGTGAGCCGGGACGCGTGCGCGAACAAGTAGTCGCCCGCGAGGATGGCGATGTTGTTCCCCCACCGCGAGTTGACGCTCGGAGCGCCGCGGCGCATCGGGGCCTCGTCCATCACGTCGTCGTGGTACAGCGTGGCCAGGTGGACGAGTTCGACGACGGTGCCCGCGGTGATCAGAGCGGGATCGGTGGGGCGCGGGCCGAGCTGGCCGGTGAGGATGGTGAAGAGCGGACGGAAACGTTTACCGCCGGCCTTGGCCAGGTGCAGCGCGGCCTCCTGGAGGAATTTCGCACCGTCGGAGAGCTCGTCGACCAGGAGTTTCTCCACGTCGGCAAGGCCGTCGCGCACCGTGTCCGCGAGCCGGGGGTCACCGAGGTCGACCCCGGCCACGACCGTGCTCACGTCGCTCCCGGCTTCGCTGTGCCCGCCGTGCGCCGTGCCCATGATTCGCTCGCTGCGCTCGCTCATGGCCGATGTGCTCATTTCTTCTCCCAGCGATGCGTCCGACCCCACGGTAGAGAACCTAGCGTGTCCCCGTCGGATGGCCCATGAACACCGTCACTCTGTGGTGGATCGGCCACCGCCGCACCGCGTCGCTCGTGACCGTCCACGGCGCGAGCGCGACCGCCGTCGACACGGAAGAGACGGCCCTGCGAGTATGGACCGCATGGGTTCACCGGAAGCGAGTCCCGCGAGCGACGAGGACGCGTTGCCCAGCCGGGCCGAGGTGCTGGTCGTCGGCGCGGGCCCGGCCGGATCGGCGTCGGCGGCATGGGCGGCGCGGGCGGGACGGGACGTGGTGCTCGTCGATTCCGCCGTTTTTCCCAGGGACAAGACCTGCGGTGACGGGCTCACCCCGCGCGCGACCGCCGAACTGGAGCAACTCGGTCTCGGCGAGTGGGTGCGCGCGCACATCGTCAACCACGGCCTCCGGATGACCGGCTTCGGCCGCGAGGCGCTGCTGAGCTGGCCGGGCGGTTCCTTCCCGACGTACGGCAGCGCGGTCCCCCGTACCGAACTCGACGACAAGCTGCGCGAGACGGCGGTGAAGTCCGGCGCGCGCATGGTGGACGGGACGAAAGTGGTCGACATCACCCGTGACGGCGACCGGGTCACCGGTGTGACGGTGCGCACGGCCGACGGCACTCGGACGATCGCTTGCCGGACGCTGGTGGTCGCCGACGGAGTGCGTTCACCGATCGGGCGGCTGCTCGGGCGCACCTGGCATCGGCAGTACGCGTACGGCACCGCGGCGCGCGCCTACATCAAGTCCGGCCGCAGCGACGACCAATGGATCACTTCGCATCTGGAGTTGCGCGACGCCGCGGGCGAGCTGGTTCCCGGCTACGGCTGGGTGTTCCCGCTCGGCAACGGTGAGGTGAACATCGGCGTCGGGTCGCTGGCCACGGAGCGGCGGCCCTCGCACATCGCGTTGAAACCGCTGCTGGGGCACTACACCGCGCTGCGCAGCGAGGAATGGCAGTTCGAGGGCTCGCTGCGCGCGGTGGCGTCGGCCCTGCTTCCGATGGGTGGCGCGGTCTCGAACGTGGCCGGACGCAACTGGGTCCTGATCGGTGACGCCGCCGGCTGCGTGAACCCGCTCAACGGCGAGGGTATCGATTACGGCTTGGAGGGCGGTCACATGCTGGCCGACCTGCTGGACGAGCCCGACTTCACCGCGGTCTGGCCGCAGGTGCTGCGCGCCCGCTACGGACGCACGTTCTCCGTGGCCCGGCGGATCGCCGGACTGGCCACCCACCCGCGCATGGTGCCGCTGGGTGGTCCCCCCGTGATGCGCTCGAAGTATTTGCAGCGCACGGCCGTCCGGGTGATGGGCAACCTGGTGACCGACGAGGACGTCGACCTGACCGCGCGGGCCTGGCGGATGGCGGGCCGGGCGTCGCTGCGCTTCGACGAACGCCAGCCGTTCGGATAGGGACGGTGGCCGGCGCGATGGGCGAACAACGAGCCCGCGGATTGCCCGCGCTGTCTCTGCTCCCGCATCTGCGCCGAGCCAGGGACCTGGCGGACCGGCGTTACGCCGACCCGCTCGATCTGGACGAGCTGGCGGCGGCCGCCGGGGTGTCGAAATACCACTTCTTGCGCGCGTTCGCCGCGGTCTACGGCCTCACCCCCGCCGCCTACCTGGCCGAGCGGCGCATCGAACGCGCGCAGGATCTGCTCCGGGCGACCAACCTCACGGTCACCGAGGTGTGCATGGTGGTCGGTTACAGCAGTCTCGGCTCGTTCAGCAGCAAGTTCCGCCAGCTGGTCGGGGTCACGCCATCGGAGTATCAAGCGAAGTTCGCCGACGGCGCTCCGCGCATCCCCGGTTGTTTCGTCTTCATGCACGGGCTGTCGGACCGCAAGCGGACCGGCTGAGCAAACGGCGCAATTTCGGAGAAGCCCGCGGCGAGGCGCGCGCCATAGCCTGGGCCGCATGACGACGATTACGAACGTTTCCCTGGTCACGGTGTATGTCACGGACCAGGACGCAGCAAAACAGTGGTATGTCGACAAGCTCGGCTTCGTCGAGACCAGCGATGTCACGATGGGCGACAACGGTTTCCGCTGGGTCACCGTCGCGCATCCCGCGCAGCCGGAGCTGGAGATCACGCTGATGCTCCCGGGCCCGCCGCTGGACGAGCACTACGCCGACGCCGTCCGGCGCGCGCTCGCCAACGGTACGCACGGTTCGCTCGGCTTGCGGACCGAGAACTGCCAGAAGACCTTCGAAGAACTCACCGCCAAGGGTGTGGAGTTCGTTCAGCCGCCCGCCGAGCGGCCCTACGGGACCGAGGCGATCATCCGGGACAACTCCGGGAACTGGCTGGTGCTGATGGAGCCGAAGGAGTACTCGCCAAAGGACTTCGCCTAGAGGTGCCTAGGGCGAAGGGAAGTTGCCCCGGCGCACGCCGGGGCAACTCGCACGCTCAGGCGGTCGGCTTCGCGGACAGCCATTCCTCGATGAATTTGCGCTCGCTGTTGAGCACCCGGTGGTGCAACTGTTCGGCGAGCGGCTCGATCGCGCCGCCGACCAGTGGCACCTTCACCTGAACGGTGCCAACGACCTCGATCTCGGAACCTTCCGCTGTGGAGCGGATCTCGTAGGTGCCGGACATCACGGTATTGATGCCGCCGGTGCTGGCCTCGAAGGCGCCCTTGGCCACCTCGCCGACCAGCGGCTGCCAGTTGTCGGTGCGATCGAAGGTGAGCTCGCTCTTGAGGACCTTGCGCACCAGCGCCGGTACCTTGTCCTGCGCGGCCTTCTCGGTCATGTGGATGCGGATGGTGCCCGCCCCGTCCGGATGCGACAGCTCCAACGTCGCGGTCGGGGCGTCGGCGAAGCGAGCCCGCCAGACGTCATCGGTGGTGAGTGCCCGGTGGAGATCTTCGACCGGGACGGTGTAAGGCACGGTGAAGCTGAATTTTCGGGACATGGCCGTCACCGTAGCCGAGCCGCTCGGTAGCCTGTGGCGGTGTCGGAAACCAGTCGGTCCAGTGGGCGGCCGATCCGTCTGCGGCGGGCCAGGCTCGGGGTGCTGATCGCCGCGACGGCGGTGAGCGTGCTCGTCGGGCTGCTGGTGCTGGCCGCTTGGCGCAACGACTACCTGATCAGCTCCGACAAGGGCAGCACCACGGCCGAGGTGCTCTCGGCGGGGCGGCTGCGCTCGGCGGTCATGTATGTCACACCCGATGGAGAGACGCATAATCCGAAGGTCGGCGTCCTGTATCCGACCAACCTGACCGCGGGTGAGCGGATTCGCGTGGAATACAGCCGCAGCGACCCCGACTTGGTGCGCGTGGAAGGCCGTGACGTGCGCGTCGCCATTCCGCCCGCGCTGTCGGTCATCGTGGTGGTGTGGCTGCTCGCACTCCCCGCGCTGTGGTTGCTCACCCGCACGGGCAGGCGTGGTCCCGCTCCGGTGACCTGATCCGAGCGTGCCACCGCCCCGCAGCGTCGCGGCCCCGACAATTCGCCGGATCTTTCCGTGTCCTTCACTTCGGTGTGGCGGCGCGGCGCGGTGCACCCGTCACGCTGAGAAGGTGCGTGTAGCGATCGTCGCGGAGTCGTTCCTGCCGAATATGAACGGCGTCGTCAACTCCGTGCTGCGGGTGCTGGATCACTTGGACCGGCACGGGCACGATGCGCTGATCATCGCGCCGGACACCCCGCGCGGGCAGCCCACCGCACCGCGGCGCTATCAACGTTTCCCGGTACATCGGGTGCCCGCGGTCATGGTGCCGAAGATCAGCTCGCTGCCGGTCGGGTTGCCGCAGCCGGGCATCGTCTCGGCCATCGACGACTTCGACGCCGACGTGGTCCACCTGGCCTCGCCGTTCCTGCTCGGCGCGGGCGGACTGGGCGCGGCGCTGCGGCTGGACCTGCCGACCGTCGCGGTGTACCAGACCGACGTCGCGGGCTTTGCCAAGAGCTACGGGCTCGGCCTGGCGAGCCGGGCCGCCTGGAGCTGGACGCGGCGCATCCACGAAGGTGCCACCCGCACGCTCGTCCCGTCCCGGGCCGCCGCGGAGGACCTGGTCCGGCACGGTATCCCGCGCGTGCACCGGTGGGGCCGGGGTGTCGACATCGCGAGGTTCACGCCGAGCGCCCGCTCCGTCGAGTTGCGCGACTCCTGGCTGGGCGGCCGGGACCGCCTGCTGGTGGGCTTCGTGGGGCGGCTCGCCCCGGAGAAGCACGTCGAACGCCTCGCGGTGCTCGACGCCGACCCCGACATCCAGCTGGTGATCGTCGGCGACGGGCCGGAACGCCAGCGGCTGGCCCGTCTCATGCCGACCGCGGTGTTCACCGGCGAGCTCGGCGGTGACGAGCTGGCACAGGCGTACGCCAGCTTGGACGTGATGGCGCACGCGGGCGAGCACGAGACCTTCTGCCAGGGCGTACAGGAGGCGCTGGCGTCGGGAATCCCGGTGATCGGCCCCGACGCGGGCGGTCCGCGCGACCTGATCGCCCACTGCCGTAACGGCTACCTGCTGCCGGTGGACCGGTTCTGCGAGTTGTTGCCCAGCGCCGTCGCAGCGCTGCACGATCCGCGGCTGCGGGGCCGGTTCGCCGGAGCGGCCAGGAAGTCGGTGCTGTCGCGGACCTGGCCCGCCATCTGCACCCAGCTGATGGGCCACTACGCCGAGGTGACCGGTACCCGGATTCGGTTGCCGCATACGGCTTGAAACCCGGCTCGGCGTGACGGAAGTATCCCCGTGCCACGCTCGGTTCGGAACAGACCGCGAGTTAGGGTCTTGGCGTGGCGAAAACGCAATCGAACCGGGCCTCGTTGGACAAGCAGCCGCGCGAAGTCGCGTCGATGTTCGACGGCGTCGCCCGTCGCTACGACCTGACCAATACGGTGATCTCCGGGGGGCAGGATCGCTACTGGCGCTGGGCGACCCGCAAGGCATTGGCGCCGCGGCCGGGCGAGCGATTGCTCGATCTGGCCGCCGGAACCGGTGTGTCCACCCTGGAGCTGCGGAAATCCGGAGCCTGGTGCCTGGCGGCCGACTTCTCCAAGGGCATGCTCAGCGCGGGCCGGTTCCGCGATGTGCCGATGGTGGCGGCCGACGCGATGGCGCTGCCGTTCGCCGACGACTCCTTCGACGCGGTGACCATCTCGTTCGGGCTGCGCAATGTGGCCGACACCGACCTCGCCTTGCGCGAGATGCTGCGCGTCACCAAACCCGGCGGCAGGTTGGTCGTCTGCGAGTTCTCCGCACCGGTTCTCCCGCTGTTCCGCACGATCTACCTGGAATACCTGATGAAGGCGCTACCCAAAGTGGCGCGCGTGGTGAGCAGCAATCCCGACGCGTACATCTACCTCGCCGAATCCATCCCGGACTGGCCGAATCAGCGCAGGCTGGCGATGCGGATCGCGGCGAACGGGTGGTCGTCGGTGAAGTGGCGCAACCTCACCGGAGGAGTGGTCGCCCTGCACCGGGCGTACAAGCTCGGCTGAGCCCGGAGATCCTGATCACACCTCACCGCCGGATTCGTGTGCGGTGAGGTGGAATGTCACCTGGCGATAACGCGAGGTAAATCCCGCGCAATCGGCGGTCCGCATGATCGAAGGCATGTCTGACGCAGTGACCGGCCGCAGCGACGGCACCGCCCGAACGGCGTGCTCGTACTGCGGCGTGGGCTGTGGAATCACGGTGCGGACCGCTTCGAACGACGCGGGGCAGCCGGTGATCGCCAAGGTCAGCGGCGACAAGTTGCACCCGGCGAACGCGGGCAGGCTGTGCACCAAAGGCACGACCCATGCCGAGCTGATGCGCACCCCCGGGCGGATGGAAACCGCCTACCGGCGCTTCGAGCGCGGCCAGGTCCCGGTGCCGTTCCCCGTCGACGAGGCCGTGCACGAGGCCGCCACCCGGCTGCGGGCGATCCTGGACGAGCACGGTCCGGACGCGATCGCGCTGTATGTCTCCGGGCAGATGTCGCTGGAAGCGCAGTACCTCGCCACCAAGCTCGCCAAGGGCTATCTGCGCACGGTGCACATCGAGGCGAACTCGCGGCTGTGCATGGCCAGTGCGGGCACCGGGTACAAACAGTCCCTCGGTGCGGACGGGCCGCCCGGCTCCTACGACGACTTCGAGCACGCGGACCTGTTCTTCGTGATCGGCGCGAACATGGCCGACTGCCATCCGATCCTGTTCCTGCGGATGGCCGACCGGCTCAAGGCGGGCGCGAAGCTGATCGTGGTCGATCCGCGGCGCACCGAGACCGCCGAGCGCGCCGACCTCTTCCTGCAGATCGCGCCCGGCACGGATCTGGCGCTGCTGAACGGACTGCTGCACCTGCTGGTCGCCGACGGTGACATCGACGCGGAGTTCATCGCCGAGCACACCGAAGGCTGGGAGGCGATGCCGGAGTTCCTGGCCGACTATCCGCCGCAGCGGGTGGCCGAGATCACCGGACTGTCCGAGGCCGACATCCGGACCGCCGCCCAGTGGATCGGCGCGGCGGGCGAGTGGATGTCGCTGTGGACGATGGGCCTCAACCAGTCCACGCACGGCACCTGGAACACCAACGCGCTGTGCAACCTGCACCTGGCCACGGGGGCCATCTGCCGTCCCGGCAGCGGGCCGTTCTCGCTGACCGGGCAGCCGAACGCGATGGGCGGGCGGGAGATGGGCTACATGGGCCCAGGGCTGCCCGGCCAGCGCAGTCTGCTCTCCGCCGAGGACCGCGCGTTCGTGGAGACCGCGTGGCAGCTCGAGCCCGGCGCGCTACGCGCCGAAGCCGGGCCCGGCACGGTGGAGATGTTCCGCGGACTGGCCGAAGGGGAGATCAAAGCGGCCTGGATCATCTGCACCAATCCCGTGGCCACCGTGCCGAACCGCAAGACGGTGATCGCGGGACTCGAGGCGGCCGAACTGGTGATCGCCCAGGACGCCTACACCGAAACCGCGACCAACGCCTACGCCGACCTCCTGCTCCCGGCCACGCTGTGGGCGGAAGCCGACGCGGTGATGGTGAATTCCGAACGAAATCTCACCCTGCTGCAACAGTCGGTCCCGCCCATCGGCGACGCGCGGCCGGACTGGCGGATCATCGCCGATATCGCCACCGCGATGGGGTTCCCCGGCTTCGACTTCGCCTCCAGCGCCGAGGTGTTCGACGAGATCAAGCGGTTCGCCAACCCCGCGACCGGCTACGACCTGCGCGGCGTCAGCTACGAGGCGCTGCGCGACGGTCCGATGCAGTGGCCGTGCGCGCGGCCGGAGCAGCGGCGCAATCCGATCCGCTACCGCAACGACGGCGTCAGCCAGACGCTGTTCGTCGACGAGAACGGGCACCGGCCCCGGCTGGCCTTCGCCACGCCGAGCCGCCGCGCGGTGTTCTGGCCGCGGCCGCACATGCTGCCGGAGGAGATGCCGGACGACGACTACCCGTTCCTGCTGAACACCGGCCGCCTACAGCATCAGTGGCACACCATGACCAAGACCGGCAAGATCGACAAGCTGACCAAGCTGAACGGACAGCCGTTCGCCGAGGTGCACCCGGCCGATGCCGAGCGTCTCGGGTTGCACGAGGGCGACCAGCTCGAGATCGCCTCCCGCAGGGGCCGGGCCGTGCTGCCGGTGCAGGTCAGCGACCGAGTGCGCCAGGGAGATTGCTTCGTGCCGTTCCATTGGAACGACGAGCAAGGCGAATACCTGACCATCAACGCGGTCACCAACGACGCGGTCGACCCGGCCTCGCTGCAACCGGAGTTCAAGGCGTGCGCGATAGCGCTGCGCCGGGTGGCCGCCGTGCCGCGACCGAAATCGCCCGACGCCCTGCCCGCGACGGAGTCGGCGCACCCGCTGGCGGCCGTGCTCGGTCTCGACAGCGGCACCGCGCCCACGCTCAGCGAAACCGAGCGGATCTATCTGAGCGGTTATCTGGCCGCGCTGCAATCGCTTCCGGTGACGGGTCAGCCGGTGCTCCCGGAGTCGGCGCCGATGTCCGCGCACAGCAGGTTGTGGGTCGACGGTCTGCTGGCAGGCATGTACTCGCGTGCGGCGGCGGGCTCGGCGCCCGCGACGGACGCGGGTGACATCGGGCACGCGATCACCGTCCTGTGGGCCTCGCAGACCGGCACCGCCGAGGAATTCGCCGCCACGGTCGCGGCGCACCTCGCCGAGCACGGCTTCGCGCCCCGCCTGCTGGACCTGGATTCCTGCGAGCTGAGCGCGATCCGGGGTGACGTGCTGGTGGTCAGCAGCACCTTCGGCGACGGCGGGCCGCCGGACAACGGAGCCGATTTCTGGGATCGGCTGGCCGACGGCGCCGTGCGGCTGACCGGCGTGCGGTACGCGGTGTTCGCCCTCGGCGACTCCTCCTATGACGACTTCTGCGGCTACGGCCGCAAACTCGACGAGAGATTCGCCGCACTGGGCGCTACCCGGCTGCTCCCGCGCGTCGACAGCGAACCCGACTACGAAGACGCGGCCCAGCGCTGGCTCGACGACGTGCTCGCCGCGTTCGGCGACGGCCCGGCCGAGAGCCCGGACTTCCCCACCGCACTTCCGGCGCACGGTGCGACCGACTCGAGGCGGTCCACCCCCCGTGGCGGTGGAGTCGCGACCATGGAGTTGCCGACCGCCGCACCAGCGCTCGGCCGCCACCGTGGCGCACCCACACCGTTCACTCGCACGGCGCCCTTGCGTGCTCCACTCGTGCGCAACGAGTTGCTGTCGACCGCGGAGTCGTCGAAAGAGGTGCGCCGCTTCGGGTTCGATCTGCGCGGTCTGGACGCGGCCTACGAGGTGGGCGATTCGCTGGGCGTGTGGCCGGTGAATTCCACCTCGCTGGTCACCGAATGGCTGGCCGCGACCGGGTTGGACGGCCGTCGCGTCGTCGAGGTCGACCAACGCGAACTCCCCTTGGCCGAGGCGCTGCGCACGCATTACGACATCACGAAGGTCGGGCAGGATCTGCTCGGCTTCCTCGCCGAGCGCAACCACAACGGCAAGCTCGCCAAACTGCTGCGCCGGGACAATCGCAACGAGCTGGCGAGCTACCTGTGGGACCGGCAGGCCGTGGACGTGCTGCGCGACTTCCCGGTGCGGGCCGATCTGGTGGAGTGGCTCGGCACGCTGAAGAAACTACAGCCGCGCCAGTATTCGATCTCGTCGAGTCCGCTGGTCAGCCCGGACGAGGTGGAGCTGACCGTCGGCATCGTGCGTTACGGCGATCCCGCTGCCACCGGTTCGGCGGCGCGGCGCGGCGGAGTGTGCTCGACCTTCCTCGCCGACCGGGCGCACGCCGCCCGCACCGACCCTGCGGTGCCGATCTTCCTGCAGCGCGCACCGCATTTCCGTCCGCCCGCCGACCCGACCGCACCGATGATCATGGTCGGCCCCGGCACGGGTATCGCGCCCTTCCGCGGGTTCCTGCACGAGCGCAGGGCCCTCGGCTGCACCGGCCGCAACTGGTTGTTCTTCGGCGATCAGCATGCGGCGCAGAACTTCTACTACCGCGCCGAGCTGGAGGACATGTTCCGTTCCGGCTTCCTCACCCGCCTCGACCTGGCCTTCTCCCGCGACCAGCGCGAGCGGATCTACGTGCAGCACCGCATGATCGAGCACGGCGCCGAGCTGTGGTCCTGGCTGCGCGAGGGCGCCCATTTCTACGTCTGCGGCGACGCCAGCCGCATGGCCAAAGACGTCGACGAGGCGCTGCTGCGCATCGCGCGCGTCCACGGCAAGCTCGACGAGGACGGCGCACTGGCCTTCAAGAAGCAACTCGTCGCCGAAAAACGTTACGTCCGCGACGTCTACTGATGTTTCAGTTCGCCAGTACCACCTGAGACGGAGGAAAGGCTTGCCGTGGATGAGCCGACATACGACGAGTTGACGGACTCCATCGTTCGCGCCGGGAACTGGGAGGGTTTGAAAATCTCGGTTCGGGAAGGCATTCCGTACATCGTCGAACGCGATGGCGTGGCGCTGGCTCCTCCCGTCGCCATGCGATTCACTCCGGACACGCTGCGGGACTACTACCGGAAGGTTGCGGAGGACGCTCTGCGTGGCAGGCCTGAATCCCCCTGGGACTGGTGGATGGACTTGATGTCCACCCACCTCGGCGAGGCGATGTACGACATGGACCGCGTAGGCGGTCCAGTCGTGATCACGATCGGTGAGTTCGGCTCCACCGCGACCCCGGTCGGAGCGGATTGACGATCGTTCCCCCGCGTTCACACCGCGGGCGGGTTCAGGCGGGTGAAGTCCGGGAGACGGTAGTACGGGTAGTAAGGGTAGGGCGGGGTGGTGGCGCTGGCTTTGTCCAGGCGGGCGACCTGGTCGGGGGTGAGTTCCCAGCCGACGGCGCCGAGATTCTGGCGCAGCTGCTCCTCGTTGCGGGCGCCCACGATGACGGTCGAGACGGTGGGGCGGCGCAGTAGCCAATTGAGGGCGATCTGCGGGACCGTCTTGCCGGTCTCGGCGGCCAACTCGTCGAGGACGTCGACCACGTCGTAGAGCTTCTCCTCGTCCACCGGCGGGCCCGCCTCGGCGGTCCGGTGCAAGCGGCTGCCTTCCGGGAGTGGCCGTCCGCGACGAATCTTGCCGGTGAGCCTTCCCCAACCCAGCGGACTCCATACCACCGCGCCGACACCCTGGTCGCGGCCCAGCGGCATGAGTTCCCACTCGTAGTCGCGCCCGACCAGCGAATAGTAGACCTGGTGAGCGACGTACCTGGTCAGGCCGTTGCGATCCGCCGTGGCAAGGGATTTCATCAACTGCCAACCCGCGAAGTTGGACGCGCCGACATAGCGGATCTTGCCCGCGCGCACCAGATCGTCCAGTGCCGCGACGACTTCCTCCACCGGCGTGCCCGCGTCGAAAGCGTGCAGCTGGAACAGATCGATGTAGTCGGTACGGAGCCTGCGCAGCGACCCCTCCACCGCACCGATCAACCTGGCCCGGCCGGACCCGGCGTCCAGCGGACCCGGGCCGGTCGGCAGTGTCGCCTTGGTGGACAGCAGCACCCGATCACGCCTGCCCTTGACCGCGGCGCCCAGCACCTCCTCGGAGGCGCCGTCGGAGTAGACGTCGGCGGTGTCGAACATGCTGACACCGGCGTCCAGACTGATGTCGACCAGCCGTCGCGCCTGCTCGGCGTCGGTGTCGCCCCACGCGCCGAACAATTCGCCCCGACCGCCGAAGGTGCCCGCCCCGAAGCTCAGGGCCGGCACGTGCAGGCCCGATGAGCCGAGCCGCCGGTACTCCATCTGCGTGTCCACCGTCTGATCGTTCACTGGAGCACCCTCCTAAAGGGTCTATAGTTCCGTTAACGATTCGAACGATACACCCGTCCACGCTTAAATGAAACTGGAGTGCCGTTATGGAGCTTGAAGACGCCACACCCGGCTCGGTTCGACCCGGTGGACGGACCGCGCGGGTCCGCGCGGCCGTCCTCCAGGCGGCGGGCGATTTGCTGGCCGAACGCGGCTTCGCCCATCTGGACCTCGCCGAGGTCGCGGCTCGCGCCGAAGTAGGCAAGACCACCGTCTACCGCCGCTGGCGCACGCCCCCCGGCCTGATCGCCGACCTGCTGGTCGGCATGGCCGAACAGTCGCTGCCACGCGTGGACACCGGCTCGCTACTCGGCGATCTCACCGCCAACGCCCGCCTGGTCGCGAAGACACTCTCCGACCCCCGCCAAGGCAGGCTCTTCCGCGCCGTGATCGCGGCCGCCACGTGCGACGAGTCGGCCGCGTCCGCCCTGCGCCGCTTCTACGACGTCCGGCTCACCGAATGGTCCGCCTGTGTGGATGCCGCCATCGCGCGAGGTGAAGCGCCCGAGCACACCGACGCACGCGCGGTGCTTTCCGCCGTGTCGGCCCCGCTCTACTACCGGCTGCTCGCCAGCGGCGACCCGATCGATGACGCCGCGGCGGACATGGCCGCCCAGGCCGCCGTCGACGCCGTCACCGCGGGCACCTTCGTGACCACCGGTGGACGGCACTGAGCCGACTCCGGCTAGTCGAGCACCGCTGCCCTGGTCTCGGCAGTCCAGTCGGCGCGGCGGCCGGTGAACGCGAGGACCCGCTCCCAGTCGGACGCCGCCGCCGCGACCGGCACCACCGGCCCGAACAAGCCCGGCACGCCCTCGGCGGGAGTGTCGCGCAGCATGTCCAAGAGAATCGCGCCGGACCGGGCATCACACGTGAAAGGCTGGCCGGTGGCCTTCGCCAGATCCCAGCCGTGCACGACCACCTCGTCCAGCGCGAACCTGGCCATCACCGGGGCGGGCTGGCTCACCCCACCCGCCTCCGTCACGCCGTCCCAGGCCGCGGGCTCCCGCCACGCTGCTACCAGGGCATCGAGCCGGGCAGGGATGCGCGAGCGCCAATCTTCCGGCAGGGCGCGCTCGGCAGGGGAATCCGGCGCGACGGACCTGCCGACGGCCTCCTTGGTGGCCGACTGACGAAACGCCTCGGTCAGATCGTCGACGTGCGCGAGCAGAGCACCGACCGTGATGTCCGCGCAGGGTGTCGGCGCCGCGAGCTGGTCGTCGGTGATGCGGCCGATCACTGTCGCCAGCGCGGTAGCGGCCGGTTCGAAATCGAATTCCGGATTCATCGGATCTCCTGAGCCGGGGATATGTCCAACCATGTAGACACAACCGCCGCGCGGAATTCATCGGTCCGGAGGGAACGCGCCGAGCCAGCGCCGCCGCCGCGTGAGCGCTCCGGTCAGCCGTCCGACGCGATGCGGTCGGTTTGTCCGCGATGGACGGCGAGCGCGGTATGCAGGAAGTCCAGGATCAGCGAAAGCTGGGCGGCGTCGTAGCGATCGAGAGCCTGCGCACCTGCCCGGCCGACGGGTTCGAAGATCCGCTCCGCCACCTCTCGCGCAGCGGTGGTGGCGGTTACCAGCACGCGCCGCCGATTGGACGGATCCTGACCGCGCACGACGAATCCGGCACGTTCCAGTCGATCGATCGCCGCGGTGGTGGCCGCGGGGCTGAGTTTCACCGCGGCACTCAGCTCGCCCGCAGGCAGCGGGCCACGGCCGAGCACCACATCCAAGCACCGCATATCGGTGCGGTTCACGCCGAGGTGTGCGGCGACCGCCTCGTCGAAGACGTCGAAGCTCTGCTGAAGCAGCCGCAACTGCATGCCGATTTCGCCGATGAGCTTATCTTTCGACATTCCAAACTTTCTGTTATCGTAACTTTCGTTGATCGAAATCATAGCACGGAGGCGCACCGCCATGACCGACACCCGCGACCGCACCGACGACGACGCCCGGATCCGGGCGCTGTTCGGAGACCTCATGCAGGCGTGGACCGACAACGACGCCGATGCCTACGCCGGGTATTTCACCGACGACTCCGACTACGTGTCCTATGACGGCACCCGCGCCATCGGCCGCGCCCAGCACCAGCACAATCACGACAAGCTCTTCCGAGGCGTGCTGGCAGGCTCCGCACTGGTCGGCGACGTGGAGTCGATCCGCTTCCTCACCTCCGACGTGGCGATCCTGCACGGCACCGCGTCGGTACTGATGCCATGGCGCTCGCGGCTGCCCGAGCGCAGGCTGTCGCGCCAGACACTGGTGCTGGTACGCACGTCCGAAGGCTGGCGGGTAACCGCGATTCACAACGGCCGGGTCCGCCCGGTCGCGATCCCCGAACCGGATTCCTTTCCGGCCGAGATGTCGCACCTCATGGGCCGCCTCGCGCGCAAGCTCGGACTCGGATCGCGCAGGCCCGCTCCGTGATCGGCACGCGCGAGACCGAACCGTCCCGACCGGCTCGCCACACCGCCGTTACCTACTCGTAGCGGCGAAATGCGCTGGAAAAGCGGACAATTGGTAGATGAAGGGTGATCGGGTGGAGATCGTCGTCGACGTGGGCGACGGGTCTCGCAGTTACGAGATCGCGGCTACCCGGGCGGGGCGGCGGGTCGAGGTACGGATCGCGCGCGGCGTGGTCGAAGTCAGCGAAGTGACGCGATCGGGGACGGCGGTGCGGACCGCTCGATTCATGGCCGGGCGCACCCTCGCACTCGTCGAGCACCCCGCCGACGCGACGGCGCCGCAGATCGGCGAAGAACGACAACGTTGACGGGGAGATGCTTGCCGTACGGTCCTGCCGCGGGCATCCTCGATGCAGCCGAAGTTGAACGTCCGCCTCGATTGCGGCGCGCCACGACGGGTATGCCGATCGAGAGGCCTACATGGAGAGGAGCGCACGATGTCAGATCCCCTTGCCGACGCGGTCCCGGAGGCCGATCTCGCCGAGCAGTCCGTTCCGGCGTATCCGGAGGAGCCGGTGCTCGCCGACGACCTGCCGGAAGAGGACGTCGTCGAGCGGGCGATCCTGGAGCGCGACATCTTGGAGGCGAACCCCGCGGACGTGATCGAACAGTCCATCGCGGTTCCGATCGATGACGATCCCGAGGAGGACCTCGGCTACTGACCGCCCCGGCCCGCGCTCAGGGCTAAATCTTCGCCCGCACCGTCGTGTGCAGTTCGCGCAGGCTCGACCGCTCGGTGGCCACCTCCAGCACGCGCACGCCGTGGGCGTGCCCGGTCAGCTCGGTGGCCAGTTGCTGCGGGTCCACCTGCCGGTGCGGGATGCGGTAGGCGGCGCACAGTGCGGCGAGATCCATGCCGTGCGGGGTGCCGAAGACCCGCTCGAACACGCCCGCGTACTGCGGGTCGCCCTGTTCGAGCAGCTCGAAGATGCCGCCGCCGTCGTCGTTGGCGACCACGATGGTCAGATCGGCCGGCCGCGGTTCGCCGGGTCCGATGAGCAGGCCGGACGCGTCGTGCAGGAACGTCAGGTCACCGATCAGCGCGATGGTGCGCCCCTCGTGATGCAGAGCGGCGCCGACGGCCGTGGACACCGTGCCGTCGATACCGGCCACGCCGCGATTCGACAGCACTTCGATCCCCGGCCGCGGATGCGACACCAGCGCGGCGTCACGCACCGGGTTCGAGGCGCCGAGCAAGAGTTGGTCACCTTCGCGCAGCGCGTCCATGACGACAGCGGCGACGTGCAGCCCGGTGGGTTTCGGGTGCCGGGCCAGTTCGGCCCGCACCACTTGCTCGGCTTTGGCGTTCAGTTCGCGGCAGTGCTCCAGCCATTGCGCTCTGGGCGTGCCGGTGATGACAGCACGCGTGCCGGTTCCCACCACATTGCCGGACACGTCGGGCCATCGCGGCCCGGTGGTCAGCGCGTAGACCCGCACGTCGGGATCCGCGAGCACCTTCGAGACCTGCCGGTGCAAAGTGGGGCGGCCGGTGATGATCGCCTGCTTCGGCCGCAGCAGCGGCAGCGCCAACGGGTGCAGCGCCGGACCGTGCATGGGGGCGGTGGGCTCCGCGACGGTCGGCAGATGCGCCAGCTCAGGGCGCAACCCGGCGCCGTGTCCGGAGATGACGACGGTGTCCGGGGTGAGGTCCAGTTCGAGCGGCACGTCGAGCGTCGCGTACTGGGTCTCGGTCCAGGCGCACTCGCCCGCGCGACCGGCGGGAGCCGACTCGCCGGGCGCGAGGTCGGGGACCAGCGGCTCGCGCAGCGGCACATCGAAGTGCACCGGGCCCGCATTGCCGGAGCGGGTGCCGCGCGCCGCCGCGAGCACCCGGCAGACCGCTGAGCGCCACTGGCTGTTCTGGTGGCCGTACGGCTGGTGATCGCCGTCGCCCGCCTCCTCCTCTGCCAGACCCAGCGAGATGGTGGCGCGTACCTGGCTGCCGAACAGGCCGAACTGCTCGACGGTCTGGTTGGCGCCGGAGCCGAGCATCTCGTAGGGCCGGTTGGCGCTGAGCACCACCAGCGGGACCCTGGCGTAGTTCGCCTCCAGCACGGCAGGCCCGAGGTTGGCCACCGCGGTGCCCGAGGTCATCACGACGGGGACGGGGAGCCGGCTGGCGATCGCGAGCCCGACGGCGAGGAATCCGGCCGTCCGCTCATCGATCCGCATGTGCAGCCGCAGGCGCCCGGCCGCGTCGGCAGCCTGCAGGGCGAAGGCCAGCGGAGCGTTCCGGGAGCCGGGGCACAGGACGACATCCCGCACGCCCCCGCGCACGAGTTCGTCGACGACGACCTGCGCTTGTGCTGTAGACGGGTTCACGCCTCCAGACTGGCAGACAGTCAACTAGAAGTCGCCGCCGGGAGGCTCGCAATCACACTGTGTCATCGCACACCCTGCGGCTTCGCGCAGTGGCTCGCCCATGAATCACCCGCACCGCCGCCATCGACCGGAGCGTGATCCGGTATCCCGCGTCGCGCCCTCGTGCGTCGGCTCCCTCGCCGTCTCCATAGGGGGTCGGCCTCGAGGCTCATCAATCGCTGCGTGACCCCACCGGTTCGGCCAAGCCTTTCGAGCGAAGCGAGACCGAGCATCGTCCGTTCACGGCCCGGCTCGTGTCCGTGTGGCCGTCGCGTAGGCGACGAACGAGCAAGCGGCGGCCGCTGGGGTCGCGAACCTTGATGGGGCCGCGAACACGCCGCGTGGAAGGCGCGGCAAACGAACAAGCCCGCCAGTCACCGGGTGCCGCGAACCCTAGCGACCAAGCGCCGGCAAAACCGAACAGCCGAGAGCACCCAGCATGGAAGGCGCTGGGAACAAACGCAGCTCGCGTCCGAGCGACCGACCCGTCCGCGACGAAGTCGTCGGCGGTGGCCGCTCGGACGCGAGCCGTACAGGGGCGCGAACTCGCGCTGCCCGACGCGCTGTGCACAAGCACAGCGCTAGGAGATCACTTGGCGTGCTTCTCGATCAGGTCGCCGACCCGCGGGAGCGCCTCGATGACGTTCTTCTTCGCCGAGGAGCGCATCGAGGAGTAGACCTTCTTCAGGGCGGGGCGAGTGGAGGACTCGGCCCGGGCGTCGGTGACGGCGAGCAACGCCTCGGCGACCTCGTCGGACTTGGCGACGAGCAGATCGGCGAACTTGCCGGAGCCCGACGCGGCGTATTCCTGCCAGAACGGCTCCAGCTGCGCGACGAGCTTGGGCGCCAACGACTCCAGCGCATCGGGCACGATGGACGGGCTGATCTTCTTGACCGCCGCGTAGCCACCCTTCACAGCCAGGCCGGACGCACCACCCTTGTCCGAGACCTCGGCGTCGAGAACCTCGACGGCGTCGGCAAGGAAAGCCGGGCGCTTCGCGTCGTCGAGCAGGGATTCAGACAGTGCTGCAACCACTTTCAGGTTCCTCCGGATCGGTATCGATGAACGAGCGAGGGCAACTATACGCACCCGCGCCAGCATTCACCCGGCTATGGCTGCCAGGGCAGCAACTCCACCATAAGGCCTTCGCAGTCCGCGAGCAGATCGCCCTGCTCATCGCGCAATTCAGCGGTGATGAAAGTCTTGCGCCCTTCGATCCGGTCGACCCGCCCGCGAACCGTCAGCGGTGCTTCCAGCGGAGTGATCTTGCGGTAGTTCACGTGCAGGTACGCGGTGCGACTGATCGGCCGTCCGGCGTAGTGCACGATCATGCCGAGCAGGTCGTCGAACAGCAGCGGCAGCACTCCGCCGTGCGCGGCCCCGTTTCCGCCGAGATGGAAGCGGCGGAACACACCGGTCATCTCGATGCCGTCTGGCCCCGCCTCGACCACCTGCCACGGCAGCAGCAGAAGGCTTCCCCGCCCGGGCAATTCGACGGCGCGGCCCGCCGGGCCCTGCAACTCCGGCGCGCGGTGGGGCTCCAGCAGCTCGATCAGTTCGCGGGCTTTGGCCTGCGCGGCCCCGAAGACGTCGTCCGGCGCGTCCGCCGACACCGCCAGATCCTGCAACGTCCGCATCGCTTCCACGAACCCGCCGAAGTTCGGCCCCACCCGCGCAGGCGTGACCTTCGGAAATCCCCCGTGCTTCTCGTACCGGGAGGCATCCACCGCAGTCCGGTCGATAACCGGTTTCACTCGCTCGCTCATACTTGCACGGTAACGCGTAGTTTTACACCGTCAAATCGAAGTCCGGCGCACACGGCGGCAAGCCGGTCGCCGGCACGCGTCCGAGCACCGCCACGAACCGTGCTGTCCGAGACACTCATAGAGCCCGACGGACTCATGAGTCGCATCCCGACGCCACCACACCGGCTCGACCACCGGTTTCGAGCGAAGCGCCTCCGAGCATCCGCCGTTCGTGGCCCGGCTCGCGTCCGAGTGGCCGCCGCGTAGGCGACGAAGGCGCTGCGAATCGGACACAGCGATAATCACAAGGTGACGTTCAATCCGAAGCTGTGGCGTCCCGTTCCGGGATTCGAGAACCTGACCGACATCACCTATCACCGGCACATCGAACAGGGCACGGTTCGTGTCGCATTCGACCGGCCGGAGGTGCGCAATGCGTTTCGCCCGCATACGGTCGACGAACTCTATCGGGCCCTCGACCACGCCCGGATGACGCCGGACGTCGGCGCGGTTCTGCTCACCGGCAACGGCCCCAGCCCCAAGGACGGTGGCTGGGCCTTCTGTTCCGGCGGTGACCAGCGGATTCGCGGTCGCAGCGGATACCAGTACGCCAGCGGCGACACCGCGGACACGGTCGACCAGGCTCGCGCGGGCCGGCTGCACATTCTGGAGGTGCAGCGGCTGATCCGCTTCATGCCGAAGGTGGTGATCGCGCTGGTGAACGGCTGGGCCGCGGGCGGAGGGCACAGCCTGCACGTGGTCTGCGACCTCACCCTGGCCAGCCGCGAGCACGCCCGCTTCAAGCAGACCGACGCCGACGTGGGCAGCTTCGACGGCGGCTACGGCAGCGCGTACCTGGCCAAGATGGTCGGCCAGAAGTTCGCCCGCGAGATCTTCTTCCTCGGCCGCCCTTACACCGCCGAGGAAATGCATCAGATGGGCGCGGTGAACAAGGTGGTCGACCACGCCGAGCTGGAGGACGTCGCGCTGGAGTGGACCGCCGACATCAACGGCAAATCGCCGCAGGCTCAGCGCATGCTGAAGTACGCGTTCAATTTGCTGGACGACGGGCTGGTCGGCCAGCAACTGTTCGCGGGTGAGGCGACGCGGATGGCCTACATGACCGATGAGGCCGTCGAAGGCCGTGACGCGTTCCTGCAGAAACGCCAGCCGGACTGGACCCCCTACCCCTGGTACTTCTGACATGGACATTCTCAGCAGCCGGGTCATCCTGCGGCCCGCCGACTACGAGGTCACCCTCGCGTTCTACCGGGACGGGCTCGGCCTGGCGATCGCGCGGGAGTATCCCGGCGGCACGGTCTTCTTCGCCGGCCAGTCGCTGATCGAGGTGGCCGCGCACGGCGGATCGGGCCGGGCGTCATCGTTCGAGGGCGCCATCTGGCTCCAGGTGCGTGAACTGTCCTACGCGGCCGCGGAGTTGGCGCTGAAGGGCATCCCGATCGACCGCGCCCCGGTCGAAGAGCCGTGGGGTTTGCACGAGATGTGGGTGCACGACCCGGACGGGGTGCCGATCGTGCTCGTGGAAGTCCCGCCGTCCCATCCGATCAGACGGGATTCTCGCTGGTCACCGTCGTAGCGATGATTCCGTTCGGTAGCTCGGCGGGCAACACCGAGTTGCCAACGCGACAACCGGCGAGGACGATAACGCTCGGATGGCCACCCGACCGCCGACGTCCGGGCCGGCTGCGTCCGTGTCCCGTCCGACGAGTGAATCGCAGTCTCGATGTCTGTCGTACTTGAGCCCCGATCCGACCGGGTGGCCGCGCCGCGGGTGCGCCACTCCGGCATACCGACCCGTTCCGCGTGCGGCGACGCGGGCATGACACGATCCCTACCGTGAGGGAGTGCAGCGAGCGAGCCGTGGGTACAGCGGCTCTGAGCACGACCGCGCCTGGTGAGCGGCGAGGCACGGTATGAGTAAGACACTGCGAACCTTGCCGATGCCCACCGGGTCCGGTCTCGGCGACGTCATGCCGCACCTGCGGGAGGCGCTGGAAGGTAGCGGGTCCGCCTGGCTGCCCATTCCCACCAGCGACCGGCGTGAGGCCAGACGCCTGAGCGACGCCCTGTCGCCGGGCGAGCCGATCGATGACGAGATCGCTCTGGTGGTGACCACCTCCGGCACCACGGGCGTGCCGAAGGGCGCGATGCTCGGCACGGCGGCTCTGCGCGCGAGCGGCACCGCGACACACGACCGGCTCGGCGGCCCCGGCAACTGGTTGCTGGCCCTGCCGACCCATCACATCGCCGGTATCCAGGTGCTGCTGCGCAGCATCCTGGCGGGGACCGAACCCACCGTGCTGGACGTGTCCGGCGGATTCCTGCCCGAGGCCCTGGCGGGCGCCATTTCGGGGATGCGCGGGGAACGCCGCTACACGGCCCTGGTGCCCACCCAGTTGATCAAGGCGCTCGAATCGCCGGTCGCCGCTGCCGCGCTGGCCGAACTCGACGGCGTGCTCGTCGGCGGCGCGGCCACTCCGTTGCCGGTCTACGAGCGCGCGCGAGCGGCCGGCATCCCCGTGGTCCGCACCTACGGTATGAGCGAGACCTGTGGCGGCTGCGTGTACGACGGCGTGCCGTTGGACGGCGCGAAGGTGCGTATCGAGGACGGCAGGGTCGTCCTCGGCGGCGCGATGCTCGCCTCGGGGTACCGCAATCAGCCCGACCATCCCGCGTTCGCCGAGCCGGGTTGGTTCCGCACCGAGGACGAGGGCACCTTCGACAACGGCGTGCTCAGCATCACCGGACGGCTCGACGAGGCGATCACGACCGGCGGCCTGCTGGTGATCCCGCAGGTGGTCGAGGCCGTGCTGATCAACCACCCGGCGATCAGCGAAGTGGTGGTGCTCGGCCTACCGGACGAACGACTCGGCCAGCGCGTCGCCGTAGCGGTGATCCCCGCCCCCGGCGCGGCTCCCAGCCTGGCCGAACTGCGCGAATACGTGGTCGCCGAACTGGACGCCATCGCCGCTCCCCGCGAACTCGCCGTCCTCGACGAGTTCCCGCTCCGCGGCCCGGGCAAGCCCGACCGCGCCAAACTGCGCGAATACCTGTTGGCCGAATCGTCGCACTAGCGGTCGTCTGCGGCACTCGCGACGCGGCAGGATCCCGCTGCCGCGGAACCGAGCAATCGCGGCGCGCGGCTACGGCGAAGCGGCTGTGGGCCGCTCGGACCCGAGCCGTCAGAGGGTCGCGAACACACGACACCGAGAAGACAGAGCTGTGCAAGCGCGGTGCAAGCCCGGGTGGCCACAGTAGTCCGCATGACTTCTTTCGCACCGACTTCAGCGCTCGCCGTCGAGGCGGACGGCCTGGTCAAGGTGTTCGGGGAACAGCGAGCCGTGGACGGGGTGAGCTTGGCGGTGCCGCGGGGCTCGGTGTACGGCGTGCTCGGACCGAACGGCGCGGGCAAGACCACGACCATCCGCATGCTCGCGACCCTGTTGCGACCGGACGGCGGCAGCGGGCGCATCTTCGGCCGTGACGTGGTCGCCGAGCCGACGGCGGTCCGCTCGCTCATCGGCGTAACCGGGCAGTACGCCTCGGTCGACGAGGACCTGACCGCCACCGAGAACCTGATCGTCTTCTCCCGCCTGCTCGGCCTGAGCCGAATCGACGCCCGGCGCAAAGCGACCGAACTGCTGGAGGAGTTCGACCTCACCGAGGCGGCGAGCAAGCCGCTGCGGAACTTCTCCGGCGGCATGCGGCGCAGGCTCGACCTGGCGGCCAGCTTGATCGCGACGCCGCCGCTGCTGTTCTTGGACGAACCGACCACCGGCCTCGACCCGCGCACCCGCGCCCAGATGTGGGAGACCATCCGCCGCCTCGTTCGCGACGGGGCGACGGTGCTGCTCACCACGCAGTATCTGGACGAGGCCGATCAGCTGGCCGACCGGATCGCGGTGATCGACCGCGGAAAGGTGATCGCCGATGGCACGGCCGACGAACTGAAGGCCTCGGTGGGTGGTTCCTCACTGCACTTGACCCTGGTCGATCGCGGGCAGCTGGAGGAAGCGCGCCGTATCATCGGCGATTTCCTCGGCGCCGAGGCGCAGATCACCCCGGAAGCCGGGCGGCTCACAGCCCCGCTGACCGACACCGGTGTCACCGCTGACCTGCTGATCCGCCTGCGCGAGTGGGAGATCGGCGTCGACGAGATCACCGTGAACAAGCCCAGCCTGGACGAGGTCTTCCTCACCATTACCGGCCACCCGGTCGAAGACACCACCGACGAGTCCGAAAGGAGCGCGGCATGAGCGTCAGGCCCGGAGGCGGCAGCGTGCGTAACCACGAAGGGCCCGCGCATGCCGACAACGAACACAGCATGAGCGTCAGGCCCGGAGGCGGCAGCGTGCGTAACCACGAAGGGCCCGCGCATGCCGACAACGAACACAGCATGAGCGTCATCGCGACCGACACCGTCGCACACCATGCGGCACCGACCGCGATTCCCGAAGTGAGCAACCGCGTTCCGCTGGGTCGAGCGGTGACCAGTTCGCTCACCATGGCCTACCGCGGCCTGTTGAAGATCAAGCACAAGCCCGAGCAGCTGTTCGACGTGACGGTGCAGCCGATCCTGTTCACCGCCTTGTTCGCCTACATCTTCGGTGGCGCCATCGGCGGCAGCGTGCAGGACTACCTGCCGGTTCTGGTCCCCGGCATCCTGGTGCAGACCGTGGTGCTCACGTCGGTCGTCACCGGTACCCAGTTGCGCGAGGACATGGACAAAGGTGTCTTCGACCGGTTCAAATCCCTGCCGATCGCGCGTATCTCGGCGCTCGCGGGCGCGCTGTTGGCGGACATGGTGCGCTATGTCATCGCCACCGTGCTGACCATCGTCGTCGGCCTGGTGATCGGCTACCGCCCGGAGGGCGGCGTGCTGGGCGTCGTCGCGGCGGGTCTGGTCATCGTGGCCTGCTCGTTCGCGATCAGCTGGATCTGGGCGCTGGTCGGGGTCACCGGCAAGAGCGCGGCGGGCGTGCAGGGCATCTCGATGATGATCATGTTCCCCCTGACCTTCATGTCCGGCGCCTTCGCCTTGGTGAGCACGATGCCGGGCTGGATGCAGGGGCTCAATCACGTCAACCCGGTGTACTACATGGTGAACGCGTGCCGCGGGCTGATGAACGGCGCCGGCTTCGGCGGCGACCTGGCGTGGTCGCTGATCGGGTCGCTGGTCGTCATCGCGATCTTCGCCCCGCTGACCGTCAAGGCGTACATGCGCCGGGCGTGAGACGCGCGCACGCGAGACGGCGGCACGCCGGGGGTGACGACCAGTCCACCGGCGTGCCGCCGTCGTGCTCGCGATTCCGCTCAGCCGACACGGCGCCGCGGGAGTGTCAGCGGGCGGCGTCCAATTCTCGTAGCGCTCGCAGGATACGAGCGGCGGATTCCCTCCTCCCCAAATGACCCGAGCGGCGACGCGCCTGGTCAACCCGTTCGGAGCCCAGCTTCACGACGGCGGCGTCCAGGTGCCGGTCCCAGCGCAGGGAAGGGAAATCCTGGCGGCAGGACACCTTCGGAGCCAGCATCAGCAGCTCGAGACCGCGGTCGATCTCACGGTCGACCGCGATGAGATACGAGCCGATCGCACAGGCGACGGTGCCGATCTGCGGAAGGTCCTGATACTGCGCCATCATCGGCACCGTGAGCTGCGCCAGTTGAGCGCACAGCGTCGCGGCGGCGCCCGCGGCGCCGTGCAGCACCTGGGCGGCGAGTGCGGCCCCGGCGAGCATCAGTGCGCCCGGCCCCGGGCCGAGCGCGCTGTCCGGCCAGCCGAACCGTTCCAGCGCGCGCTCGTAGCGAGCCAGACCGCCCGCGATGTCGCCCACGGCGAAAGCCAGCTCGGCGGAACTCTGCAGCACGGTGGACAGCAGTCGATTCTGTCCGGCGGCCGAGAAATCCAGATCCGATGTGCCGAAGGCGAGGTCGAGTTCCCGTCGGGCCTGCTCCAATTCGCCGATCCCGACCAGCGAAGCCACCAGCACGCTGCGGATCTCCACGATCTCCTCGTAGGCCCCGAACTCTTGCAGCAGGTCGAGCGAGCGGCGGTAATAGGTCACCGATTCGGCGTACCGGGCGATCTGGCCGCAGGCCTGTCCCAGGTGCCTGCACACCATGGCTACGCTCCAGACGTTCTCTTCCCCCAGGATCTCCAGCGCCTTGGTCGCGTCGAGGGTGGAGCCGCGCACATCGCCGAAGTTCTCCCTGATGTTGGCCCGCAACAACAGCGCCGTGGCCTTGGTCTCCGGATCGGCCGAACGCGCCGCATCGGCGAGCAACCTGCCGAGGCCACGCCCGTCAGCCCTGGTGAGCAGGACTCGGCCGACGAAACGGTTGTTCTCGCTGAGTTCGGCGGGGTTGCGCAGCAGTCGGCGCACGCGCAGGCGCAGCTCGGCCATCCTGCGGGCGTCGCTGTTGGTGTAGGCGAGATGCAGGAACATCATTTCGTAGGTGACGAGCACCAGGTCCGGACGCGGTGCCCTGGGGCCGAGGTCGACCGCCTCCAGCTCGATGACCCGCTCGGCCCAGGCGACCACCTCGAGGTGCGATCCGCGGATCACCCACAGCGTCGCGACGACGGGAAACACCGTGTAGGCCGTCGCGCTGTCCTGCCGGTCGATCGCGCAGCGCAGGGCAGCGACCAGGTTGTCCAACTCCGCCGCCACGGAGAGCGCGAGGCGGATCTGATCCCCGGTCAGGTACCGGCTCGCCACGTCCTCGGCGTAGTCCTCGGCCCATCGCATCATTCGGGTGTCGACCTGGTCCGGCTCGCCCGCGACGGCAGCCAGCTGTTCTTCACCGAACTCCCGCACCGTCTCCAGCATGCGGTAGCGGGTACCGAGTACCTCGTCGTCCAGCACGGTGAGCAGTGATTGGTTGACCAGGCCGTCGATAGCCGCGGCGACATCGCTCACGTCGGTTCCACCCGCGACCGCCTCGGCGGCCACCGCGGTGAATCCGGCCGGGAATCGGCACAACCGGCGCAGCGCCGCCCGCTGGTCGGTGTCGAGCAGATTCCAGCTCCAGTCGATCACCGCGTGCAGGGTGCGGTGCCGTTGGGGCGAGCTGCGATCGCCGTGCCGCAGCAGCGCGAACCGATCGGCGAGCCGCTCGGTGATCTCCTCGACGCTCATCACGCGCGCTCGGGCGGCGGCCAGCTCGATGGCCAGTGGCAGCCCGTCGAGGGTGCGGCACAGCTGGGCGACGACGTCCGGGTCCAGCCGGACCGCCGGTCGCACCGCCCTGGCGCGCGCGGCGAACAGCTCGGTGGCCGGTGAACCCGCCGGGTCGATGGTCAGCGGCGGTAGGGGATACACGGTCTCGGCGGTGATCGTCAGCGGCGAACGGCTCGTGGTGAGCACGGTCAGCCGGGGCGCGACGCCGATCAGGTCGGCGACCACCACTGCGACGGCGTCGATCAGATGCTCGCAGTTGTCCAGGATCAGCAGCATCGAGCGCGCCGACACCGCGTCACGCAGCCGCCCGCGCATATCGACGGTCTGCCCGGCACGCAACGTCGCCGTGTCGAAGGTGACCTCGCTGAGGCCGAGCACCGCGGCGATCGCCGCCTCGATCTCGAACCTGGCGTCGTCGTCATCGGCGCGCACCGACGCCAGCTCGACCAGCGCCACGAACCGGGTGGCCGCCGCCCGCGCACCGATCTCGTTGGCGACTCTGGTCTTTCCGGCACCGCCGGGGCCGAGCACGGTGACCACCCGGCAGTCCCGGAGCAGATCGGTCAACGCGGTGAGATCGGCGGCCCGGCCGAGCAGTGCGTTGGGCGCCGCGCGCAGGCCTATCGCCGCATGCTGCGGTCCCAGCGCGAAGTCACCGGGCGAAAGGATGGCATCCGCCGCGAACCCGCTGTGGGGAACGCCGTTCGCCGCCGGCGTCACGACGCCGGCGGAGCGAGGGGGCGCGATGCGTGCTACCGGCTCTCCGCGCAGGATCGCGGTGTGCATCTCGGCGAGCGCCGGTCCGGGATCGGTGCCGAGTTCCTCCGCCAGCCGGGAGCGGAATGCCGCGAACGATTCCAGCGCCTCGTTGGCCCGTCCCGCAGCGGCGAGCAGCCGCATCAAGGTCTGCTGCGCGGGCTCGTGCAACGGGTCGGCGGCGGCGCGCACACGGGCCAAGCTCAACGCGCCGTCGAGGTCGCCGCCGTCCTCGCGTGCGGTGAGTTCGAGCTCGTCGAGTTCGGCGAGGCGCTGCTCGGCGGCGGCACTCAGGTCTTCGGCGAGATCGCCCGGCGGCAGATCGGCGCCGGGGTCGCCGCGCCACAGCGCCCGTGCCCGCTCGACCTCCGCCAGACATCCGGGAAGGTCACCCGCGGCGCGGCGCCCGCGCGCCCGTGCCAGTCGCTCGCCTACCGAGGACAAGTCGATTTGTTCGGCGCCGAGCGTCAAGCGGTAGCCCGCCGGGCCGATTTCCAGCGCGCCTTCCGGCAGCGCCGAGCGCAACCGGGAGACCTGGGTATGCAGCGCGTTCATCGGCGATCGCGGGGGCTGTTCCCCCCAGACCTCCTCGATCAGGGCGTGCGCACCGCGGCTGCGTCCTGGCCGCAGCGCGAGGGCGGTGAGCAGGAGCCGGGAGCGCGCGCCGGGCAACGGCGTCAGCGCACCGTCACGACGCAGCGCCACCTCGCCCAGCAAGGCCACCACGACCGATTCGCCTGCGGGCGGCATCACTGCTCGACTGTGGCCGTGCGGGCCGCTGTGCTCCGGAAACATCCCGCGGTCATCGTAGGCGAGCAGGCCGGACCGGCCGACACGAATTCTTTGCCGCTGATGCGAACGCCGTCTCGCATAGGGTGACCCCCATGGCTGAGTTCGAGGTGGTCCGATCGGCTGTCATCACGGCCGATCCCGCGCGCGTGCACGGGCTGATCGACGATTTCCACGAATGGGTCAGATGGTCGCCATGGGAGGACCTCGACCCGCAGCTCCAGCGCAGCTACTCCGGCGCGGAATCCGGCGTCGGCGCGAAGTACGCCTGGAGCGGCAACCGCAAGGCGGGGGCGGGCAGCATGGAGATCATCGGCAGCGCCGACCGGGAGATCGCGGTGCGCCTGGAGTTCCTGAAACCGATGAAGGCCACCAATATGGTGACCTTCACCCTGGACCCGGTTGAGACCGGCACCGAAGTGACCTGGCGGATGACCGGACAGCAGACCGGCCTCATGGGCTGGATCGGCAAGCTCATCCCGATGGACAAATTCGTCGGCCGGGATTTCGAGAAGGGACTGGCGCGGTTGCAGCAGGCTGTGACGGACGAAACGACCTGATCGACCCGCGCGCACCAGGCGTACCTGCGCCTTCGCTCCGGCCGTGCGCGGGCTGAGGACGGACTGCGTCCGACTGCGCCCATTATGCTGCGGACATGGCTACTGCAGCGCAATGGATCGAGGGCGCGCGACCCCGTACTCTGCCGAACGCGATCGCCCCGGTGCTCGCCGGGACCGGCGCCGCGGCGTCGGTCGACGGTGCGGTGTGGTGGAAAGCGATTCTGGCACTGCTCGTTTCGCTGGCGCTGATCATCGGCGTGAACTACGCCAACGACTACTCCGACGGCATCCGCGGCACCGATGACGTCCGCGTCGGCCCGTTGCGTCTGGTCGGGCAGAAACTGGCCTCGCCCGCCGCGGTGAAGAACGCCGCGGTCGTCAGTCTCGTCATCGGGGCAGCGCTCGGTCTGGTGCTGGTGTTCACCAGCGCGTGGTGGTTGCTGCTCGTCGGCGCGGCCTGCCTGGCCGGGGCCTGGTTCTACACCGGGGGCAGCAAGCCGTACGGCTACAGCGGATTCGGCGAAGTGGCGGTGTTCCTCTTCTTCGGGCTGGTGGCGGTGCTCGGCACCCAGTTCGTGCAGGCGGGCCGGATCGACTGGGTGGGCGCGCTGCTCGCGGTCGCGGTGGGCGCGTTCTCCAGCGCCGTGCTCGTCGCGAACAACTTGCGCGACATTCCCACCGACACCGAGTCCGGGAAGGTCACCCTCGCGGTGAAACTCGGCGACCCGCGCACCCGCACGCTGCATCTCGCGCTGCTCACGGTGCCGTTCCTGGCGACGCTCGTGCTGGTCGCGCGCACGCCGTGGGCACTGCTCGCGCTGATCGCGGCGCCGCTCGCCGTGCGGGCCAACGCGCCGGTGCGCGGCGGCAAGGGCGGCCTGGAACTGATCCCCGCCCTGCGGGATTCCGGCCTGGCCCTGCTGGTCTGGTCGGCGGTCACCGCGCTGGCGGTCGGGCTGGGTTAGCGGCGCCGAGGATCAGTCTCCGTCGGGCACCAGGATGCCGAGCACCCAGTTCACGATCGAGACGATGATGCCACCGAGCACCGCGGCCCAGAAACCTTCGACGCGCAAACCGTAATCGGTGAACGCATCGGTGATCTCGGCGGTCAGCCACAACATGAGCGCGTTGACCAGAAGCAGGAACAGCCCGAGCGTCACGATCACCAACGGCAGCGACAGCAGCTTCACGATCGGCTTGACCAGCGCGTTCACCGCAGTGAACACCGCGGCCACCGCGAGGACGACGGCGATCTTGGCGCCCGTGCCGCCTTCGGGGGCGAGAATGTCGATGTTGTCCACCCAGAACGCGGCCAGCCAGATGGCCGCCGCGTTGATGATCAACCGAATCACAAGCTGCATGGACCAATGCTAGGCCCCGGGTGGGGACATGCGCCGTGGGACAGCGGGAACCGGCACAGCGCATGTCCGCTCACTCACGCCGCACGGTCGAGCAGGGCGTGCACTTCGGGGCGCAAGGCGTGGACCGCGTCGGCTCCCCCGAACAGCCGCTGGGTGGTCGGGTTGGGCGCCCGCAGGATGCCGAGCAGGACGTGCCCGGATTCGATGGTCTTGTCCTTGCGGGCGAGCGCCTCGCGCAGGGCGAGTTCGAGCACCTTCTTCGCGTCTCTGGTGAACGGGATGTGCCGGTAGTCCCCGGCGCGGCCCCAGCCGAACAGCCCGCGCCGCGGCCCGGGCGCCGCACGCTCCAGTGCGTCTTCGCCGAAATGAGCTTCCAGCGAATCCCGCACGGCGTCGAGATCGATGCCGATGGATCGCAGCGCCTCGGCGTCTTCCGCGCCGAGCGGGTCGCCCTTGCCCTGGTCCGACAGCGTGCGGATGACGCCTTCATGGGTGAGCCCCGCGTCGGCGAGCAACGCCGTGAGCTCCGGCTCGCCCTGCGCGAGCAACCCGAGCAGCACGTGCTCCACATCGATATTCGATGCGCGCAATGCGCGCGCGTCCTCCTGCGCGACCACGATCGCCGTGCGTGCCGACCTGGTGAATCGTTCGAACATCAGCGGCTCCTGTCTCTCCGGTTGTACTTCTGGTGGACCGCCTGCTTGCTGACCTCGAGCGCCTCCGCGATGGCCTGCCAGGACCAGCCCTGAGCACGGGCATTGGCCACCTGGATCGCTTCGAGACGTTCGAGCAGCCTGCGTAGCGCGAGTACCGCGCGCAGCCCGACCTTGGGATCGGGGCTGCCCGCGGCGGCCGCCAGAGTGGTTGCTTCGGTCATGACGTCAATTTTGATTGACGAGCGCGCACGGTGTCAACAAAAATTGACGATCGGCGACGTGGCAGCGCTCGATTCCACTTTCGGCGAACATCCGGAGGCCGCGCCCCGCGCGAGGCGGGAACCGCTCAGTCGTCCCAGACTCCGGTCGCGAAGAACTTCTCCAAGACGGCGGTGGGCTCCGCGAGATCCAGCCCCTGGGACGCGACCCACGCGTCATCGAAATAGGTTCCGGCATAGCGATCCCCGCCGTCGCACAGCAGAGTGACCACACTGCCACCGCACCCTTCGGAGATCATCTCCGCGATCAGCGCGAATACGCCCCACAGGTTGGTCCCGGTCGATCCACCCACCCGGCGGCCGAGGCGCGCGCTCGCGAACCTCGCCGTCGCGATGGACGCCGCGTCCGGCACCTCGAACATGCGGTCGACCACTTGTCCGACGAACGACGGCTCCACGCGCGGACGGCCGATGCCCTCGATCCGGGAGGGCATTCCGGTCTGGTAAGCCGAGTCACCCGTTTCGTAACCGCCGTAGAAGGCGGAGTTCTCCGGATCGACCACGGCCAGCTTCGTCGCGTGCCTGCGATACCGGATATAGCGACCGATCGTGGCGCTGGTTCCGCCCGTGCCCGCGCCGACAACGATCCATTCCGGCACCGGATAAGCCTCCAATGTCATCTGCTGGAAGATCGATTCGGCGATGTTGTTGTTGCCGCGCCAGTCGGTGGCGCGCTCGGCGTGGGTGAACTGGTCCATGTAGTGACCGCCGCATTCGGCCGCCAACCGCGCCGCCTCGGTGTACATGTCCGGCGGGCGGCGCACGAAATGGCAACGACCGCCCTGCGCCTCGATCAACGCGATCTTCTGCGGCGAGGTGCTCGCCGGCATCACCGCGACGAAATCCAAGCCGAGCAGCTTCGCGAAATAGGCCTCGCTGATCGCGGTCGAACCGGAGGACGCCTCCACCACGGTCGTTCCCTCGGTGACCCAGCCGTTGCAGATCGCGTACAGGAACAGCGAGCGGGCCAGGCGGTGCTTGAGGCTGCCGGTGATGTGGGTGGACTCGTCCTTGAGGTACAGCTGGACGTTCCACTCGACGGGCAGGGGGTAGCGCAGCAGGTGGGTATCCGCGCTGCGCTGGGCATCGGCGTCGATCAGCCGCACCGCGTTGTCGACCCAGTCGCGCGGGGCGGTGCGACCACAGGACTTCACGAAGACGTCCCCGCCTCCGGCGGATCGCGTGGCTCGTCGCCGCGTAACCGCGCCCGCAGCTCGGACTTGTCGCGGCGCCTGCGCTCGTCGACCAGGGCGATGTCCTCGTTGACCTTGGCCCGCAGCCGCTTGAACAGGGTCAGTGACAGCGGCATCGCGATGATCAGCGCGAACAGGGTCGCGACCACCACGGGGATGTCCACCGACACCAGCCGCGCGGCCAGCATGATCACCGCGGTGAGCACTACCACGAGACCCAGGCGGGCGACCGTGTAGAGGGCTAGATTGCGGGCCAGCCTGCGACCTGCGCCAGCAGTTTGCTGTCCGGAAGCACCTTTTCGTGGAGTTGCGTCACGCACATCCATCAGCCTATGCGAAGCTGTTGCCCGCCCCCGGTGCACGCCCATAGCCGAGGGTGGGCGCACATCCGATTTGTCTATTACCTCCCCTTTACCAACTGTAGGTGGTTCGAGTACCTAGGGGTTTCGGTGCGACGATGGCGCCATCTGATGAGGGAACTGTCGAGAACGGAGAGGTTTGCTATGACTGCGATCACCGTCGGCGGCCAGGACACCCTGCTGACTCCGGGCCAGGTTGCTGCCCTGTTCCACGTCGACCCCAAGACCGTGACGCGCTGGGCTCATGCCGGGCGCCTCGGGTCACTGCGCACACCGGGCGGACATCGCCGGTTTCGCGAATCGGAAGTACTCCAGCTGCTCAAGTCGCTGACCACGGAGGCGACGGCACGCTGATCGCAGGGCGCGCGGACTCGTCGTGCTCGGGTCCGCGCTCGCCCACAACTCATTTTCGCGTCTGCGGTGTGCAGCGGTCACGTCCGCGGCTACCCTCGTAAGCAGGAGGTGAGCGACGTGACGTACCTGTTGGCACTCATCGCGGTGGTGGCGATAGCGGTGTTGTGCTGGAAGGCGTTCGGCCCCGAGCGGACTGGACCCACTGCCCCGCAAACGCGTTCACCACAGCGCAAGCGCGTAATCGGACCCGACGACGACCCGGAGTTCCTCTGGCGACTATCTCGCCAGCACCGCGACGGCGAGTCCGGTTCCGCCGAGCGCTGATCTTCGGCACGACCCGCGCGATAGCACGCGCCCAGCGGTATTCGGCGTTCGCGCGTTTCCTTGCTCAGTACATCAGCCGTGGCGCCGTCCGGCCGGGGGCGAGCTCGTTCCCCCGCGCCGGGCGGCACGGCGATCGACAACCCGGTTCCGGGTGGGGCAGGCGCGCTGCGGTGCGCCTGCCCCACCCCGATCCGTGCGTCACAGATCAGGGTTCTCCGTTGACGACCGCCATCAGCGCGTCGGTGAACGGCTGCCCACCCTGGATGGCTCCGCCCGCGATCGCGCCGACGACCAAGCCGATCGGGCCGGTGATGATGCTGAAGAAGCCCAGACCGATCAGGGCTCCGAGCAGGCCGCCGAGCAGCGCGCCCGCGACCACGCCCACGACGTTCTTGTTCAGTTCGGCGATGAGCCGGTTCATCGAGCTGATCGGCTGCATCTCGCCGATCTCCTTGGCGCCCGCCACCGGGGTGAGCGCGAGCCGCCGTCCGCTGTCGCTGATTTCGTGCGCGACCGACAGCTTGCTGCCGGAAACCTCGAAGCTCAGCGGCACTTCGGCCACCACGGCTCCGGTGTCGGAGGTCAGCTTGATCTTGGTGCCGTCGTCCACCACGGCGAAGGTGCCGTGCTCGACGGCGGTGGTGATGGCTCCCGTCTCGCGGGAAACCGTGGTGCGGTAGTCGACGCCCTCCTCGACACCGGTTGTCGCGATCTCTCGATCTGGCTCTACGGGTTGCGCGTTCGCGGCCCCCGCGGTGATGCCCAGTGCGGCAACCGCACCGAGCGTTATAGCGGCAATAGTGCCGAACTTCATTGTGGAATTCCTTCTCACCGAGACACCCGGCTCCGGAGGCCGGATGGCGTGTGACTGTACAGCGCCCGTGACTTGTTTCCAGATCTGGCTGTCGGCACACGTAATCGTGATCGTTCGTTATCGGATTGTGATCACTTCGCCAACGATGAGGCCACGCAGGTGGATTCCCGGGGCGGATCACTGGTTATGGGAAGGAAAACTCGACGCGGACGTGCCGCGTAGTGTATGCATGGCGTGGTCTTCAATCCGCAAGATTCACAACTTCGGGTCGCTAGGTGGGTTCGAAGGGTTTACAGCTCTGGAGGACGTGACGTGTCGCGCCAACGTGTCCGTGCCGGTATCACCCTGGCCGCCTTCATGGTCGGGACCGGGCTGGCGGCCGCCCTCGTGGTCTTCGCCGCCGTCTCGATGACCGGCCCCGCCGAGGAGCCGGCCAACGCCGCCCAGACCGCCTCGGCGCCGACTACATCGGCGCCGCCGCCCACCACCGAGGAGCCGCTGCCGACCAGCACGGAGGCGCCGCCGACCACGTCGGCGATGCGCGGCGCGTCGAACAAGAGCGCCACGAGCCTGCAGGTGAACATCGGCGACTGCGTGCACCTCGGCGGCGCGGGCGGGATCGACAAAACCGCCTGTGGCAGCGCCAACTCCACTTACAAGGTCATCGAGAAGGCGCCGGCGAACGCCGCGTGTCCCACCGACGCCGACCGCACCTACCACGAAACCCTGCACGGCGCCGCGCAGGCCGCGCTGTGCCTGGACATCGACTGGGTGGTCGGCGGGTGCATGGAACTGACCCCGGACAACCCCAAGCGACTGGACTGCGCCACACCCGCACCGGGCGCCGTCCAGGTGATCGACATCAAGCAGAACACCGTCGACGTCAACGCCTGCGGCTCGGCCGACAGCGGAATCGTCTACCAGCAGCGCCATTTCGTCGTGTGCGTGGCACGGCTCTAGAACGTCCGCCGCGGCCGTCGTAGCACGCTGCCGCCTCCGCAACCCGGCCACGTGCGCGGTCTTATCAACAGACATGCGAAGTCTCGTGTCCCATTGGACAGTGGGTCCCGAAGCGTTATTGGTTCGGGCAGTTGATATTTCGTGTGTTGCCAACTCGCGCTTTGCGGCCCTTGGTCACTGACCTCAGAGACCGAAGTCGGGCTCGCGCAATTTCCGCCCACATTGTGAAAACGTTTTCATCCAGATTTCTGGCGCAAACGATTCAATAAAACCGACTATTTCGGTGAGTAGCGCTTCGGGCATGCACCCATCAGACTGCGTCGTCGAGTGGCAGACCCATGAGCACCGCATCCCACAGCTCGCCCCCGCGGCGTCGGTAATGCCCTCGCAACACGCCTTCGACTTCGAAACCGGCCCGGTCGTACAGCGCCATCGCGGGCTGATTGTGTGGCCATACCTGCAGAGTCACCTTGTGAGCACCCTGGTCCCGGGACCAACCGATGACTCGGTCGAGCAGCGCCGTTCCGATTCCACGTCCTCGTCGACCCGTCGCGACCATCATGGCGAAAACTGTGACGCCAGGCGTGGTGAAGTAAACCGTCGCCGTGCCCGCGAGGCTTCCGTCGATCTCCGCCACGAAGACACCGCAGCCATCATCGCCGAGATTCGATCGCACGTGGCGGGCAGCGTCTTCCGTATCGAACGGCGCCTCGGCACCGATCCATTTGCCCTCCGCCGCGACCGCGACGCGCAATTGGACGATCCCGTCGACGTCCGCCGGTATCGCAGCACGGACGATCGGCGCGCCACACAGCGATCGCGGACTCTTCGATCGGGTCGGCGCCAGCCGCGCGTACATGTACATGTCGCGACGGCTTTCGCCGACTTGCTGCCACCCACGCAGGAGCCCTTCGCGCCGGAAGCCCGCCCGCTCGGCGGTCCGGACGGACGCCGTGTTCCACGGTTCCACGTAGAGCTGCAACCGGGGAGCGCAGAGCTGCTCGAACGACCAGGCGGTAACTGTCCGCAGTGCGTGCGCGGCAATGCCCTGTCCCCGAGCGGACCTCACCAACCAGTAGCCGATCGACGCTCGGCCCTCCCGGAGATCTCTCACCCACACTCCGATACCGCCGAGCGGCTTACCGTCCACAGCTCGCTCGATCACGAAGGGATACCCGCTCCCGCTCGAGACCCGCTCCCACTGACGCTCGATGAACCTCGTCGCCTCCTCGGCGGAGTAAACCGATGGCACGCTGGTGATCAACGGGATCAGATCGTCGTCGGCCGCTTCCCGCACCAACTCGGAATCCGCAGAAGACATCGACCACGGTCGGAGCACCAACTCCCCTGCCGCCGCGGTCAATTCCGGCACTCGACGTTCCCCGGCCGTACCCCAGTTCTCCCGCATCACACGATGATCACCGAGCGGGATCACGACCGCCAATGGTTTCGGCCGCGATGCCGACCCGTCAGTATTCGAGTTCGGTCCACGGGATGCTGATCGGGAACGGAAAATCGAACTCGATGCCATCCGGGTTCTGGTGGGTCCACTCGGCGGCGAGGATGTAGTTGGCGGTGCGGAGCGGGTGGACCCCGTCCGGGAGCTGAGCGTGGCCGATATCGAGGCCGTAAGCGCGAACGGTGGCGATGACGCTGCTCTCACGGGCCAGTGTCACCTCCCAATACCACGGGATCCCGGCGCCGGCGTAGCGTCCCTTCTTGGCTTCTACGTCGGTCTGCGTGTTGCCGGGCGACAAGACTTCGCCGACCAGGATGACGTCGCTGCCGCGCACGTCCTGATAGGGGGCTCCGAGACAACGGTGGACCAGGAAATCCGGTGTCAGGAAGTCGGACTTGCCCGTGCGACCCAAAAAGACGTTCGTCTCGGTGGTGACACGCCAGCACTGTTCGGGATTCTCCGACATGATTTTTCGTGCACAGCGTTCCAGCGTGGCCCAGAGCCGGTTGGAGAAAGTCTGATGCTCGGCCGGGCCGCGGCGCAACCAGACCACATGACCGTCCCACAACTCGATCTGCTGCGCGATCTCCTCGGGGAGTCGCTCCAATTCCTCCCACGTCATCGACTCTGGAAGGTCCGGCCGCTCGATGTGTGGCACCGACATGCCGCAATGGTAATGCCAGGTGCGAGGAGTACCGCCGGCCTCAGTTCAGTCCGGCGTACGAGTGCAGCCCGCTGATCACCATGTTGATGATGAACAGGTTGAACAGCATGGCGACGAAGGCGGCGATGTTGATCCAGGCGGCCTTGGTGTCGCGCCAGCCGGAGGTGGCGCGGGCGTGCAAGTAGGCGGCGTAGAGGACCCAGGCGATGAAGGAGCAGGTTTCCTTCGGGTCCCAGCCCCAGAAGCGGCCCCAAGCGGCCTCGGCCCAGATGGCGCCCAGGATGACACCCGCGCCGAACAGCGGGAAGCCGATGATGGTGGTTTTGTAGGCCAGCCGGTCCAGGGTGCGGGCGTCGGGCAGGCGGCGGGCGATCGCGCCCAGAATATTGTTCGACTCCTGGCCCTGGGGCTGGCGCAGGCGGTACAGGAAGAGCATGCTCGCCACGCCCGCGAACAGGAACACGCCGCTGCCGATGGCGACGATGGTGACGTGCAGCGGCAGCCAGAACGACCGCAGGGCGGGCACCACGGGCGCGGCGTCGGCGTAGAGCACGGTGCCCGCGAGGAACAGCAGGAGCAGCACCGGCACCAGCACGAAAGCCCAGATACCGCGGTAGCGCTGATCGCGCAGGAACACCAGACCCACCACAACGGCGGCGGCGGTCGCCATCGTGACGAACTCGTACATGTTGCCCAGCGGGAAACGGTGGGTCGAGAAGCCGCGCAACGCGATCGCGCCCACGTGCAGGGCGATGGCGACCATCAGCACCGAGAACGCCATGTTGCCCAGCCGCTCCGACAGCGGCCGCCGCGCGGGCTCGGTGATTCGGCCCGGCCCCTGCGGTATCGATCCGCCGCCCACCGTCACCAGCTCGCGCTCGGCGACCTGGCGGCTGCGCGCCGTCGCGTACTGCCAGATCAGCAGCACCAGCACCAGCGCGTACACCACGATCGCCGTCTTGAAGGCGAAATCGCTGTACCTGGCGATGGTCTCGTCGATCGGCATGCTCACTCTCCCGTGGTCTCGGCGCCCCGCGCCACAGTGGTCTCGGCGCCCGTGTCGAGCAGGCGGGCGCGCAGCCGGTCGAACTCGCCGCCCCAGCCCGCCTGGTCGGTCCTGGCGAGCCCGCCCATTTCTACTACAGTGCGTCGTTGACCAACGGTACCGGCTGGGTCCTCGGCCGGATAGACCCGCACCCAGATCCGCCTGCGTTTGATCAGCAGTGAAGCCAGCAGGCCCGCCATCATCAACAGCGCGCTCACCAGCACCCACTGCTGAGCGGGGTCGTGCGAGACCTGGATATTCACGAACTCGTGCGCACCGTCGAAGCTGACCTTGGTGCCGTTCGGCAGTGTGGTCGACTCGCCAGGACGCAGATTGACCCTGGCCTCCTTGGTCAGCCGGCCCTGTTTGACCTGTTCGGGGTCCAGGGCGAACAACGACTGCGGCTTCCCGGTGTCCAGGCCGGTGTCACCGCGATAGATGTCGACCGCGACGGCCGGATCGTTCATCGCGGGGAACGCCGAGGTCAGCAGTGACCCGTGGAACATCGCGGTGGGTGCGAACAGCCCCTCGATCGCGATCTGGTTCTTCCGGCGCTCCTCGTCGGTGGCATACATGCCACCGGGCGGGTCGATCCGCAGCACGCCGCTGGACAGGAACGTCGAGGCGTCGTCGGGACGCCACTGGATGGACTCGGTGCGGGTCTGGCCGTTGGGGAAGGTGACGGTGAAAGTCGGTGCGTAACCGTGCCCCTGCAGGTAGAGTCGGTCGCCCGCGACGCGCAACGGATGGTTGACCTGCACCCGGGTGTCGCGCCAGGTGTTCGTCCGCAGGTCTTCGCCCGCCTGGTAGGCGAGGTTGGCCGTGAACATCTCGGCTTGCCCGTTGGTCAGGTAATCGGCCTTGAAATCCTTCACCCGCACGCAGATCGGGTTCATGCCGGTGCCGTCGTTGACGTTGCCCGCTTTGAAGGAGTCGAACACCGCGGGCGAAGTGGTGCAGAAGCCAGGACCGTTGTTCGCCAGCACGATGACGCTGCCCTCGTACCCGAACAGCTTGCCCACCGCGATGGCGACCAGCAGCCCGACCAGCGCGAGATGGAACACCAGGTTGCCGAGCTCGCGGGAGTAGCCCTTCTCCGCCGACAGCGCCAGTTCGCCCTCGCGGGGACCGGGGCGGACCTCGGTGCGCCAGCCGCGCAGCTGGGCGCGGGCGTGGTCGACGAGTTCCCGGGGCGACTGCTCGACGCGTTCCGAGTGATGGTGCGGCAGCCTGGTCAGGTTGCGCGGCGCCCGCACCGGTGGGGTGCGCAGAGCGCGGTAGTGGTCGAGCGTACGCGGCAAGATGCAACCGACGAGCGAGATGAACAGCAATACGTAGACGGCGGTGAACCAGAAACTGGAGAACACGTCGAACAGCTCGAACCGGTCCATCCACGGGCCGAGCGTGGGCCGGTCGGCGATGTACTGCTCGACCTTCTGCTCGTTGAGGTTCCGCTGCGGCAGCAGCGCACCGGGGATCGCGGCCAAGGCCAGCAGGAACAGCAGCACCAAGGCGGTGCGCATGCTGGTGAGTCCGCGCCAGGTGTTGCGCAGGAACGCCCACGCCCTTCCGGCCGGGGATCGGTGCGGTGGGCGTACGGGAGTTTCGCTCGTCGGCTGGTCGGTCACGGTCATATCGGCAAGGTCACCTCGGAGACGAACGCGTCGCGCACCCAGGCGACGAACTGGTCCCACGCGCCGGTGACCAGCGCGACACCGACCGCGACGAGCAGCATGCCCCCGATGATCTGGATGGTGCGGGAATTACGACGCAACCAGCCGACCCCCCGCAACGCGCTCGCCGACCCGAACGCGAGCACCACGAACGGCAGACCGAGGCCGAGACAGTAGGCGACGATGAGGGCCACCCCGCGCACGGCCGTCGTGCCGTCGGTGCCCGCGGCCACCGCCATGACGCCCGACAGCGTGGGGCCCAGACACGGCGTCCAACCCAGCGCGAACACCCCGCCCAGCAGCGGCGCGCCCATGATGCTGGTGAGCCTGCGCGGCTCCATCCGCGTGTCACGCTGCAACGCGGGCACCAGACCTATGAAGACCAAGCCCATCAGGATCGTCACCACGCCACCGATGCGTTGCAGCAGTTCCCGATTCACGTTCAAGGTCTGGATGACGCCGAAAACGGTCGCGGTGGCGAGCACGAAGACCACGGTGAAACCGGCGACGAACAAACCGGCCGCACCGGCGACCCGCATCCGTCCCGAGCGAAGGGGCTGCGCGACGGCCGCCGAACCCGGTCCGGCCGCGCGGGTCCCGGCCGCCTGCGCGACCGTGGCGGGCGGCGCTTCCGCACCGACCAGGCCGGCCAGGTAGGACAGGTACCCCGGCACGAGGGGAACCACACACGGCGAGGCGAACGACACCAGACCCGCGAGCAGGCACGCGCCGAGCGCCAGCAGCAGCGGCCCGGAGGCCGCCGTCTGCTGGAACGAATCACCGACTCCGGCGAGCACCGTCACAGGTCCTCCCCGGCACGGGGCGCGTTGCGCTCGGGTGTCACACCGATTCCTCCCGCGTGTCCTGCGAGCGTCCGGCGGCGCGGCGCGGCGAAACCTTCCGCTCTGTGGCGGCGGGTTCCTCGGCCCCGTCGAACACCGCGAAGTCCAGCAAGGACTCGGCGGCGACGCTCCGCGGCACGGTGGCGATACCCGCCCACCGGTCGTCGACGGCCCATCCGCCGCCGATGCGTCGAGCGCCCTGCCGGGGCCGGCAGGCGCGCAGGTGGCGGGTGCGACGGTCGCGATTCACTGTTTTTCCTCCGAGGCGATGCGTTCGACAATTGGCTGCAGATCCTCGGCCAGCAGGGACCGCAGGAAGACCGCGGCGACCCGATGTTGCCGGTCGAGGACCAGAGTGGTGGGGATGACACTGGTAGGGAAGTTCCCGCCGAGCGCGAGCAAGGTGCGCATCGACGGGTCGTAGATGGACGCGTAGCCGACTTTGTTGTCGACCATGAAGTCCTGGGCCTTGTCCTGTTGCGGATCGCGGACGTTGATGCCGAGGAAGGCGACGCCCTTGTCCTTGGTCGCCTCGTAGACCTTCTCCAGGGCGGGCGCCTCCGCGCGGCACGGACCGCACCACTGGCCCCACAGGTTGAGCACCACGACCTTGCCCGCGTAGTCCTCCACCGCGATGGTCTTGCCCGCTGTCATCAGGTCCGGGCCGGCCAGTTCACCGATGGTGCCGCGCGAGGCGGGCGGGTCGTAGAGAATGTCGGTCTTGCCGCCGGGCGAGACGAATTCGAAGGTGCCACCCGAGGCCACCGCGTCCGAACCGGTCGAACAACCCGCGAGCGCGGCGATCAGCGCCACGCACGCGAGCAGCACCGGCAGCACCCGTCCGGGGCGTGCCGAGGGCGGAGTGGGGAACGCGGTGGAGCGAGTCATGCGCCGTGTACCGAGGGGTCCGAACCGCCTGCGGGCTCGGAGTAGACGATGTCGACGAGCGTGTCGCCGTGATAGACCAGCGAGGTCAGCGACGCGAGTGAGCATTGCCGCTGGCGCGGATCGTGCCAGAGGCGCTGCCCCTGGAGGAATCGCCGCAGCGTCCACACCGGTAGCTGGTGGGACACCAGCACCGCCTCGCGCCCGGCCGCTTCGACTCGGGCTTTGTTCACCGCGGCCAGCATCCGGTGCGCGATCTGCAGATAGGGCTCGCCCCAGGACGGGGTGAATGGGTCGCGCAGCTTCCACCAGTGCCGCGGCTTGCGCAGTGCGCCGTCACCGACCGAGACGCGCAGGCCCTCGAAGGTGTTGCCCGCCTCGATGAGGTTCTCGTCGGTGCGCACGATGACGTCGTGCTGGGCGGCGATCGGCTCGGCGGTCTCCTGGGCGCGCTGCAGCGGGGAGGCGATGACCAGCGCGATGTCGTGATCGGCCAGAGTCCGCGCGACGGCGGCGGCCTGCGCTCGCCCCGCCACCGAGAGGCTGAAACCGGGCAGGCGGCCGTAGAGGATGCCGTTCGGGTTGTGCACCTCGCCGTGCCGCAACACGTGCACGATGGTCTCGATCGGGGCGGCGCCGCCGTCGTGCGCCCGTTCGGCCGCGCCGGTCCGGCTGTCGGCGCGCTCGGTCCCGGCCTCGTTCTCGGCCGGGGCTGCCTCGTCCCCTTCGCGCGCCGCGCCGACCGGGGCGTTCGACCCGGCGGCCGCCGCGAAGTGAGCACCCGCGTCGATCACTGTGGCTTCCGCGGCGGAAGCGGCGGCAGGCGCCGCGGCGACCGCACCGTTCGTCGCGGACACATCAAGCTCGGCGGACGGCTTGGTTAGCTCGCGCCGGTCGGCATCGGGCTGATCGAGATCGGAGCTCACGCGCGGGATCCTTCGGGGGTGGCGGCCGCCGCCGCGTGCGCGGCGGCGGGCAGGGCGGCAGCGATACGGTCGAACGCGTCCTCGTCGAGCGCCGCGGAGACGAACCACGCTTCGAACGCGCTCGGCGGCGCGTACACGCCGCCGTCGAGCAGGGCGTGGAAGAACGCGGGGTAGCGCCAGGTCTGACTCGCCTTGGCGGCGGCGTAGTCGGTGACCGGGCGTTCGGCGAAGAACACGCTCACCATATTGCCCGCGAACTGGACTCGGTGCCCGACCCCTGCGGCCGTCAGCGCCGATGTGAACAGATCGCCGAGCCGCTGCGCGTTGCGGTCCAGCGCGGCATACACCGCGTCGTCGGCCGCCCGCAGCGTGGCGAGGCCCGCGGCCACCGCCACCGGGTTACCGGACAACGTGCCCGCCTGGTAGACCGGCCCGAGCGGCGCGAGGTGATTCATGATCTCGGCGCGCCCGCCGAACGCGGCCGCGGGCAGCCCACCGCTCATCACCTTGCCGAAGGTGTAGAGGTCGCCCGCGACGCCTTCCCTGCCGAACCAGCCCGCGCGGCTGACCCGGAAGCCCGTCATCACCTCGTCCATGACCAACAGCGCACCGTGCTCGGTGGCGAGCGTGCGCAGACCGGCGTTGAAGCCGGGCAGCGGCGCGACCGCGCCCATATTCCCCGCCGCCGCCTCGGTGATCACGCAGGCGATCTCGCCGGGATTCGCGGCGAACGCGTCCGCGACGGCCTCGAGGTCGTTGTAGGGCAGCACGATGGTGTCGGCCGCCTGCGCGCCCGTCACGCCCGGCGAGGTGGGCAGTCCGAGCGTGGCGACACCGGAGCCCGCGTCGGCCAGCAGCGCGTCGACGTGGCCGTGATAGCAACCGGCGAATTTGATGATCTTGGTGCGGCCGGTGTAGCCGCGGGCCAGCCGGACCGCGCTCATGGTGGCCTCGGTGCCGGAGTTCACCAGTCGCACCCGTTCCACCGGCGCGACCCGCTGCACGATCGCCTCGGCGAGTTCGATCTCGGCCTCGGTGGGCGCCCCGAAGGACAGGCCGCCGCCCGCTGCCCTGCGCACCGCCTCGACGACCGCGGGGTGCGCGTGGCCGAGGATCATCGGCCCCCACGAGCAGACCAGGTCCACGTACTCGTTGCCGTCGGCGTCGACGAGCGTGCAGCCGTCGGCCGAGCCGATGAATCGCGGTGTGCCGCCGACGGATCGAAATGCCCGTACCGGAGAGTTGACGCCACCCGGAATCACCGAACTCGCCCGGTCGAAGAGCTGAGCGGAAACCGGCACCGCTGCACTGGTCACGCGCGGAGAAGAACTCACGCTTTCCAGTCTCTCAGCACCGGAAAATCGGTTCGACGACAGGGTGTAGTGCAGTGATGCAGGCCGCAGCCGCCCGGCAACACGCCGAGGTGATGTTCGCGCGAATTTTGATCGCTGAACGGTTGCCGGTGCGTAGTCTCAGCTCACATTCGTCCACCGCCAGGGAGGGTCTGCATGCGGATTGCCATCGTCAGCGTGGGTGTGCTCGCCGTCGTCGCGGGGGCCACCGTGGCCCTCGGCGCCGGGTCCGCCGCCGCGCAGCCGCTGGATCAACTCGACCAAGCGCGACTGGCCATCCCCCTGGACCACACGGCGACCGCCGCTCTGGCCGCCGGACCCATTCCGGCGCTGGTCACCATGGTCGTCCCGCCGAACCGGATCGGCGCCGGGCTGAAAAGCGACTCCGCGATCCACCGGGACGAGCGCGGCGCGGTGCACGCCACGCTTCGCCAAGTGGTCCTGGAGGCGGCCGGCCATCCGGACGGGACGGTCACCGTGTATCTGAACGCTCCCGGCGCCCGCAACGGCCGCGTGCTGGACGTCTACCAGCACTGGAACTGAGCGGGCGCCCGCGCCTCCGCCGTCAGGCGTACATGCAGGGGACTTGCGCCGACATGGTGTGCAGGAAGCACATGAACCCGTTGTAGGGGCCCGCCGAACCGGAGTCCGGCACGAGGATCGGCGCGTCGACCGGGCTCGCGTCCTCCAGGGGCAGTCCCGGGTCGGCGCCCGCGGGCGCGGCCCCGATCCCGAGGGCGGCGGCCACGGCAAACGCGGCACAGATCTTCACGGCGAACCGGTTCATCAAGCACTTTCCTTCATCGACGCACGTTCGAACTACGGCCGAAATACTAACGGCCACAGGGGCACTCCGGCCAAAGTGCGGCCGGGTGGGCGTCGGGCACCCGACAGCGCGCGGTCACACGGTAACTCGTCGCGCCGTGCGCAACGCTTCGCTGGGCAACCTGCGGCTACGTCAGGCCCAGGCAGAACTTGGCGAACCCGGTGGTCACCAGGCAGGCCAGCGGCGTGGGCAAGGCGTGCAGCAACGGCGCGGGCGGAGTGGCCGCGAATACCGGTGTCGCCGGAACAGGCGGCGCCGGAACGGTTTCGGCGGACGCGGTGGCGGGCACGGCCGCGGCGATCACACCGGTCGCCACCGCGCCGAAAAGTGTTCGCTGGACGATTGGTTTCATGGAGTTGGCGTTCCCGTGCTCCCCCACGTCAAACGGCGGCAAGCGTATTCGCGCCGATCAGCGCCCGGCGCGCAGACCGCGCACGATCCGGGCCGCGGCGTCGATGGCGAGCACGCCTGCCACCGCGACGAGCGCGGCGGCCAACAGCCACCAAGGTCCGGCGTAGCGGGTCGCGGTGAAAGCCGGGGCGTCGCCCGCCGGCGCGAAGTCGGTGGTGCGCACGCCGGTGCGCGCGCTCAGCACCGCCCCCAGCAGGGCTAGTACGAACAGGTCCAGTTCCACGAGCACCGCGACTATCCAGCGCCTCATCGGTCCGCTCCATCCGCACTGCGCTCCACGGCTTCGGTCAACGCCGTGCGCAACGTCTTGTGGTCTCTGGCCCAGGCCTGCACCAAGCCGCCGTCGGCCAGCCGCAATCCGATGCCGGTGCGGCGGCGCGGCACGCCGGTCAGCTCACCGAGCGCTCGTGCCGATTCCCACTCTTGCTCGTCCCAGGAGTCCTCGTCCCGCTCGGGAAGGACTTCCGCGATCGAGCACAGCGGCAGCGATTCGGTGCCCGCACGCAGCGTCTCCGTGGTGAGCTCCACGCTGACGTGCCGCTTGCCCGCGACCACCTGCAACGCCACGAAGCCCGCGATCAGCGCGGCACAGAAAACGAGGGCGAACCAGTGCACGGCGCCACCGGTGACGATTTCCAGGACGAGAACCGCGAGGCACAGGATCGGCCCGTAGGCCACCGCGCGCCAGCGAGCGCCCGGCTCGACGAACAGGACTGTCGCGGCGGTCACGCCAGGCCCATCACGGCAGCGCGCGCCGACACGACGAAAAGCGGAATCAGCGAGTCAGGCCGGGCAGCAACAGCACGGCGACGGTCAGCACGGCGAACAGAATCAGCAGGCTCAAGACGGCCAGATCCCGCCGAATGCTGTGCGGCTGCTGGATCACCACTCGCATCGATGCCTCCGATCCTCCGGAGCCGTCTGCCGAGATCACGCACGTAATGCGAGTCAACGCACGACAAAAGACCACCGGTTCCCACGTCCACTGTGACAACCCTCACCATACATGCCGGACTGTCTCGGACAAATTGGGAACATGTTCCATCCAGGCGCTCAGCGCCTGCCCAGTTGGAAGTACGTGGTGGATTCGGGCCGGTGGGACAGATAGATCGCACCGGCGGCGAGCACGGCCTGCACGATCGAAGCGCCGCCCGCGACGAGCGAGGCCGTCCCGGTCACCGCCTCGATCGCCAGCAACGCGCCGACGCCGATCACGACCACCCACGCGCCGAGCACCGTCAGCACGGTGCGCGCCCACAGCTTGCCGCGCCCGAACTGGTACACGATCACCGAAGCCAGCGCCGCGACGCCCAGGCCGAGCAGGACGACGAACACGTAGACCAGCGACACCATCAGTTCGGCGCTGGCCAACGTGACCTGCGGATCCTGCACCCTGGCTTGCTCGAACACCTCTTCGGCGAAAGTGCGCCGACGATCCAGCGCGGCGACGATCGAGGCGATCAACTGCACCACGCCGAAGCCGATGACACCCCACCACAGCTGCCGCGCGGTACCGACATCCTCCGGCATCGGGGGACGGACCGGGCCCGCGGCGAACGGTCCCGCCATATTCGTCACGACAGCCAGTGCGCGGCCTCGGTCGCCCAGTAGGTGAGCACGATGTCCGCACCGGCCCGGCGAATGCCCAACAACGACTCGAGGACGGCGCCGCGGCGGTCGATCCAGCCGCGCTCGGCGGCGGCGGTGATCATCGCGTACTCACCGGAGATCTGGTAGGCAGCGACCGGGACCGTCGAGCGATCGGCGACCTCGCGCAGGATGTCCAGATACGACATCGCAGGCTTGACCATCACGATGTCCGCGCCCTCGGCCAGGTCCAGCTCCAACTCACGGATGGCCTCGCGGCGGTTGGCCGGGTCCTGCTGGTAGGTGCGCCGGTCGCCTTCCAGCGAGGAACCGACGGCCTCCCGGAAGGGGCCGTAGAACGCCGAGGCGTATTTCGCGGAATAGGCCAGGATGCCGGTGTCGATGCGCCCCGCAGCGTCCAGGCCCCGCCGGATCGCGCCGACCTGGCCGTCCATCATGCCGCTGGTACCGAGCAGGTCGGCCCCGGCCTCGGCCTGGGCGAGGGCCATCTCGACGTACCGCTCCAGCGTCGCGTCGTTGTCGACCGTGCCTTCGGCGGTGAGCACACCGCAGTGGCCGTGGTCGGTGAACTCGTCCAGGCAGGTGTCGGCCATGACCACGGTCGAGCCCCCCACCTCGTCTGCGAGCACGCGCAGTCCGCGGTTGAGGATGCCCTGCGGATCACTGGCCGCGCTGCCGACGGCGTCCTTGTCTTCCGGACGCGGCACACCGAACAGCATGATGCCGCCGACACCCGCCGTGACCGCCTCGACAGCCGTCTTGCGCAGCGAGTCCAGCGAGTGCTGCACCACGCCCGGCATGGAGCTGATCGAGCGCGGCTCCGCCAAGCCGTCGGCCACGAACATCGGCAGTACCAATTGCCGTGGTTCCAGTGTGGTTTCGGCCACGAGACGGCGCAAAGCCGGGGTACGGCGCAACCGCCGCGGGCGGTCCATTCCGGTCATGAATCGCACGATACGCCCGGTGCGATCCGCTGTCGCGAGCACCCGTGGGCGGCGCCGGACCCTCGTCCCGGCTCTCTGGGACAGCCGCCGCGCGCGACCCGCCGACTAGACACGTCATCCGACTGATAACGGTGTGTGAAATCTCACCTCCACCCCCGCGCGAAGGCGCATACTCCGACTAGGCGAGACCCGCTGGGGGACAGGATGACCGATCCGCACATCGACATCTCGCTGGCCAGAGCCGCCGACTTCGAGTCGTGGGTGGCGGTGCTGCTGTCGGACTGGTGGCCGGTGCTCACCGACGGCCTGCCCCCGCCCGCGGCCGCGCTGCGGATCTGGCACGACGCCGACGGCGGCTGGGAAAACATCAGCGTGGAGTTCGTCGCACGGCAGGCGGCCGAGCCGCAGGTTATGCCCTGCGCGCACGTTGCCTTTGCCACCCTCGGCATCTATCCCGACGAGCCCGAATGGGCGCGCAGCCGGGGCACCCACCTGGTCGGCGGCACCGAGGACGTCCTCGTCCAGCTGCGTTTCTCCGACACCCGCACCGTCTTCGTCGGCCTGCGCAGCAGGCCGTGTCCAGTCGCTCCGGAGGCGGGCCGACGGCTGCTGGCCGCGGCCGAGGCGACCTTGCGGTTCCCGAACACCTCCACCGGACCGTTGGACGTGCGGGTGGCCCGCAACAGCGCGCGGCATGCCCTCGCCGAGCACAGCGCGCGAATTTCCACCCCGGCCGATCCGTTGCAGCTGGGACCGCCGCAGCGAGTCGCCGACATCGGCTGGGCCTTCATCTTCCCTTGGTCGACCACGTCCTGGTACACCGAGGGCGCCGTCCCCACGTTCCCGCCGGGCACCCGAGGGCCGATCGTGGTCGTCAAGGACACTGGACACACCTGGCTGCTGGACAGCCTGCGCAACTACGACGCGCAGCTGGCCGCGTACGCGCGCGAGCACGGGTACCGTGCCCCGGTCGAGCAGGCGCGATGATGGGGAGCGTGATTGTCGCGGAGTGTCGCGAGGCGAGGGTGCTGAGATGACCGAGCCGCCGAGTGAGGTCGAACTGCTCGCCATGCAACGGCGCGCCGAGGCGCTGTGGGACGCGGGCGACGCCGCGGGCGCCGAGCATTGGCTGCGCCGGGCCGCCGCGGGCGGCAGCGTGCCCGCGATGGGGATGCTGGGCGCGCTGCTGGGAGCCGACGGCCGGCTCGGCGAGGGGATCCGCTGGCTGGAGGACGCCGCCGCGCGCGGCAACGAGCCCGCGGGGGTGCAGCTGGGCCTGCTGCACGTGGAACGTGGAAATCTCGATGAAGCCGAGCGCTGGCTGCGTCCCGCCGCCGATCGGGGATTGCCCGAAGCGCTCTGCAACATGGGCGTTCTCGCCAATCGGCGCGGCCGGGACGACGAAGCCGAGCAGTGGTACGAACGCGCGGTCCGTGCCGGAAACCCTACGGCCATGCGCAGTCTCGGCCTGCACCTGGCGCGCCGCGGCGAAACCGACCGCGCGATGGAACTGCTCACCGAGGCCGCGCGCCGCGGAAGAACCGACGCGTTGGCGGTGCTGGGTGCCCTGCATCTGGACCGGGGAGAACGGATCGAGGGTGAGCGCTGGCTGCGCAAGGGCGCCGAAGCGGGCGACCCGGACTCGATGTTCCACCTCGCACTATTGCTGCGCGCGTCGAATACGCCGTATCTGGCAGGTGATCTCACCGATCCCGAGGTGCTGCGAACCGCCGCCGCCATCGCGACCGGCCGCACGCCCGCGCAGCGGGAAGCACGGCAGTGGCTCGAACGTGCCGCCGCACTGGGACATCCACAGTCGCTGCGGTTGCTGCACGATCTGTGAACCCACCCGCTGCGGCTCGAAAACCTCTGTGGCCAGCGAAGTTTGTCGGTACCCGAAGGTAGAATCGAAGGTACGTTCGAGGGGGCTCGCCTGCCCCCGATCGCCACGGGAGGGATGCCAATGCGCACACCGCAAACCGTTCTCATCGATCGCCCCTACGCACCGCTGCAGAAGCGCCCGCTGCCCGCGGGCCGCCCCCGGGCGTGGTACGTGATGCACAACCGGCGGCTGAAGGCGATGCGCCTGGCGATCGCGCTGCTGGACTCGGGCGTCTACGCACCGAGTTACGCCACGAACAAGCGGATCCGGCACACCGCCGAAGTGATCGGCATCAGACCGCCCTCCGACGCCACCTGTTCCATGGTTCGCACCCTGATGCGTAAGCGGTACTGAGACCGGATAGGTGACGCTGCCCGCCGCGCGCCGATCCGATATGCCCGGGCCGAGCACACTTCGGCCGGAATCGGCCGGCCGGCCGTGCTGAATCGCCGTAGCAGTGAGGGAGCGGCGCGCGGGCAAGGGAAACCGCCGACCTGACCGGCTCTCGACGGATTGCTGGCAACCGTGAGGGGTGTTCACGAACGAACTCCCCGGCCCAGCTCGAGCCGTGATCGGCACGACCGCGCCCAACGCGCGGAGGTGCGGCCGACCATCGGCTCTGCAGCCTCCGCCACGGTAGGGCGGTGCGCCCTCCTCTACTCCAGGCCGAGTGACGCGGCAGCAACGCATATCCGCCTGGCGACCAGGCCACAACGGCCGCCCCTGACCTCAGCACCCTGACCAAGCTCCGGGGTCGAGCGAAGCGAAACCGAGCATGCGCTGTTCACGATAGGAGCTGCCAGGACCGACCCGGTTACCGGCTGCGGCGGCTCTTCTTGCGCGGCGGCGGCAACAGCCCCTCCGCACGCAGCCGGGCCGCGTGCTCGGCCAGCGCTTCGACCAGCGGACCGACCTGGGCCACCTCGGGCTGCACGTCCACGCGCAGGCCGAATTCAATGGCGGTTTCGGCGGTCTTGGGGCCGATGCACGCCACGATGGTGCGCGCGTGCGGCTTGCCCGCGATGCCGACCAGATTGCGCACCGTGGAGGACGAGGTGAACAGGACGGCGTCGAAGCCGCCGGTCTTGATCATCTCGCGGGTCTCCGCGGGCGGCGGCGAGGCGCGCACCGTGCGGTAGGCGGTGACGTCGTCGATCTCCCAGCCGCGGTCGCGCAGCCCTTCGGCCAGCGTCTCGGTGGCGATGTCGGCGCGCGGCAGCAGTACCCGGTTCACCGGGTCGAACACGTCGTCGTAGGGCGGGAAGTCGGCCAGCAGGCCTTCGGAGGACTGCTCACCGCTGGGCACCAGCTCGGGGTTGATGCCGAACGAGCGCACCTTGTCCGCGGTGGCCTCGCCGACGCAGGCGATCTTCACGCCGGAGAACGCCCGCGCGTCGAGACCGAACTCGGCGAACTTCTCCCAGACCGCGCGCACCGCGTTGGTGGAGGTGAACACCACCCACTGGTAGCGCCCGTCGACCAAACCCTTGACCGCGCGCTCCATCTGGGCGGGGCTGCGCGGGGGCTCGACCGCGATGGTCGGCACCTCCATCGGGATGGCGCCGTGCGTGACGAGCCGCTCGCTCATCTCCGCGGCCTGATCCTTGGTGCGCGGCACGAGCACGGTCCAGCCGTACAGCGCGCGTGACTCCCACCAGGACATCTTCGAGCGGTGCGCGACCACCTTGCCGATGGTCACCACCAAGGGGCCGACCAGCTCGGAGGCCGCGCTGTTCAGCGTGGCCAGGGTGGCCTCGATGGTGCGCTGCTGGCGGGTGGTGCCCCGTACCGTCACCGCGACCGGGGTCTGCGGAGCCATGCCGTGCTCGACCAGGGCGCTCGCCGTCTCGGCGAGATGCCCGGAGGTCGCGTGGAGCACGAGCGGGCCGGGTGCGGCCGCCAGTGCGGCCCAATCGACCTCGCCGCGCACATCCGCCTCGGTGTGCCCGGACCCGAGCGCGATGCCCGCGTAGCTGGGGACCGCGGAGCCGTTGGGCAGGCCGGGCAGCACCTCGAAGACCATGTGCGACCGCGTGACGGCGTTGACCTCGGCGATCACCGAGTCGGTGGTCAGCGGGTCGCCCGCGACGACGCGCACCACGTCGTGGCCGCCGCGCGCTTCGGCGATCAGCGTCTTGGCCACCTCGGCGGGCTCGCCGAGCGCGGGCCGCACGTCGACGGGACGCTCCCCGTCGGGCCCTGGTTCGACCGCGGTGCCGATGAGGGCGAGCACGCCCTTGTCGACGTCCGGGTCGGTGAACGCCAGCGTCGCCCGTCCGATCACCTCACGGGCTCGTACCGTGAGCAGCGCCGGGTCACCCGGGCCCGATCCGACGAAAAGGATCCGACCGGGGTGCTTCTTCGTCGCTCGGCTCATGCCAGCACCTCGCTTTCGCTCGGCTCCGGCATGCCCGAGGGCTCGGTGCCTATGTTTCGCTCACTCATGACTCCGCCTCGCTGTCGCTCGGCTCCGTCACGAGCGAGAGCTCGGCTGTGCCTGTTGTTCGCTCGCTGGCACTCGCTCATCGGCTGTTCTCCATTGGGCTGGGGTTGGGCAAGTCTGTGGTGGGCGAACTCACCGCCCGGGTGGGGGAACCGTCGTCCGGTTCGACGGCGAGCAACTCGCGCGCGCCCATGTCGAGCAACTCGCGGGCAAGCGCACGGCCGAGCTCCTCGGCGTCGGCCGGGTCGCCGACCACCGACGCGCGCAGCACGTCGGATCCGTCGACCGCCGCCGCGCACGCGCGCAGCGAGAGCTCGTCCACGATCCGCCCTTCGTCGTCGAGCGATTCGACGACCTCGGCGAGCGCGCCGATCGGCGCGGTGCAGCCCGCCTCCAGTTCGGCGAGCAACGACCGCTCGGCGACGACCGACGCGCGGGTGGCCGCGTCGTCCAAGCCGGACAGGATCTCCACCAGGGCGGCGTGGTCGCTGCGGCATTCCACCGCGAGCGCGCCCTGGGCGGGGGCGGAGAGCATCTGCACCGGCTCCAGCGCCTCGGTGACCGCGTCCAGCCGGTCGATGCGGGCAAGTCCGGCTCTGGCCACCACGACGGCGTCCAGCTCGCCCTCGCTCACCTTGCGCAGCCGGGTGTCCAGGTTGCCGCGGAGCGGGACGATGTCCAGGCCCAGCCCGAGCGCCCGCAGCTGGGCGGCGCGGCGCGGCGCGGAAGTGCCGACCTTGGCGCCGGCGGGCAGCTCGCCGAGGACCAGCCCGTCGCGGGCGACCAGCGCGTCGCGCGGGTCCTCCCTGGGCGGAATGGCGGCGATGGTGAAGCGGGGGTCCTGCGCGGTCGGCAGATCCTTGTAGGAGTGCACGGCGATGTCGATCGCACCCGCCGCCAGCTCGTCGCGTAGCGCGGAGGTGAACACGCCGACGCCGATCTTCTGCACCGGGTCCGACGAGAGGTCACCGGCGGTCTTGATCACGACCAGCTCGGCGGGCTGCCCCGCGGCGATCAGGGCGTCACGCACCGTGCCCGCCTGGGTGAGCGCGAGCAGGCTGCCCCGGGTGCCGATCCGCCACGGCGTACGGGTGCCCTCCGTGGTCGCGCTGCCTTCTTGGTGCACCATGGTCATGCCGTCTGCCCCTGTTCCTCGCCGCGATGGCCCGCGGTGAAGTCGTCGGCCAGCGCGATATCCCCGTCGGCCAATGTGATTTCGGCGCCATCGCCGGTGACTGCGGTGATCTCCATCGGCGCGGCGACCGCCTGCGCCGCACCGGGCTTGAGTTCGAACAATTCGCGCAGCGCCTCGGCGTAGCTGTCGCCGCCCGGCGTGGACGCGAGCTGCTTGACCCGCACGGTCGGCGCGTGCAGCAGTTTGTCGACGACCCGGCGCACCGTGCGCGCGACCTCGTCGCGCTCCGGGTCGGCCAGGCCGGGCAGCCGCGAATCCAGGCGGAGCAGTTCGGCCTCGACCACCTCCGCGGCGCGCTGGCGCAACGCGGCCACCGTCGGGGTGACCTCGGCCATCCGCTGTCCGGCGAGGTATTTGGCGAGTTCGTCGGCGACGATCGAGCGGGCGGCCGCGGTGTCGTCGGCGGCGGCGCCTGCGGCCGGATCGCGCTGCAAGCTCTCGATGTCGATGAGCGTGACGCCGGGCAGCCCCGCCACGGCGTGCTCGACGTCGCGCGGCAAGCCGAGATCGCAGAACACCAACGGCCGCTCCACCGTGGCGAATTCCTCGCCGCGCTCGCGTTCGGTGAGCGCACGGTGGGTGTCGGCGAGGGTCACGACCGCGCCGACCGCGCCGGTACAGGTGACCACCACATCGGAGGCCGACATCGCCTCGGTGAGCCGCGACAGCTCCACGGCATCGGCCTCGACACCGTGCGTCCGCGCGGTCTCCGCGAGTCTGCGCGCCCGCCCGAGAGTGCGGTTCACCACGATGATCCGGCCGATTCCGGCGCGCGAGAGGTGCGCGACCGCCAGACCCCCCATCGCGCCCGCACCGACGACCGCGGCGGTGCCGCCCGCCAGCGGGCCGAGCACCTGCTGCGCACGATCCAGCGCGACCGACACCACCGACGCGCCCGCGCGATCGATGCCGGTTTCCGCGTGCACCCGCTTGCCGACCCGCAGCGCGTGCTGCGCCAATTCGTGCAGTGTCCGCCCGACCGCCTGCTGCGCGTCGGCGGAGGCGTAGGCGCCGCGAATCTGGCTGAGTACCTGCTGCTCGCCGACCACCATCGAGTCCAGGCCGCTGGCCACCGCGAACAGATGCTCGGCGGCGGCCTCGGAATAGCGAACGTAGGCGTGCTTGGTCAGATCGGGCATCGGCAGCCCGGAGTGCTTGGTCAGCAGGTCGCCGATTTCGGCAAGACCGCCGTGGAAGGCGTCGACCACCGCGTAGACCTCCACCCGGTTGCAGGTGGAGACGATCATCGCCTCGGACACGTGACTGGATGCGAGTAGACGGTCGATCAGCTTCGGCCGGTCGGCATCGGTGACGGCCACCTTCTCCAGCACCGGAACCGGCGCGCTGCGGTGCGAGATGCCGACGAGGAGAACACTCATGGTGTGACCACCGATCCCTTGCTGTTTGGCTCCGTTGCCGTATGCGAGGTTGTCGTATGCGAGGTTGCCGAGTGCTGGAGCGCCGGGTGCGCGGGCGCCGCGTGCGGCGACGGCAGCCGATGCGCGATGCGCCCCGATCCGGCGTGCGCCACCTCCGGCAGTGGGGTCTGCTCCGCGTTGCGTACCCGCTCGAACGACAGCATCTGCATCTCCACGGCCAAGTCGACGCGACGGACCTCGACCGTCGCCGGTGCGACCAGCTCGCGGGGGGCGAAGCTCAGGATCGACTGCAGTCCGGCCGCGACGAGCCGGTCGCACACGTCCTGGGCGGCGTCGTCGGGAACAGTGATGACCGCGATCGTCGGCTCCAGCTCGGCGACCGCGCTTGCCAGCTCGGCGACATCGCGCACCACCAGACCGGCGACCGACATGCCGATCACCTCGGGATGGCTGTCGAAGATGCCGACCACGGTGAAACCGCGCCGCCGGAACCCGCCGTAGCCGACCAGCGCCCGGCCCAGGTTGCCCGCGCCGACCAGGACGACACGGTGGCCCTTCGACAGCCCCAGCACGTCTTCGATCCGGGAGCGGAGCTTGGCCACGTCGTAGCCCACGCCGCGAACGCCGTTGGGGCCGAGGAAGGAGAGATCCTTGCGCAATTTGGCCGAATTGACACCCGCCGCGACAGCCAGTTCCTCACTCGATACGATGGCAACACCGTCGTCGGCCAACATGGCGAGAACCCGAAGGTAGGTAGCCAGCCGCGCGACGGTGGCCTGCGGGATGTCCTTCTGCAGAGCCCTGCCGGAGACGCCGCCTGGCGCCTCATGCTGCTCTGTCACGTCGTCGGCTCCTCGTACCGGGCTCGGGCACCGGTTCGTCGCTCGACCCCTCTGACCCGGGGGCGGTCCGGTGCCATGGTGTCGAAGTTTCGGATTTCGGGGCGGCTCCGCAGCCTCGGCATGCGGGTCGCGTGCCACCACCGTAACTGCTTGTGAAGCCCTGCACAAAGTCGGTGAAATTGGCCTCATTTTCCGCTGCGACCAGCACAGCGGCCGAATCGGACCGAAAACGGGCGCCTCAGCGCTTCAGGTCCGCCCGCAATCGGGTCTCGTCGACATCGAAATAGCTGTGCTCGCGGCCGTCGAGCAGGACGACGGGAAGCCGGTCGCCGTACTCCGCGCGCAGGCCAGGGTCGGTGCCGGCGGCTTCGTCGACGTCCACGGTCCCCGGTTCGATGCCGAATTCGGCGCAGATCGCGCGCAGCTGTTCCAGTGCGGTCGCGCACAGCCCGCAGCCCGCGCGAGTCAGCAATGTCACCGAATGTGTGGGATTGGTCATGCGGGTATTTAATCCGCCACGCGATTGTGTCGCACGCCGCCTTCCGCCGTCACTGTCAGCCGATCCGGCTACTGTTGACATGGTTCGCGCGACGGGCGGAGGTACTGGTGCCGGAACGATCGAAGGTGGCGAGGGCCGGATTCATCGCGGGACGATTCGGTGAGTTTCCGGCGCGGTGGAATCTGAGCCAGATGGGCCAAGGCCTGCAGGGTCTGCAGGACCAGCTCGCCCGCATCTCGCGCAGCCCTTTCGGCCCCAGCGAAGAGGAATTGCGGGCCAATCTGGCCGGTGAGGCCAGCGCCGACGCCGCGCTGACCCTGCACGACGCGGAGCTCGCCGCGGGCGAGGCTCAGCCCCCGGAGGCGCCGCGCGATCTGACGGCGGCGGCGTTCTTCGACGTCGACAACACCATGGTGCAGGGCGCGTCGATCGTGCATTTCGCCCGCGGCCTGGCGGCGCGCAAGTACTTCAAGACCTCCGATCTGGTGGACGTCGCCTGGAAGCAGGTGAAATTCCGGGTCACCGGCAAGGAGAGCAGCACCGACATGGCCAGCGGCAAAGAGAAGGCGCTGGCGTTCATCGCCGGGCGCTCGACCGCCGAACTGGCCGAGCTGGGCGAGGAGATCTACGACGAGATCATCGCCGACAAGATCTGGCCGGGCACCCGCGCGCTCGCGCAGATGCACCTGGACGCGGGCCAGCAGGTGTGGCTGGTGACCGCGACCCCGGTGGAGCTGGCGCAGGTGATCGCGAAACGGCTCGGGCTCACCGGAGCGCTGGGCACCGTGGCCGAGAGCGTCGACGGGAAGTTCACCGGGCGACTGGTCGGCGACATCCTGCACGGCCTCGGCAAAGCGCACGCGGTCCGCACGCTGGCGATCCGCGAGGGCTTGAACCTCAAGCGGTGCACCGCGTACTCCGACAGCCACAACGACGTGCCGATGCTCTCGCTGGTCGGCACCGCGGTGGCGATCAATCCGGACTCCGATCTCCGCGAAGTCGCGAAGAACCGCGGCTGGGAGATCCGCGACTTCCGGACCGGTCGCAAGGCCGCCAAGATCGGCGTGCCGACGGCGCTGGCCCTGGGCGCGGCAGGCGGAGCCGTCGCCGCGGCGGTCACCCGCCGCCGCGACGGTCAGTAACCGTCTTTACCCCGTGAAGACGTTGCGGCGCTTGGTGAGCAGCTTGTAGAGCGTCTGCTGGATGGTCTCGCGTACCTGGTCGGTGACCTCGAACATGGTCATCGGGTCGTCGGCGGCTTCCGGCTCGTACGGCGTGGTCGAGACGGGGGTGCCGAATTCGATGTACCACTTGGATGGCAGCGGCACCGCGCCGAGCACGCCGAGGTGCGGGAACAGCGGCGTCACCGGGAAGTACGGGAGGCCGAGCAGCCGGGCCAGCGGCTTGAGATCGGCCAGCTTCGGGTAGATCTCCTCGGAGCCGACGATGGAGCAGGGGATGATCGGCACGCCGGTGCGCACCGCCGCGGCCACGAAGCCGCCCCGGCCGAAGCGCTGCAGCTTGTAGCGATCGGAGTACTGCTTGCCGACGCCCTTGAACCCTTCCGGAAACACACCGGTCAGCTCGCCGGAGCGCAGCAGCCGTTCGGCGTCCTCCCGGCAGGCCAGGGTGTGGCCCGCCCGGCGCGCCAGCACACCGAGCACCGGCGTCTCGAAGATCAGATCGGCCGCGAGCAGGCGCAACGCGCGCTGCTTGGGATGCCGGTCGTGCACGGCCAGCTGCAGCATCAGGCCGTCGAGCGGGATGGTGCCCGCGTGATTGGCCACGATCAGCGCGCCACCGGCCTCCGGGAGATTGTCCATCCCGCTGACCTCCACCCGGAACCACAGGTCCGCCAGCGGCCGCAGGGCGGGCAGGATGACCGATTCGAGCAGGTGCTCGTCGAAGCCGAACTCGTCGACCTGATAGTCGCCGGTGAGCCTGCGCCGGGCGAAATCAGCGGTCTTGGTGATCTGCTTGCCGAGCGCGCCACGCAGCATTCCCGACAGCGACTCGGGCGCGGGAGGCACCGCCGCCGCTCGCCGCTCGCTCAGCGATGTCACCGGGCTCGGAGCGGCCAGGCGCCGTGGCGCCGGCCGCTGACGAGTCTCGATCTGAAGATCGTGGAGTTGGATGACTTTCGCTACGTCGTTCATTGGTGTGCTCCCGTACCGGCCCCGAGCAGGCCGAGCAGTTTGTGTTCTGCGGCGTCGATCCACGCTGGATCGACCACGGGCCGCAACGCTGCGCCCCCTATGAAGTCGTCGAACGCCTGCACCGTCGTCCAGCGCGGCACGAACCCGAGTTCGGTCCGCATGCGCGTGGTGTCCAGGCCACAACCGAAGTGGAAATAGTCGAGCTGTTCGGCGGAGAACTCCCGCATCACCGGGCCCATGAGCAAGCGACCCGCCGTGCGGAACACCGTGAAGGGCACCGGCAGCTCGATCCGGCCCGCCCGCCGGACCGCCTGCGATAACGACAGCGAGCCGTCACCCGCGATGTTGTACGTCCCGCTCGCCGCGGTGCGCGCCGCGAGCGTCAGCGCGGCCACCGCGTCCTCCTCGTGCAGCAGCTGCATCCTGGCGTCCCGGCCGAATACGGTAGGTGTCACCGGCGAACGCAAGTATTGCACGCCGCGGGCGGCCAGCCGCGGGCCCACGATCGGAGCGAATCGCAGAATTGACGTGGCGATATCGGGGCGTCGGCGGGCGAGCCCGCGAACATAACCCTCTATATCGATCATGTCGCGCGCAAACTCGCCTCGCGGCGGTGTGCGCGCGCTCATTTCCTCGCTGAATTTCGCAGGATCCTTCGCACTGCAACCGTACACCGCCGAGGACGAGCGCAGCACCACCCGGCGCACCGAAGACGCCTTCTGGCACACCGCGAACAGCTGCATCGCGCCGAGGACGTTGTGATCCTTCATGACCGCGCGCCCGCCGCCCGCGGGCGGGCGCGTCAGCAAGGCGGTGTGCACGACGGTGTCCACCTCGCCACCATCGATCACCTTACGGATCAACGGGTTTCGGATGTCCGCGCGCACGAACTCGGCGCGGCCCATGCGCCGCTGCAGCTCTCGGCCGGGCGTCATCGTGTCGACCGCGAGAATGCGTTCGATCCCGGCGTCCTGGGCGAGCCGGGCGACGACCGTGCCACCGAAGAACCGGCTGGCCCCGGTGACCAGCACGACCTTCGGTGTGTGTCCTTCCCGACCCTCAGAACCCACCGGCACCCGCTTCCTCTGCCAGTCGCCGTTGTGATTATTCCCAGCACCTAGCGTAGCGGGTCGTTACCCGCCCACCGAGAGTATTAACCAGGATCTAACGATGACTTCAGTCACGCGATACAAATGATAATTCCAAAATTTGAAATTTCAAACGAAAAGGCCCGTCACCTATTGGTGACGGGCCCCCGCAGCTATCACGCAGCGATGCCTTACTTGCCGAGTTTGCGCCGCTGGACACGCGTACGGCGAAGCAGCTTGCGGTGCTTCTTCTTCGACATGCGCTTGCGGCGCTTCTTGATCACAGAACCCATAGGGTTGTCCTCGCGTTCTCTCTACTCGGCGCGCACGCTGCCCGTGCGCGATTGCCGGACGCCCGTCCGCCGGGACCCCGGCCCACGGGGGCCAGGGTCGCTCGGCAAGCCTCACGCCCCGTGTTCGCGCCGCCGGATACCACGAGGCAACCAACAGCGATGCCACCGGCGGGCGAACACGAACCGAGGAGCTATCGTACCGGCACGCCCGGCCGGTCCCGAAACCGCCTCATCCGGCGTCGAAATAGGACGTTTCCAGATAGTCGTGTACCGCCTTGGCATGTACCCGGAACGATCGGCCGACGCGCACGGCGGGCAACTCGCCCGAGTGCACGAGCCGGTAGACCGTCATCTTGGACACCCGCATCAGACTCGCCACTTCGGCGACGGTGAGAAACTGGGTGCCGCCGCCGAGCACGGGTTGCCCCTGCGTCGCGGCCTCACGCTGTGGACGGGCGTTCCCCCGACCGCCCGCGGGACCGGAGCCGCCGGACGCTCCGGAATTCGCAGACATCTTGTTCGCAGACATCATTGCACCATTGACCTCCGGCACGTCCGCGCCGCCGGCTTCCCCACCGGCGGAACAGACACGCACGTGCTCCTTGAAGCTTAGCGGGACCAGTGGTGTTACTGCGACGGGTGTGAGAAATCGGGTTTTCCGAATTTAAACAGACCGGTCACTCCGCTGATGCGCCTTGTTCGGCCGACCTTTGCTTGGCCGCGAAAAGGGCCTCCAGGAATGCCGAGCGTAGTCCTCCGCGCTCGAGTTCGCGGATGGCGGCCGCCGTCGTGCCCGCGGGCGAGGTGACCGCGGCGCGCAGTTCCGCGGCGGACTGGCTGGAGCCGTCCAGGAGAGCGGCCGAACCGACCATGGTCTGCACGACGAGCTGAGTGGCCACGTCCCTGGTGAGCCCGAGCCCGACGCCCGCGTCCACCATGGCCTCGACGACCAGGAAGAAGTAGGCGGGCCCCGAACCGGACACCGCGGTGACCGCGTCCATCTGGCTCTCCGCCACCGCGACGACCTTGCCGACCGCGCCGAGCACCTCGGTCACCAGTTCCAGATGCTGCTCGCGCGCGTATCGACCCGGCGCGATGACACTCATCCCCTGCCCGACCAACATCGGCGTGTTCGGCATGACCCGCACCACCGGGAAACCGGCGGGCAACTTGCCCTCCAGCCGCGCGGTCGGCACACCGGCCGCGAGCGAGACCAGCACCTGATCGCGATCACTGCCGATCTCCGCCTTGCCCAGCGGGGCGAGTACCGCGTCCACATCGCTCGGTTTCACCGCGATCACCAGCAAATCCGCGCCGACGGCGGCATCGGCCACATCGTCGGTGACCCGGATACCGAAGCGATCAGCGATCTGATGGGCCCGCTCCCGATGGGTCTCGACGACGACCAAGTCCTTGGTCAGCCGCCCGGACTCCAGCAACCCCGCGACCAAGGCCTCCCCGATGCGCCCGCCACCGATCACCGCAATTCTCGTCATGGGGCTCAAGGCTAGACGGCGCGCGCGGAGACTCAACGCTGGGGAACGAGCGCCAGCTGACGACTCTGCGCGACGACCGCACCGGTCGAGTCGAGGACCAGTTGATCTTCGTCGAACATGCGCTTGCCCACCTCGTGCGTGGTGGCGATGATCCGGAGCCAGCCCGGCGCGGGCCTGCGACGCAAGTAGGTGGTCATCTGCACGGTGGGGGCCCAGCCGAAATGGCCCAGGTTGGTCGGCACCGGCGGGCTCATGTCGGCGCTCATCATGGCGAAGTACATCGCGACCTCGGGATCCTGCTCGTCACCCTGGCGTGGGCGCATCCACAGCCGCAGGCGCGGTTCGCCCTTCGCGCCTTGGAGGAACCGCGCCCACTCGCGGTCGAGATAGATCTCCGCGCCCTGGCCCACGTGCACGATCTCGCCCATCGGCGAACCGGGCTCGTAGCCGATCGCGTCGGCAGGCGGCTGGGCGGGCATGTCGGCATGCTCCGGCGCGTAGATCGGGTCGGTGTCGTCGAGGCGGCTGAACGTCAGCGCCGTACGCACCAGGACGCGGCCGTCTTGGACGAGGTCGGCGTCGGCCAGGCAGATCTGGCGGCCGATCTTGCGGACGCGCACCTCGTATTCGACCTCGCCGGGATTGGGGGCGCCGAGGAAATCGGAGCTGGCGGCGATCGGGGCCATGTCCACCAGGGCGGGATCGGACGCGCGCAGCCAATTGGCGGCTGCCGCGGCGCTGGCCGCGACCATCGTCCCGCCGTGGACCTTCGGGCCGATGGTCCAGATGTCGTCGATGACGCCGAGATAGCGCCCGGTCCCCGGCGTGGCCGGTGGCGCCTCGGTCAGCGCGCACACCTGGCTGAACGGCGCGTCGGTCGTGGCCACCGGGCCGAAGTCGGCCGTCAGCTCCGTCGTCATCCTCACTCCTGTCCTCCGTCGACCGCACCCGATGGCGTCGTTCGCGGCGTCGTAGCCCGCACTGTTGCCGAGCGGCGTTCGTACAGCGTACAACGAGGCGCGGGCCGCACCGCATCTCTCCGTGCGGGGGTAGCGACGAGCGTCACACCGGCGGTTCGGGCGACCCACGTCGCGCGCCGGTGGGTGTGGGCGCGGCAGTCAGATGCGCGCGGGCGAAGGCCAGGGTGCGGTGCAACATGGCGGCCCGCTCCTTGGTGGTGCGCGCGTTCTGGGTGTTGATCTCGGCGACGACTTGGCCGGAGAAGCCGGTGCGGACCAAGCTCTCACACACCTCCACGCACGGTTGCGTGCCCTCGCCGGGAACGAGATGTTCGTCGTGTGCGGCGCCCCGGCCGTCGGCCAAGTGCAGGTGAGCCAGACCCGGACCCATGCGGGCCGCCAAGGCCAACGGATCGGTTCCGGCGGTCGCGGTGTGCGACAGGTCCAGGGTGTAGTGACGGAACCCGGTATCGGTCGGGTCGTAGGAGGGGCTGAACGCGGTGAGCGCCGGCCCCGGGCCACCGCGCCGCTCCAGCCGTTTCACCGCGCCCTCACGTCGGCCGAACAGCGTGTCCGCGCGCATCGGGAACATGTTCTCCACCGCGACGATCACCGGGCTGTTCTCTTCCAGCTCGGCCACCTGCGCTGCGAACCCCGCCGCGTAGCGGCGCTGCCAGCGGAACGGCGGGTGCACGACGACCGTGCTCGCACCGAGCGCCTCGGCCGTGTGCACACTGCGCTCGAGTTTGGCCACCGGGTCCGAGCCCCACACCCGCTGCGAGATCAACAGGCACGGCGCGTGCACGGCGAGCACGGGGACACCGTATTCGCGGGAGTAGGCCTGCGCGGTGGCGATGCTCTGGCTGGCGGGCTCGGCCCAGACCATCAATTCGACGCCGTCGTACCCGAGCTCGGCGGCATATCGGAACGCGGCCTCCGTGTTCTGCGGGTATACCGAGGCGGTCGACAGGCCGACCTGGATCGGCTTCGGCCGGGACGCGCCTTCGAGGTCACCCGGTGAACCGGCGCCCGTGCGCGACCCCGCCTCGGGCGCGGGCCGCACCCCGGTCTCGTTCGCCTGTCCGATATTCCCCACGACGGCTCCCTACTCAGTTCGTACTGAGAAGAAAGGCTAGCGGGCCCAGCGTGACGAAGATGCCGACGACCACGGCGATCACGGTACTGAGGATGTCGTCGGTCCTGCGCAGAATCCGCACGAGCGCCACCAAGCCGAGAATCACGATCATCGCCAGAGCCAGCGCCACCCAGGGAAGCATCTCCCACATGCGCTCGAAGCCCTTGAACAGCAACATGCCCGCGACGGCGGCGCCGGTGCTCTGACCGCCGAGGATCATCCACTGGCGGCGATTGGCGTCGTACTCCGCCTTCTTCGCCGCCCTGGACCGGCGCGGCGAGGTGGTCCGGGCGGCGCGAGGCTCGTCGGCGATGTCGTCCTCGTCGTCTTCGTCCACCGTGATCGGCTCGTAGACGTCGGTGACGCCGTCCATCTCCGCGGGGTCGACGGCGGCACGCCCACCGCGCCCATTGCGCCTGCCGCGTTCCGCGGCGCCGCGCTCGGCCCGGTCGACCCCGTCGCGCAGCAGGTCGCCCGCGACCGTCTGGCCGGAGATCAGCTGCTGGTCCTGGCTGGCCAGCGACCAGGCGGCGGTGGGGATGCCGGCGGATGCCGGCGGCGGATCGGCTTGCGGCTTGTGCCGCCGGGCCGACCAGGCCGGGAGACCGTTCTCCCCCGCGCCGTTGCGCCGACTCGGTCTGCGCTGCCCCTCCGGCTGCGGCTCGGGCGGAACCGGTCTACCTGGCTTCGGTCGCGGATCCGGCGGCGGCGGGAGGGGTAGCGGTTCCGATTCGGGGGCGAAGCCGCCGGTGGACGGAGACCACGCCGCGGTGGACGGACCGAGGTCCTCGGCCGCTTCCGCGGCTTCCGCCGCCCTGCGCCGGGCCGCGCGCCCGCCCCCGGCGCCATTGCGCTCGGGAAGAGGCGCCCGGCCGAAATCTGGCTCGCCGGGTTCGGCGTAGCCGCCGAAGCCCGGTTCGGCGACGCCCCGGTCGGGCGGCGCGGCCAGGCCGAACGACTCGGACGGCGTCTCTTGCCAGGACCGTACCTCGGTGGCCGATTCGTCCGGTTCCTCACGCCTGCGCCTGCGACCCGAACGCGGGGACGTCTCGGGCACGCCGCCCGGCGGATCGGGGACGTACGGGCCGGGGGCGGCTGAGAACAGATCGGATACGGGGGTATCCGGCGAGAGCGGATCGAACGACGTGCTGTGCCGCGACGAGGGCATCTCCCGGCCGGGCATGACGCGGCTGGATCGCCCCGGCGGCGGATCGGCCTGTGGCGAGTCGGGCTGCGCGTAACCGGCCAGCGGGTCGTACATCGAAATCGGGCCCGACATGGGCGAATACGACGACGGGTCCGGCTGCGGCTCCGGGGGGTGGGAAACCGGCTCGGGCGCGGACGGTTCGAACGAGGGCGGCGCGTAGGCCTGCTCCTGGGCGCCCGACTCGGGCGCGGCGTGCGCGGAATGACCGCCCTCCCGGATGACCGGCAGGTCACCGGTCAGTTCCGCGACGGAGATGCCCCGGCCACCGCGGCGGCGTCTGCCACCACCCGACGAGGCGCCCTGCTGGCCGTTACGCGCCAGCAGTTCCGCGACCGACAGCTGTTTGGAGTCCTCGCTCATGACGACACCGTCCCGATCGAGCCCGGCAGCGGCGCGCCACCGTCGGACGCCGGTCGGCCGTCTCCGGCCGCCGAGCCCGCTGAGTACGTTGCTTCGGGTCCACCATTCATATCGGTATCCAGTTTGCGCAGGATGAGCCCTTCACGCAGCGCCCACGGACAAATCTCCAAGGAATCCAGCGAAAGTGCCCGCATACTCGCCTCCGCGACCAATGCGCCGGCCACCAATTGTTGTGACCGATCGGAACTTACGCCTTCCAATTCTGCACGGTCCGACGCCGTCATCCGCGAGATGAACGCGATCAGCTGGCGCAGAGCCGAGCTCGTGAGTGTACGACGCACCCGCGGACCCGCCGCGGACGGCGCCGCTCCGGTGAGCCGGGCCAGGGAGCGGAACGTCTTCGACGTGCCGACGGCCAGATCGGGCTTGCCCGGTTCGATCAGCTTCTTCGCCGGGACCACCAACTCGGCGTCGAGCCAGTCGCGCAGCACGGCCACCCGGCGCTTGCCCGGCGGATCCTCCCGCAGCCATTCCCTGGTCAACCGGCCCGCGCCCAGCTGCAAGGACAACGCGACATCAGGCTCCTCGTCGCCGCCGTTGGTCATCTCCAAGGAGCCGCCGCCGATGTCCAGATCGAGAATGCGCCCGGCGCTCCAGCCGTACCAACGGCGCACCGCGAGGAAGGTCAGCCGCGCCTCGTCGACGCCGGACAGCACTCGCAGCTCGACGCCGGTCGCCGCGCGCACCCGGCCGAGGACCTCTTCGGAGTTGGCCGCCTCGCGCAGCGCGGAGGTGGCGAACGGCATCAGCTCGACGCACTTGGAGGTCTCGGCGATGCTGGCGAATTCGGCGACGGTGTCGATCAGCCGCTGCGCGCCCGCCTCGGTGATGCAGCCCGCCTCGTCGATGTTCTCCGCGAGCCGCAAGGTGGCCTTCGTCGAGCTCATCGGCAGGGGATGACCGCCACGATGCGCGTCCACCACGAGCAGGTGAACGGTATTGCTTCCGACATCGAGTACCCCAAGCCGCACATGAACACGGTACTGGGTGGTGCGGCACTTCAGCCCAGGCGACTGAACTGTTAGCGTCCTATTTCGTGACGGTAGGCGCATCCCCGAGCAGCCCGACCCGGCCCCGACCAGCGGGGAAGATCGACCCGGCCCCCGAGGTCGACCCCGACTTTCCCCGTGAGTGGATCGAGTTCGTCGATCCGGCAAACGACGAGCATTTGATCGTCGCGGACCTCACCTGGCTGCTGTCGAGCTGGACGTGCGTGTTCGGCACGCCCGCCTGTCAGGGCATCCTCTCCGACCGGCCGGATGACGGCTGCTGCTCGCACGGCGCGTTCCTCGCCGACGACGACGACCGCAAACGCCTGGGCCGCGCTGTGAAACTGCTCACACCGCAGGACTGGCAGTTGCTGCCCGAAGCCGCCAACGCGCAGGGCAAGGTCACCAAGAGCGGCTATCTGGAACTCGACGAGCTCGACGACGAGCCCGCGCTGCGCACACGCCGGTTCGAGGGCGCGTGCATCTTCCTCAACCGTCCCGGCTTCGCGGGCGGCATCGGGTGCGCGCTGCACAGCATGGCGCTGCGGCGCGGCATCGAGCCGCTGGAGGTCAAGCCGGACGTGTGCTGGCAGCTGCCGATCCGCCGCACCCAGGACTGGGTCGACCGGCCCGACGGGGTGCAGATCCTGCGGACCGTGATCACCGAATACGACCGCCGCGGTTGGGGACCCGGCGGCGCCGACCTGGACTGGTACTGCTCCGGCTCCCCCGACGCCCACGTCGGCGCGAAGCCGGTCTGGCAGTCCTACGCTCCGGAGCTCACCGAGCTGATCGGCGCGCCCGCCTACGCCGAGCTGGCCCGGCACTGCAAACGCCGCGAGGGCCTCGGGCTGATCGCCGTTCATCCGGCGACGGTGCACGCCGAGCGGATGCGGGACTGCGTGGATCCGCTCCCCTGATCGCGATCGTTTGCCGAACGAGCGCTCGGTATGGTCGCCGCGCGCCGTGTGATCCAGCGCGGGGTTCACCCCGTCGCCATGCGAGCTTCACCCGGATCGGGTTTGATGTGCCGTTATGTCCAAGAAAGTTCTCACCGTGGCGACCATCGCTCTGGGTGCCGCCCTCTCGCTGACCGGAGTAGCCCACGCGGAGCCGAACGGCGACCCGCACAAGTTCTACGACTTCACCTCGGAGTTCGTGGCGGCCACCGACCCCGCCGCGATCAATGCCAAGGCCGCGGGCAAGCTCCTGATCGCGAGCCCGTACGGCACCTCGCACACCATCGCCTGCCGTGGCACCAACACCGCGGACCTCTACGACTGCATGCAGGAAGACGACCTCGGCTGGATCACCCTGCAGAAGACCGAGACCCCGCTCGGCACCACCTGGATCTACTTCCCCTGACCACCCCGCCTCGCCGGGTCTTCAGGCCGTAATGGTCAGGTCTCGCGGGATTCGCGTTCAGATCCCGCGTCGCGATGCCACTCGTGTTCTGGGCATACCCGGTGAGTTACCCATGTGCTCACGAAGACGGAGGTTCCGTTTCGTGAGCACATGGGTTTTCGGCCGAACCGGATGAGTTCGCTCTCTATGCTTCGAGTTTGTAGCCCAAGCCGCGCACGGTGACCAGGTGTTCCGGCTTGGCCGGGTCCGCCTCGATCTTCGAGCGCAGCCGCTTGACGTGCACGTCCAGGGTCTTGGTGTCACCGACGTAGTCCGCGCCCCACACCCGGTCGATCAGCTGACCGCGGGTGAGCACCCGCCCGGAATTGCGCAGCAGGTATTCGAGCAGGTCGAATTCCTTGAGCGGCAACGTGACCGGCTTACCGTTCACCATCACGGTGTGCCGGTCGACGTCCATCCGGACCGGGCCTGCTTCCAGGACGCCGCTCTCGTTGGATCCCTCCAGCTCGTCGCCCGCCCCGCGGCGCAGCACGGCGCGGATGCGCGCGATGAGCTCACGAGCGGAATACGGCTTGGTGACGTAGTCGTCGGCGCCCAGTTCGAGGCCGACCACTTTGTCGATCTCGCTGTCGCGCGCGGTGACCATGATCACCGGCACACCGCTGCGGGTGCGCAACTGCTTGCACACGTCGGTGCCGCTCATGCCGGGCAGCATGAGATCGAGCAGGACGATGTCCGCCCCGGACCGGTCGAACTCGGCGAGCGCGGACGGCCCGTCACCGACCACGGTGACCTCGAAACCCTCCTTGCGCAGCAGGAACGCGAGCGGATCGGCCAGCGACTCCTCATCCTCGACGATCAGAACACTCGTCATCTGCGTGCCTCCACACCATTCGGTCGGCCCGGTCCGGTGGGACGCGGGCTTGTTTCTTTCGTGCTCACCACGGCGCCGTCGTGGTCTTCGTCCGCGCCTGCTTCGTGGTGGGCGGGTATGCGCAAGGTGAATGTCGATCCGGTGCCCAACTTGCTCCACAGGGTGATTTCCCCGTTGTGGTTGGCGGCCACGTGTTTGACGATAGCCAAGCCCAGCCCGGTGCCGCCGGTGGCGCGAGACCGCGCCTTGTCGGACCGGAAGAATCGCTCGAACACTCGCTCCTGGTCTTCCTTGGCGATGCCGATGCCTCGGTCGGTGACCGCCATCGCCACGTGATCGCCGCGCAGCGAGCGGCTCACCGATACGTGCGAACCGGCCGGCGAGTAGGCGATCGCGTTCTCCACCAGATTGGAAAGGGCGGTGACCAGCAAGGTCTCGTCGCCGAGCACCTCCAGCCCGCTGGGGCGGTCGGTGCTGACCGTGATCCCGGCGGCCTCGGCGGCGGTGCGGGACCGATCGACCGCCTGCATCACCACCGTGTCCACGTCCACCACCTCGAGTTCGGGCAGTTTCTCCGCGCCCTGCAGGCGGGAGAGCGCGATGAGTTCGGTCACCATCTTGCCGAGGCGGCGGGATTCACCGAGCACGCGCTGACCGAAGTGTCGCACGGCCTCCGGGTCCTCGGCGGATTCCAGCAAAGCTTCGGCCAGGAGGCTCATCGCGCCGACCGGGGTCTTGAGCTCGTGGCTGACGTTGGCGACGAAGTCGCGCCGGGTGGCCTCCATGCGGGCCTGTTCGGAATCGTCGTCGGCGAACAGCACGGTGAAGGTGGTCTCTTCGCGCGACAGTTGCCTGGCGACGCCGCGCACGGCGATGCGGCCGCGGCCGGGGACCGGGTTCTTCGCGGTCAGGTCGAACTCGGCGGATTCGCCGGTGGCCAGCACTTTCTCCACTGCGGCCCAGGCGCGCTCGTCGAGCAGGCGGTTGCGGACCAGTCCGAGTTCCTCCGCGCGCGGGTTGACCAGCACGACGTCGCGGTACTCGTCGACCACCGCGATACCGCTCTCGGAGGCGAGCACGATCAGGTCGAGGACTTGGGACATGGTGAGACCGGACTCGGCCTGCCTGCGCGCGGCCTGCCTGGCATTCACATACGGGATCAATAGCCCGCCGACTGCCAGGCCGACGACAGCCGCCAAGATGGCCAGCAGCACGGCCTGGGGAACACTCACACTTGAATCGTACGGTCGCCGACCGGTCGGCCGACGCCGGGTACTTGAAGTTTCGCGCAGGTCATAGGCCCTTCCGGCCCCGTTAGCCGCATGTTTACGCACTGTTCGAAGTGGCGTATCCCAGCGTATTCGCCGGCCAGTCAGTCCGCTTCGTCGTCGGCTCCGGCGACCGCCTCGTTCACGGCGTGGCCGTGCTTGTCCACCCAGTCGCCGAGTGCGTAGATCGGGACGAGCAGGTCCGCGCCCGCGGCGGTCAGTTCGTATTCGACCCGCGGCGGGGCCTCCGCGTAACGGTGACGGCGCACCAGCGTCATCCGCTCCATCCGCCGCAGGGTCTGCGTCAGCATCTTCTGGCTGATTCCGCCGATGGCCGCGCGCAGCTCGCCGGGACGCATCGGTCCTTCGCGCAGCATATAGACGATCACCGGCAACCAGGAGTTGCCGAAGATGTCCACACCCATCCGGGCCGGGCAGTCGGATTCGTAGTCGCCGTAGGGCGCGAATTCCACTCGCTCGGCGCTGACCGGTTCGCTCGGTGCCGCGCTCACTGTTCCAGCTTGCCAGTGCCGTCGCGCACCTCCGGGTGCGTATCGGAATTCCTAGCGTCGTCTCGGAACACTTTTCGAGTCAGGAGTTGGGATGCGAATCGGAATCATCGGAGCAGGCGCGATGGCGCGGGCACTCGCCGGCGGCTGGAGTGCGGCGGGTCACGAAGTGCTCGTCGGCGCACGGTCCCCCGCAGCGGCGGCGGAACTGGCGGCCGCGATCGGGGGGCGGGCCGGAACGATCTACGACGCCGCGGTTTTCGGCGATGTCGTGCTGCTCGCGTTACCCGTCCCGGCGTTGCCGGAGGTGCTGCGCGCCGTCGCGGAGCCGCTGGCCGGCCGCACGGTCGTCGATTGCACCAACGCCTTCGCCCCCGATACGGCGGCGCCCGAGGGAGCCACCGCGTTCGTGCTCGCGCAAGACGCTGTCGCGGAGGCGATCGCGGCGCAGGCGCCCGGGGCGCACGTGGTGAAGGCGTTCAACCTGTGTGCCGCCGAGGTATGGGAGGCGAAGGCGCGCGTCTTCGACGATCGCCGTTTGGCAGTGCCGATCTGCGGCGACGACGCGGCCGCCGTGGCGGCGGTCGCCTCGCTGGCCGGAGACCTCGGCTTGCGGGCGATCCCCGCAGGCGGACTGCACCGGGCCCGGTACCTAGAGGCCCTGTCGGTATTCACTGTCGGCCTCTGGTTCGCCGGACACGATGCCCGCGCGATGTTCCCGCCGTTGGAGGCCGCGTTCGCCGTCGCCGACTGACAGGCCGCACGGGTCAAGCGGGATCTACCGAGCCGAGATCGGCGAGCTTACGCGCGAGCACCGCCCGTTCGCGCTGGTTGCCGCACAACCCGCTGGCACGCTCCAGTTCGATGCGCGCCTCCTGCGTGCGTCCCAGCCGGACGAGCAGTTCCCCGCGAACACTGGGCAGCAGATGCGAATGCGCCAGCGTTTCGGCGGCTGCCAACCTGTCCACGATCGGCAGCGCCGCGGCGGGTCCCTGGGCCATGGAGACCGCCACCGCGCGGTTGAGGTCGACCACCGGCGACGGCGCGAGCCGGCCGAGCGCCTCGTAGAGGAGCACGATCCGCTCCCAGTTCGTCGCGTCCACCGATGCCGCGATGGCATGGCACTCGGCGATCGCCGCCTGCAAGCCGTAGGCGCCCAGGCCCCGGCCGACCCGCTCGGCCCGGGCCAGGGCGGCTTGTCCCCGGCGAATCGCCGAGCGGTCCCAGCGGCGGCGGTCCTGGTGCTCCAAGAGCACTGGCTCGCCGTCCGGCCCGATGCGGGCGGGGAAGCGCGCCGCGGTCAGCTCGAGCAGCGCCAGCAGGCCGTGGACCTCGGGCTCGTCCGGCACCAGCCGGGTGAGCACCCGCGCCAGGCGCAGTGCCCCGCTCGCGAGGCCGAGCCGGATCAGATCCGCCCCCGAGCTGGCCGAAGATCCTTCGGTGAAGATCAGGTAGACCACGCTGAGCACCGAGCCCAGGCGCTTGGTCCGCTCCCCGGCCGATGGCAGCTCGAACGGCACCCGGGCCGCCGCGAGGGTCTTCTTCGCCCGGGTGATCCGAGCCTGCACGGTGGCAGCCGGAACGAGGAACGCCTTGGCGATCTCGTCGCTGGTCAGACCGCCGATCACTCGCAAGGTGAGCGCGACTCGCGCCTCCCGCGACAATACGGGATGACAGGAGATGAACATCAGCGCGAGCAGGTCGTCATCGATCCGGTCCGGGTCCCACAGCACATCCTCGGCGTCCCGGGCCGGATCGGCCGGCGAGCCGCCCGAGACGGCGCCGCCCTCGCCCAGATCCCGGGCGAGCGCGGCGTACCTCTCGTCGAGGGCGGAGCGCCGACGGAACGCGTCGATCGCGCGACGGCGGCCGACGGTGAGCAACCACCCCGCCGGGTTGCGTGGCACACCGTCACGCGGCCACGTCACGAGCGCCTCGGCCAGCGCCTCCTGCGCCAGGTCTTCGGCCAGCGCGAAATCGCCGGTATACCGCGCGAGCGCTCCGACGATCCGCGCGGACTCGATCCGCCAGACCGCGGCGACGGCTGCGCGGCCGGTGTGGTCGGCCATCGCCCCTCGATCCGCTCAGAGCTGGCCGGTGGCCTCGCGCCACGCCCGCTCTTTCTGGATCCACTCGTTGTCCTGCGGGAACTCATCGATCGTCGGGACCCGGCGGATCTCGGTCTTGAACCCCGGGCCGGTCATCGGCATCCGCTTCGCCCACTCGATCGCTTCTTCCTTCGACGCCACGTTGAGGATGTAGAAGCCGCCGAACAGCTCCTTCGTCTCGCCGTAAGGGCCGTCGGTGACGACGGGAGTCTCGGAGGAGTAGTCGACGACCACGCCCTCGGCGGCGTCTTCCAACCCCTCCGCGGCCAGCAGCACGCCCGCCCGGATCAGCTCGTCGTTGAACTTGCCCACGGTGTCGAGCATCTGCTCGAAGTCGGTGTTCGCCATCCCCGCGAAGGCCTCGTCGGTAGCGCGCATGATGAGCATGTACTTCATGGTTGTCTCCCTGACTGTTCGGGTCCCTCTCTGGACCCTCTCACCCATAGGTCGAACGGGGGAACTCGGAGATCGACACACGCGCCGAAATTTTTTTCACCTGGTTCGAACACGCCGATCGAAGCGTGCACCCTCGCCCATACCCCGCAGCGTGAAACATGATGCGCGACGGGTGCACGCTCGGACCGCGCCCCAGCTCTACCAGCCCGGATTCCCGCGGACCGGGATGTTGACGAAACTCGGACGGTCGGGATCCAGGTCCAGATGCTGTGGCCGCAGGCCGGTGTCGATCAGCATCGGCATGATCGGCAGGCCCTTGGGGAAGTTGCCCGCGTACACGTCGACGCGCAGACGGTGACCCGGCTGCAGGAGCGCCTCCGTGGCGGGCAGCGCGATGTCCAGCGTGGTCACTTCGCCGGGGACCGTCATCTGCCGCTGCTCCAACGAGGTGAACGGCCGCGGGTCGGTGTAATCGCCGTTGGCGGACTTGCTGCTGTTCGCCTCATCGATCGCCCGCAACGACGCCATCAGCTGCCCCGACGACAGCACGCTGGACTGCCCGTCCGGCGCAACGTCGTTCACCGTGACCACCCAGTAGCCGTCGGCGGCATCCTGCACGGTGTTGAGCCGCACCGCGATCCGTCCGGAGATCGAAGTAGGCTCGGCGACCGGCGCGCTGGTGAAGGTCAGCCCGTTCGACTCCTGAATCCTGGAGTCCTTCGCACAGCCGTCGATGACCGACAGCGCGCCCGCGGTGGCTTGGGCGGCGTCGTTGGAGCACAGGCTGGTCAGGCCGGGCGCCACGGTCAGGCGCGCGGGCTCGCCGGTGCCCTCGGGGCTGAGCGAACCGTCGTAGAGACTGTCGGCGGTGCCGCTGGGCGCGGCGGTCAGGTACATCCTGCGGTGCGACGCCTGCTGCGAACCCTCCGCACCGGTGGACGCGGCGAACGAGTCGGTGGTGATCCAGCCGCCGCCCTGCTGGCGCAGGGTGATCGGACCGTACTGGTCGATGCCGTTGTCGATGTCCTTGAGCCACTTGTCGAACCAGGCGCGCTGCAACACGTCCAGCCGCGGCGGCAGGCCCGGCTTGCCGTACTCGTTGCCCGAGTTGATGTGATAGGTGTCGCCCATCAGCAATTGCTTGTGGCCCGGCGGCAGCGGAATCTCGTTGTAGATCTTGGATTCCGAGTAGGTGAACAGGTCGTGCCAACCGCCGGTCACGAAGGTCGGCGTCCGGATCTCGCCCGGATCACCCAGCCAGTCCCGCCTCGGCCCGGAATCGTCGGTCAGCAGTTCCTTCGCGCGCGGGTCGAGGTCCTCTATGCGCGCGGTGGTGTAGGCGTTGAGCAGCACGTCCATGAAGGTCAACGGATCTCGGGCGCGATCGGCCAGCCACCTGGTGTCCAGTTGCCCGTTGAGCACCGACGCCAGGTCGGGAAGGAGCTTGAGGCCGTTGATGGCGGTCAGCCACAGCGGGATGAAGTTGAAGCCGAATCCGCCGCCGGGCGCCAGCACGTCGTTGACCAGGTCGCTGCCCGGCACGACCGGGAAGATCGCCCGCAAGGCGGGCGGGCGCTGCTGGGCGGCCTGCACCTGGTTGATCCCCGAGTAGGAAATGCCGTTCATGCCGATCCGCCCGTTGGACCAAGGCTGCCGTGACGCCCAGTCGATCACCTCGAGCGTGTCCTGCTGTTCGCGCCCGCGCAGCATGTCCCAGACGCCCTGGGAGAAACCGGTGCCGCGCACGTCGACGACCACCTGCGAGTAGCCGCTCTTGATCAACTGCCGGTCGACGGTGAAGTTGCGCAGTTCGCCGCCGCCGAACGCCTTGGTCAGGTCGGTGACGCCGGACAGCGGGGTGCCGCTCATGTCGATCTGCCGGAAGAACTCGATCAGCGCGTCGGACAGCCCGGGAATCGACTGGGCGTGGTCGGCCAGATTCGAGACCAGCTTGGTGTAGGGCGTCAGGTTGACGACCGTCGGCGTGGGGAGGTCGATCGGCCGGCTGGAGGCGTCCGCGGGACGGTAGACGTTGCCCTTCAGGACGGTTCCGTCACTCATCGTGATGGGGACGTCCCACTGGATGTGGATGTTCGGGTACTGCTGTGGTCCGTCTTGGGTGGCCGCCCATGCCGCTCCGGCGGCGCCGCCGTCCGGGCCGGTCGGCGGCTCGACGGCGTCGGCGAGGAAGGGAACGAGCATCGTGACGGCTATCGCCGCCACCGTGGCCCGGAGCGCGTACTTCATCGAACGTGATCCACCTCTCGGCTGGTCGAACGACCGAAGTGTACCTACCTACTTGTCGGTAAAAACAGTGGGTAACTTAATCCGCCGTCGAACGGTAGCCGCCCGCCGCGCCGACAGGCACTCGATCCTCCGGCGTGTCGCAAGGCAGCGGACCTGCTCGCGAACAGACGAACGCGCTGCCACCCGAGCGGGTGACAGCGCGTCGCGTGGTCGCTGTGGTGCGCGGTTATTTGCCGCCCTGGCCTGCGACGGCGGCGGCGCCCGCGGCGGCCGCCTCCGGGTCGAGGTACTCGCGCGGACGCACCGGGCGCAGGTCCTCGTCGAGGTGGTAGACCAGCGGGATGCCGGTGGGGATGTTCAGGCCTGCGATCTCCTCGTCGGAGATCTGGTCGAGATGCTTCACCAGGGCGCGCAACGAGTTGCCGTGCGCGGCGATCAGCACCGTCTTGCCGGACAGCACGTCCTTGGAGATCACCGACTCCCAGTAGGGCACCATCCGGTTCACCACGTCGAGCAGGCACTCGGTCTTGGGGACCTCCACGCCCGCGTAGCGCGGATCACCCTCCTGGCTGTACTCGTTGGCCGGATCGATCGGCGGCGGCGGCGTGTCGTAGCTGCGGCGCCACAGCATGAACTGCTCGTCTCCGTACTTCTCCCGGATCTGCGCCTTGTTCTTACCCTGGAGTTCACCGTAGTGCCGCTCGTTGAGCCGCCAGTCCCGGATCACCGGAACCCAGTGGCGGTCGGCGGCGTCCAGCGCGATGTTCGCGGTGGAGATCGCCCGGCGCAGCAGCGAGGTGTAGACGACGTCCGGCAGGATGCCGTGCTCGGCCATCAGCTCTCCGGCACGCTTGCCCTCGGCGATGCCCTTGTCGGTCAGATGCACATCCACCCAGCCGGTGAACAGGTTCAGGGCGTTCCATTCGCTTTCGCCGTGGCGCAGCAGCACGAGGGAGTACGTCATGCCGTCATCCTCCCATGCGCGCTCGACCGGGTCGCATCGGTTCCCGCCACGGCCGTCGCGGAAAGCGCGGCGTCAGACCGGTTCGTTCGCGGCGAGCACGGCCGCGCCCGCCAGCGTGGCGCCTGCGGTGATCTGCGACAGCTCCACGCGCAGCTCACGCAGGAATCTCAGCCCGGCGTGCTCGTCCACCGCGGTGCGCAGCGGATCCCACAGCGGCGCACCGGATTGCGCGAAGCCGCCGCCGACCACCACGCGGTCGATGTCCAGCAGGGCGGCGGCCGAGGCAATCGCCGCGCCGAGCGCGGTGCCCGCCCGGTGCAGCGCGGCGACGGCGATCGCGTCGCCCGCGTGCGCGGCCTCGGCCAGTTGCGCTCCCGTGGCCCCGGGCCAACCCTGCTCCCGCGCCCAGCGCACCGAGGACATGCCGCTCGCCACCGCCTCGACGCAACCGCGACCGCCGCAGCCGCACGGCGTGTCCCAACCCGGCACGACGATGTGCCCGACGTGCCCGGCATTGCCGGTGCGCCCGAGCAGCACCTTGCCGTCCGAGACGATCCCGCCGCCGATCCCCGACGACACCGTCATGGCCAGCGCGTCGGCCACCCCGCGCAACGCACCGAGGCGGTGTTCGGCCAGCGCCAGACAGGCGCCGTCGATGGCGAAGCGAATCGCGGCGGCGGGAAACAGCTCCTGTACGGCGGCGACGACCGGGAAGCCCGCTTTCCACTCCGGGATGTTCAACGGGCCGGTGATACCGGCGCGCACGTCCACCGGCCCGGCGGCGCCGATGCCGACGGCGCTGACCCGTTGCGTCCCCGCCACCTCGAGCAGCAGTCCGCGACAGGCGTCCCACACGCCCGCGTCCGGCACGTCGATCCTGCGCACGTCACATACCTCGGCACCGCGGCGCACCACCCCGGCCGCGAACTTCGTCGCGCCGATGTCCAGAGCGAGAATCGCCAACGCCGTGTCCCTTCGCCGATCCGAGCCACCTGCGATTGTCACCCGGGGCGCCGGGCTGGATCCGGCGATCGGTCAGGGCTGGTCGGCGGAATCGACCAGATGCTCGAAGGCGCGCAGATTCTGCAACGACTCTCCGCGCGAAACGCGCCACTTCCATTCCCGCCGGATGGATTCGGCGAAGCCGAGTTCCAGCAGCACGTTGAAGTCGGCGTCGACCGCCTCGAGGATCTGCCCGAACACCCGGTCCAGCTCGTCGGACGTGACAGCGTGTGCCGAGAGGCGGCCCACCAGGTAGATGTCGCCGACCCGGTCGAGGGTGTAGGCGACGGCGTAGAGCCTGCGGTTGCGGCGCAGCAGGAATTTGTAGACGCCTTCGAAGTTCTCGTCCGGCTTGCGGCAGACGAACGATTCGACGCGGACCCCGTGCTTGCCCACCGTGAGCATCACCGTGGTCTTGAGCTTGCGCTCACCGGGCAGGACGACGACGAAGGTCTCCTCACCCGGCCTGGTGTACTCGATCTCCCTGTCGCGCAGCGTCTCCTCGATGAGCTGCGCGGTCGACTGGATCTCGTTCACCGGCGTACTCCCATCCGGCGCCGCCACAGCGCCCGCGATCTGGCCTGGCTGCTCTCGCCGAGGAGGGCCGCCGTCCGTTCTCCGGTCAGGTTGGTGCGGTCGGCGGCGACGCGGTCGTACGCGTCTTCGCGCACCGCGCTGTGTGCCAGGCCGCGCCCGCCGAGCACCACCCGGTCCTCGCGGAAACCCGCCAGGGCTGCGGCGTAGCTGGCCAGCAGCCCGTCGGCGGTGTGCGCCCAGGAGAAATTGGCGGCGTGCGTGACGGCTCGCTCGCTCATCCGGCGCAGCTCGCCGGGGTCGTTCAGCAGGTGACGCAGCGCATTCGCCCAGTCGGCGGTGCGGTGCCCCGGGACGAGCAGGCCCGACTCGGCGTGCCGTACCGCCGTGCCGAGGCCGCCGACGTCGGCGGCCAGCACCGGGGTGCCGCTGGCCTGCGCCTCGATCGCGACCAAGCCGAAGGACTCGTTGTAACTCGGCACCGCGACCAGGTCGGCGGCGCGATAGACCAGCACCAGCCGCTCGGGCGGCTGCGGCGGCAGGAAGCTGACCCGCTCGGCGATGCCCAATTCGGCTGCCAGCTCGATCAGCGCGTGGGGCCGCTCCAGTCCGGTGCCGGAGGGACCGCCGACGATCAGCACGCGCAGCGCGCGCTCCGGATCGGCGCGCAACACCTCCGCCGCCGCGCGCACCAGCACATCGGGCGCTTTCAGCGGCTGGATCCGGCCGACGAACGCGACGATCTGCTCGTCGGCGGCCAACCCCAGCGCGGCGCGGGCGGCGGCCTTGTCACCCGGGCGGTAGCGGGTCAGATCGGCGCCCGGCGGCACGACGTCGATGCGCTCGGGGTCGGCGCCGTAGAGCTCGACGAGCTGGCGCGCCTCCTCGGCCGTATTGGCGACGAGCCGATCGGATTCGGCGATCACCTGCTTCTCACCGATCTCGCGGGTCGCCGGTTCGGGGCAGTCGCCATCGGCGAGCGCGGCGTTCTTCACCGCCGCCAACGTATGCGCGGTGTGTACCAGCGGCACCCGCCACCGATCCCTGGCCAGCCAGCCGACCTGGCCGGACAGCCAGTAGTGCGAGTGCACCAGGTCGTAATGGCCGGGCAGATGCCGGGCCTCCTGACGCAGCACTTCCGCGGTGAAAGGGCACAGCTGGGTGGGCAGATCGTGTTTGTCCAGTCCCTCGAACGGACCCGCCACCACGTTGCGCACCAGCACGCCGGGCGCCGCCTCTTGGACGGGCGGGACGTTCGAGGAGGTGGCCCGAGTGAAGATCTCCACTTCGGTGCCGCGCCGGGCCAGCTCGACGGCCGTTTGCAGGACATAGACGTTCATGCCGCCCGCGTCACCGGTGCCCGGCTGAGCGAGTGGTGAGGTGTGCACCGATAACACGGCGATACGGTTCGGCCGTAGGTCCAGGCGCTGACTCACACTATCCATAGTGCACGTTGCGTTCCCCGGCCCAGACACGCTATCCGCGGCAAGTGAGAGCTATCACAGGGCGGACATGACACCGATCACAGGCTCTCGGCGAACGCGCTCACCTCGGTGACGAACCGGACACGATCCTCGATGAACAGGCCGTGCTGGGCGCCTTCCCAGAACGACACCCGCGCGTCCGGGGCGGTGTCCGCGATGTAGCGGCCGTTCTCGATCGGCACGACCTGGTCGGCCGTGCCGTGCAGGACCAGCACCGGAACGTCCAGCCCGCGCAGGGTCCCGGTGTTGTCGACGGTCCGGTAGAACAGCGCTTTGCGCACCGCGGGCGGGGTGGCGAGGCTGGCTCCGAACAGGCGCTGCGCGTCCGGCCCCTTGTCCGCGCCTGCACCGGTGTTGGCGTTGCCGAACGCACCGAACGCGCGCACGGCCCGCCCCGCGCTCTCCTCGAAGACGCCCGGTATCGCCTCCCGCATCCGGTCGCCGGTCGCCGCGCCCGGCACGCCGGGACCGATGTTCGCCATCGAGCCGGTGTAGACCACACCCGCGACGGCGTCCGTGCCGTAGACGGTCAGGTAATCGGACAGCACGATTCCGCCGTAGGACCAGCCGAGCAGCACCGCACCGGAGTCGATGCCCTCGGCCGACAGCACCGCCGCGACGTCGGCCGCCCAGTTCTTCGGATCGTCGTATCCCGCCGCGGGCGCGTCGGAGTAACCGTGGCCGCGCAGGTCGACGGCGATCACCCGGAAGCGCGCGGCCAGATCGTCGGCGGCCGCGCCCCAGCAGCGCAGATTCGCCGACCAGCCGTGCAGCAGCACCAGCGGGCGGGCAGACGCCGGACCGCTCACCCGGTAGACGATGTTCGTTCCGTCCGCGCTCACCACGTCCCGAATAGGCATGCCCTTCAGGCTAGCCGCGCGCCCGGTGACCGCTCGGGCCCGGCAAACCTCGCGCACCTAGGATCTACCGGCATGAGCACTCGCACCGCCGTCGTCACCGGAGCCAGCTCGGGCATCGGAGAGGCCACCGCCCGGGAGCTGGCAAAGCAGGGCTGTCATGTCTACCTCGGCGCGCGAAGGCTCGATCGGCTGCGCCGCCTCGCCGACGAGATCGGCGGCACCGCGCTGGAACTCGACGTCACGTCCGACGAGTCGGTGCGATCGTTCACCGAGGCGGTCGAGCGCGTCGACGTGCTGGTCAACAACGCGGGCGGGGCCAAGGGCTTGGCGCCGGTGGCCGAGGCCGACGTGGACGACTGGCGGTGGATGTGGGAGACCAACGTGCTCGGCACGCTGCGCGTCACCAAAGCCCTGCTGCCCAAGCTGATCGCCTCCGGCGACGGTTTGATCGTCACCGTCACGTCGGTGGCCGCGTTCACCGCCTACGACAACGGCTCCGGCTACACCTCCGCCAAGCACGCGCAGGCCGTGCTGCACCGCACCCTGCGCGGTGAGTTGCTCGGGCAGCCGGTGCGGCTGACCGAAATCGCGCCCGGGGCAGTGGAAACCGAGTTCTCGCTGGTGCGCTTCGGCGGCGACGCCGAGCGGGCGGCCAAGGTGTACGAAGGCATCGACCCGCTGGTCGCCCAGGACATCGCGGAGGTCATCGGCTTCGTCGCGTCCCGGCCCGCGCACGTCAACCTGGATCAGATCGTCATCAAGCCGCGCGACCAGGCGGACGCGGGCCGGTTCGCCCGTCGCACCTGACGTTTTCATAGCCGAAGCGAATCACTCGATATACGTGGCTGGCCCGGCCGCGAATTGCCCAGACTTCGCCGAGCGGCCCGAGCCGTTAGCATCCCAGACGCCACAAGACATCGGATGGGAGTGGTTCGGCTCATGTTCAAGGGCTTCAAAGAGTTCCTGATGCGGGGGAACGTCATCGACCTCGCGGTCGCCGTCGTGATGGGCACCGCGTTCACCGCCGTGGTGACCTCGGTGACGAAAGGCCTCATCAATCCGCTGCTCGCGGTCTTCGGTAGCACCCACGAATTGGGCCTCGGCGTGCAGTTGATCGGCTCCAAACCCGCCACTTTCATCGCGTTCGGCCCGATCATCACAGCGGTCATCGATTTCATCATGGTCGCCGGGGTGCTGTATTTCGCGCTGATGCTGCCGATGAAGACCATCAAGAACCGCTTCGGCACCACCAAGGCCGCCGAGCCAACCGAGACCGAGCTGCTGATCGAGATCCGCGACCTGCTCGCCGAGCGGCACGACGCGGTTCGCGCCCAGCGCGCCGCCGATCGCGAAGTCGAAGAGCAGGACGCGAACGCCCGCTAGCTCCGGTCAGCGGGCGCCGGCGGGCTGCGGAGGCACGGGCGTCGCCGAGACCACGGCCGAGGGGGCCCCCCGCAACGCCGACATGGTCTTCCAGGTGTTCCAGTCGATGGTCCAGTCGTAGAGGTCGCCGTCCGCGGCCGAGAGCGGGATCGCGGTTCCGGTCACCTCGACCGGGTCGCCGTACAGGGCCGTGGGGAAATAGGCCTGGGCATCGGCGGGCGACAGATTGATGCACCCGTTGGTGACATTCGCCGAACCCTGCGCCGACAGCGATTCCGGGTTGGCGTGGATGAATTCGCCGTTGTTCGAGATGCGTACCGCCCAGCGTTCGCGGACATTGGTGTAGTACGGCGGATTCGACATCATGAAGTCCTCGTATTTCTCGGTGACCACGTGGATGCCGGAGCGGGTGACATTGCGCGGCTCGTTGCCCTCGCCGTAGCTGACCGCGAAATCGAACAACGTTCGCCCGTCACGGATCACCTGCATGCGGTGACTCGGGGCGTTCGCCTTGACGATCTGGCTGCGGCCGATGCGAAAATCCGAGGTCAGATCGGAGTAGCCGTAATTGCCGCCGCCCAGGTCGAGTCCGTAGAGCCGAGCCGAGACATGCACGCTCGTGCCCGGCGTCCAGTACTTCTCGGGACGCCAGTGCAGCCGCGAGCCGCCGTCGTCCGGGAACCAGGCCCACGCGCCCTCGGTGGGCGGGTCGGTGGTGACCGTGAGCGCCCGCTCCACCGCCGCCTTGTTCACGACGGAGGACTTGAATTGCAGGATGATCGGCGCCGCGATGCCGACTTCCTGGTTGTCACCGATGTTCAGGGTCGCGGGGACGGTGTTCGCGGGCGCGAGCGTGCGGAAGGATCCGTCGATCGGGATCGGCTTGCCGTCGGTCCCGACTGCGGTGCCCGACCAGGTGTAGGTGGCGTCGTAGCCGAGCGGCTCGGTGATGGTGTAGCCGCGCCGGTCGGGTGAGAGTTCGCCGCGGACCTGCTTGCCCGCGGCATTGGTCAGCGCGACCTGATCGATTGTGCCGTCGCTGATCGTCACCGACACCGGAGCGGTCGGATTGACGTTCGTGGCGTCGTCGGCAGGGGTCAACGTCACCTCGGCGATCGGACCGGAGCCGGTGCCCGGCCCGCCCGAGTCGCGGTCTGCCGTGCAGCCTGCCGCGAAGGCGACGACCACCAGCAGGACGGCCGACACCACGGCAACCGATCGGCGGATCATCGGGCGGTGGTTCACCGAATCGAATCTACGCGCGGCGCGCGGTCGGATCCGTCGCCGCAGCGTGTGGTGTCCACCTCAGCCGATCACAACGTGACGCCGACGGTGACCGGTTCCGGTTCCAGACGGATTCCGAAGCGCTCGGCGACGCCGTCGCGCACCGTCCTGGCCAGCGCGACCAGATCGGCCGCACTGGCCGCGCCCCGATTCGTCAGTGCCAGGGTGTGTTTGGTCGACAGCCGGGCGGGCGCCCCGGCGCCGGGGAAGCCCTTGGCGAAACCCGCCCGCTCGATCAGCCAGCCCGCGGAGAATTTGACCCCCTCCGGCGCGGGGTAGGTCGGAATCGTGACCTCGCCCACGTGAGCGGCGATCGCGGCGCGTACCTGCGCCACCCGCTCCGGCGCGACCACCGGGTTGGTGAAGAACGAACCCGCGCTCCAGGTGTCGTGATCGGCCGGATCGAGCACCATGCCCTTGCCCGCGCGCAGCCGCAGTACCGCGTCCCTGACCTGTCCCGCGGGCCGGGACTCGCCGTCCGCGGCGCCCAGCGCCGAGGCCAGTTCGCCGTAGCGCAGCGGCACACTGGAACCGTCGGCGCGCAGCGCGAAGTCGACCGCGAGCACGACGGCGTCGTCGCGGTGCTTGAGCACGCTGGTGCGGTAGCCGAACCCGAGTTCGCCGGGCTCCACCCAGCGGATCTCCCCGGTGGCGCGGTCCAGCAGGCGCACCCTGCGCAGCAGATTCGCCACCTCCGCGCCGTAGGCGCCCACGTTCTGCACCGGCGTCGCACCCGCCGAGCCGGGGATGCCGGACAGGCACTCCAGTCCCCCGAGACCGGCGCCGACCGTCGCGCGCACCACGTCGTCCCAGTTCGCGCCCGCCTCGGCGACCACGCCGCCGTCGCCGAGTTCGACGCCCGTGGTGGCGACCCGGACCACCACACCGTCGAAGCCGTCGTCGCCGACGAGCAGATTGGAACCTCCCGCCAGCAGCAATACCGGGACACCGGCCGTGTCGAGGGCCCGCACCGTGGCGACCAAGGCTTCGGTAGTCGCACATTCCGCGACCAGTGCCGGCCCGCCCACCCGCAGCGTGGTCAGGTCTGCCAGCCGCACGTCGGGGCGCAGCCGCGCACCGGTACCCGCGAGGAGATGCGAGGGCACCATTCGTGAAGTTCGCACGCCACACGGTAGCGTGCGCGCTCACGGCTACACGCCGGCGTATTCGGCCCGCGAGCAGATCGGATGCCACCATTCGTCTCGCTCGCGCGCCACACGGTAGCGTGTGGTGCCATGGCTACACCGCTGGCGTACACGGCCCGCTACTCTTGCCCGCCCGCCGCGGTGCGCGCCGCGTTCGCGAACGACCAGTACTGGAAGGATCGCATCGCGGCGGTCGGTGGCCCCGACGCCCGGCTGGAGTCGGTCACCGTCAGCGGTGAGCAGGTGCGCATCGAGATGGTGCAAGCCATCGCCGCCGAGAAGCTGCCCGCCGCGGTCACCGCGGTGCGCCCCGGCGATCTGATCATTCCGCGCGTCGAGGACTGGACCGGCGAGCACGCCTCCTTCGAGGCACGCGTCGAGGGCGCGCCCGCCGAGGTCCGCGGCACCATCACGCTGGCCGCCGACGGCTCCGGCGCCGTCGCCACGGTCGAGGGCACCATCGAGGTCAAGATCCCGCTGTTCGGCGGCAAGATCGAGAAGGCGATCCAGGAGCACCTCACCGAGCTGCTGAAGAACGAGGCGGAGTTCACCGCCGACTGGCTCGCCGCGCACTGATCCGAGCCGGGAGCACGGGCACTGTTCGACGTCACATCGTGCGGCGCCCGCGTTCGTGTCACCTCCGCACTCCACCCGCCCGGCGAGGTCGGCCCCGCCGGACCCAGTAACGTGTGAGCCCATGGCACGCCGATTGGACTACTCCGCCCGATACCCGCTGCACACCACAAAAGAGCTGTACGCGGCGCTGTCGAACCGCGATTACTGGGAAGCGCGGATGGAAGAGATGCGGAAGTACTCGCCCGGCAACCAGGTGGTCCGGCTGGAAGCCGGCGACGGCGGGATCGACATCGAACTGCATCACATCCTGCCCCGGGAGATGCTGCCGGAGATCGCCCAGACGGTCATACGCAAAGACATGGTGATCACCCGCAAGGAGACCTACAGCCCCTACGGCGCGGAGGAGATCACCGGTAAGTACTCGGCGTCCATCCCGGCGGGGCCGGGCAGCCTCGGCGGCACCATTCGCCTCTTCCCCACCGAGACCGGCTGCACGATGCGCTTCTCCTCGGAGGCGAAGGTGTTCATCCCTATGGTCGGGCCGCGCCTGGAGCAGCTGATGCTGGTGAACCTGGTCGATCTGTTCCGCGGCGAGGCCGAGTTCACAGTCCAGTGGTTGGAAGAGCAGCACCCCACCCGCTGACCAAACCGGTCGGCACCATCACCCGTGGCACCACCGCCGTCAACCGTCTCCGCCGCAGCGATCGCTGGCTGATCAACGACGAGTTCGTCGCAGACCGGCTGGCAGGCGCTCCCGATCCGCTGGTGGTCGACCTGGGGTACGGCGCGAGCCCGTGGACCACGTTCGAGCTGGCCGCACGGCTGCGCACGGTCCGCGCCGACGTGCGGGTGGTCGGGCTGGAGATCGACCCGCAGCGCGTGGTGCCCGGCCGCGACGGCGTCACCTTCGCCCGCGGCGGGTTCGAACTGGCCGGGCTGCGCCCCGTCCTGGTACGCGCCTTCAACGTCCTGCGGCAGTATCCGGAAGCGGCGGTTCCCGAGGCGTGGTCCACCGTCCTGGCCGGGCTCGCGCCGGACGGCCTGCTCGTCGACGGCACTTGCGACGAACTGGGCAGACGCTGCGCATGGGTCCTGCTCGACCGGGACGGACCGCGCTCGCTCACGCTGGCCTGGGACCCATTCACCGTCGAACGCCCTTCGGACCTGGCCGAACGCTTGCCGAAGGCGTTGATCCACCGCAACGTTCCCGGTGAGCCCATCCACGCGCTGCTCGCTGCCGCGGACCGCGCGTGGGCACGTGCCGCGCCGATGGCGCCTTTCGGTCCGCGCGTCCGGTGGCGGGCGGCGGCGCAGGCGCTCCGCGAGGAAGGCTTCCCGATCCGGCACTACCGCCGCCGTCTGCGCGACAACGTGCTGTCGGTGCCGTGGTCGGCGGTCGCGCCCCTGGCTACCAGCTGATCGGGCACTTCCCGACCCGCACAAGTTTCGTCACGCTACGGCCAGCGCCCGGTACAGCCGTTTCGCGGCACGCGGTGACAAGCGCGCCCCCGCGTCGGTGATCTCCTCACCCGCACAGCGGTGGATGGCGGCCGCGTCGGCGACCACTTCGTTCAAGGCGTCCTGCCCGATGTCGGCCTCGGCCAGGTCGAGCACCGTGCGCACTGGTGTCGTCACCAGGAACGGGCCTGCCGATTCGAAGTCGGCGCCGGTCAGCGAGCGGCGCAGGACCACAAGCCGCGGTATGGCCGGGGCGCGGCCCGCGCGCACCGACAAGTGCAGGAACCGCGGGCCCAGACTGCCGAGTCCGTGCAGTTCCGCCGCGCTCTGATGGGAGACGACCGAAGCACCGTCGAACCAGGCCGCCCACATCGCGTATTCGTCCAGCGGACCGTCCGGCCACTCGGCCAGCCGCAGCACGCCCACCCCGGCCCTGGTCACCGAACCGTCACCGAGTCCTGCCCGCACTCGCGCCCCGCAGCCGGTGCGCAGGACCTGCCGAGTTGTGAAGAAACCGGCGTGCCGACCGGCCCAGCGGCGCAGGACACGCCATCCTTGTTCCGCGGATCCGATCGCGCGGCTTGCCGCATCGCCAGCCATGGGCACCAGGCTACGCTGGGTTTTTGTGCCTCATGTCACATTCGGACCCCTCACTGCCTCCACAGAGACGGCACAGAAAGGTCGGGAAGAATTTTCGCCATGAGTACGGACGCAAGCTCCACCTCGACGGTCAACCGGCGGGCCCTGCTGATCGCTGTGACCGTGGTAGCGATTCTGCTCGCCACGGTCCTGGTCGGCGGTGAGGCGTACGCCAGGCACAGGGTCTCGAACTGCATCAGCTCGCAGTTCGAGAAAGAGATGGGATCGAAGATCGACGTGAGCTTCGGTCCGAAGCCGATGCTGATCACCTGGATCGACGGCAAGGTGCCCACGGTGCGGGTGAACAGCAACGACACCAAGTTCGGACCCGCCGTCGGCATGGTGGTGCACTCCGTCTTCCGGGACGTCGACGTCGACGATCCGAACGGGAGCGTGATCGGCAGCTCCTCCGCCGACGTCACCTGGAGCAACGAAGGCATCAAGGAGACGCTCGGCGGGATGGTCAGCAATGTGAGTTCCTCCTCGAGCTCGGGCATGCTCACCCTGTCGGTGCTCGGCGGTCTGGCCGAACTGCAACTCAAACCGCAGATCGTGAACGGGGCGGTACAGGTGGAGACGATGTCGGCGGAGCTGCTCGGCATCGGCATGCCCGCCGACCTGGTGCAGAGCATCGTCGACATCTTCACCGAGAGCTTGCAGAGCTACCCGCTCGGCATGACGGCGACGAAACTCGAGGTCACCGACTCCGGCGTCGATGTCCAACTGGCGGGTGGACGTACCCAGCTCGAGCCCGCGAGCGACAACTCCAGCACGCGCTGCTGAAACCCACCACGGCAACGCCTCCGGATCCGGCGGCGGGCGAACCGGGTGCCCGCGAGAGCTTTCGGCCGCCGGTCAGGCCGCGAAGCCGTCCAGCACCTCGCGCGATCTCGACAGCCCGAGCCGAGTCGCGCCCGCCGCGATCATCTCCGCCGCTGCTTCGGCTGTCCGGATACCGCCACTGGCCTTGACGCCGAGGCGGCCGCCGACTGTCTCGGCCATCAACCGCACCGCGTGCGGGCTGGCGCCGCCCGCGGGATGAAAACCCGTGGAGGTCTTCACGAAATCGGCTCCTGCCCGCTCGGCGGCCCGGCACACCCGCACGATCGCTTCGTCCGGCAGCGCGGCGGATTCGATGATCACTTTCAGCAGCGCCCGATCGCCCACCGCCTCGCGCACCGTGACGATGTCGGCGAGCACCGCCTGGTAATCACCCGCGCGGGCCGCGCCGACGTCGACGACCATGTCGACCTCGGCCGCGCCCTGGTCCACCGCGAGCCGCGCCTCGGCGCCCTTCACCAGCGAGTGATGTTTCCCCGAGGGAAATCCGGCGACCGTCGCGACCACGAGCCCCGGCGCGCGTACCGGCAGCATGGAGGGCGACACACAGATCGCGAGCACGCCCAGCGCACGCGCGTCCTCGATCAGCGTGTCGACGTCGGCGCGGGTCGCCTCCGGGGCGAGCAGGGTGTGGTCGATCATGGCGGCCACTTCGGCCCTGGTCAGCGACGCGGAACTTGCCATGGGGTGAGAGTCTGGCATACCGGAGGCGAATTGCGTTGCGCGCGTGGCGGCACTTCCCGCACACTCGTAGCTGACGGCGCATCGGAGAACGTAACGCCTGGCCTCGACTGACTAACGTGTGCGGATGGGCCCTACTTCGTTCGGGAGGAGACGACCGTGCTGATCCGTCGCGAACGCGCCGACGACGCCGCTGCGATCGCTGCGGTGCACCGCAGCGCATTCGCACCGCACTATGCCCGTGCCGAGCATGTCGAGGAGGCCGTGGTGTCCGGCAATCCCGGCAGCGCGGATCCCCCGGAGGTTGGTCTCGTCGCCCAATTGCGCAGCGACGAGGGCTGGATCCCGACGCTGTCGCTGGTGGCGATCGAGCACGACAGCGTGGTCGGACACCTGTGCCTGACCAGAGCCGCGGTCGGCCCGTTCCCCGTGCTGGCACTCGGCCCGATCGGCGTCCTCGCCGATCATCAAGGCGCGGGCATCGGCTCGGCGCTCATGCACGCGGCGCTCGGCGCCGCCGACGCGCTCGACGAACCACTGATCGGCCTGCTCGGCAGCTTGGAGTTCTACCCACGCTTCGGTTTCGTCCCCGCCGCCCGTCTCGGCATCACACCGGACGACCCCGCCTGGATCAGCCACTTCCAGGTCCGATCCCTGTCGGCCTACGACTCCCGGATCGCCGGCGAATTCCATTACGCGGAACCGTTTTACACCCTCTGACCGACCGGACGACATGGATCGTCCGCCGAGGCGACCGGTGACGCCCACGCGGTTCGATCCCCACCCTCGACCGTGCGGCGTGCGGTTCACGCCCAGGGGTCGATGACACTCACCCCGGCAGCCTGGCACGGCGCGCAATCGCGAGTCGCCACGGCCATGTTCGCGGCACTCGCCGTCGCGGCGACATAGCCGTCCGCGGCACCGGCAGCCCGTGCCGTGGCCATGAGTTCCGCATATGCGATGGAAGCAGTCGAGTCGAATGCGAGCACTCGTCCCGCGAACAGGGGCAGCACCCGAGTTTCGAGTCGTTCGCGCAAATAGGGCGGATAAGGATGCTTCGGACCTCCCTCGGCTCGCAGGCCGCAGCGCGAAGGCGCGGCAAATCTTGTACGGCGCACCTGGGAGGATGAACGCATGAGTTCCGCTCCACCCGTTCAGGACGACCGCCGCTACGTGCTGACCCTCGGCTGCCCGGACCGGCCCGGCATCATCGCCGGGATCACGTCGTTCATCGCCGAGTTCGGCGGCTCGATCGTGGAGGCCGGATACCACTCCGATCCGGATACCGGCTGGTTCTTCACTCGCCAGGCGATCAAGGCCGCGACGGTGCCGTTCGGGATCGCGGAACTGCGTGACCGGTTCGCCGCGGTGGCGGCCGCCCTGGGTCCGGAGACCGAATGGCAACTGCTGGACTCCGGCGCGCGCCGCCGGGCGGTCCTGCTGGTCAGCAAGGACGGCCATTGCCTGCACGACCTGCTCGGACGCGCCGCCAGCGGTGAGTTGCCCGCCACCATCGAGGCGGTGATCGGCAATCACCCGGATCTTGCCGCGATGACGGAGGCGCACGGCGTGAAGTTCCATCACGTGCCGTTCCCGAAGGACCCGGCCGAACGCGGTCCCGCGTTCGAAGAGGTCCGCGCCCTGGTGGACGCGCACGACCCGCACGCGGTGGTGCTGGCCCGGTTCATGCAGGTGCTGCCCGCGCGGCTGTGCGAGCACTGGGCGGGCAAGGCGATCAACATCCACCACAGCTTCTTGCCGTCTTTCGTCGGCGCTCGCCCGTATCACCAGGCGTTCGCCCGCGGCGTGAAGCTGATCGGAGCCACCTGCCACTACGTGACCGCGGAACTGGACGCGGGCCCGATCATCGAGCAAGACGTCATCCGCATCGATCACGCCGACGAAGTGCGCGACATGGTCCGCCAAGGCCGCGACATCGAGCGGGTGGTCCTGGCGCGCGGGTTGCGCTGGCACCTGGAGGGGCGGGTCCTCGTGCACGGTCGCCGGACGGTCGTATTCTCCTGACCTGCGCGCGAACGGGAACCCGGTAGATCAGCCCGCGAGATCCGCGCGGGCGGGTTTGCCCACCGCGGCGAGCAGGCGCGCGAGCTCCTGGTTGAACCGCTCGTAGGCCTCGACATTGCCGAGATGGCCGGTCGGCAGCATCTGGTAGCGCACCGGACTGCCGGTCTGCCGGAGCATGTCGACGATCCGCTCGGAGTGGACCGGCGGCGTCATGTCGTCGAATTGGCCCGAGAGCACCGTCGTGGGGACCACCAGGTTGCGCGCCGACTGCCCGACATCCATCGTGGCGAGCAGGAAACCGAACTTCGAACGCACCCAGGCCGGGCACGAGCGAACGATGGCCATGCTGAAATCCAGCAGGTCGCCTTTCGCCGCGGTGCTGAGAATCTGGCGCGCGAACAGCCAGCGCACCGGCGCGACAGGCGGGAAGACGATCGGAGCGCCGAGGCCGAACCTGCCGAACAGGAACGGCAGCGGCACCTTCAATTGCAGCAGCCGCAGCGGCCGGTTCAACAGCGGCACCACCGTGGTCTCCAGGATGAGCCGGTCGGCCGCGGTATTGGTCAGCAGCACCGCCAGCGCCTGCCGCGCGACCCGCTCGGGATAGCGTCCCGCCCACGCCTGCAGGGTCATGCCGCCCAGGCTGTGGCCGACCAGCACGGCTCGCTGTCCGGGGGCGAGCGCGGCGTCGAGCACCGCGGCCAGATCGTCGGCCAGCAGGTCCGTGGTCAACTCGCTCGACCCGTATTCGCTCTCGCCGTGGCCGCGCTGATCGTAGGCGATCACTCGATAGTCGTCGGCGAACGCGTTGATCTGCGGGTTCCAGTATTCGAGGCAGCAGGTCCAGCCGTGGACCAGCACGACGACGGGACGATCCGACGGACCGTAGGCGTGAACTCGCAGCCGTGCCCCGTCGCCTGCCCGGACCGGAATCACCTCATGGCGCACGGTCGGGGGATTGAACGCGGCGGTCCGGTAGGTACGGGAACGCAAGTCGGCGCTGTGCGCGGCGCGCAAGCTCCGGAGCAGCCCCGGGAAGCTGGTCAACGCGGTCGGCAGCATGGCACGCATCGGACACTCCTTTGTGTTACTGATAGATACAGTAACCCCGATTCGCACCGCTTGCTAGTGCAAGCACCCTTACCCGTCGGCGAACTCGCCTCTCACCAGCGCGGACCTCGCTGCACCTCGTCCACCTTGGGCCGGACGTCGGCCAGGTAGATGCCCGTCGCGATGATGGCCGCGAAGGAAAGCAGGCCCAGACCTGCCGGGAAGAGAACGAGCACGAGCACGGCCGCCCCGAGAATCGCCAGCCAGATCGGCTTGGTCAGCTTGTCCACCGCGGTGAACGCGTCCGGACGCTGACGCACGGCGTGGATCAGCGCGAAAATCGTCGCACCGAGCGCCGCCAGCCACAGCACCAGCAGGATCATCCCGGTCAAACCGTGCACCATATTCACCCCACCCATCATAGAAGCAACGCCCCCGCACACCAGGGGTGTACGAGGGCGTCGGGCAGCCTCAGCGCGTATCGGTCAGGCCTTCTTGGGGGCGGCCTTCTTCGCCGGAGCCTTCTTGGCGGCGGTGGCGGTGGCGGGAGCGGCCTTCTTGGCCGGAGCCTTCTTCGGCGCGCCGTTCACGACGGGAGCCGCGGCGGGCTCGGTGGTCACCTCGACGACCTCGGCCTCGACGACCGGCGCCGGATCGGCCGCCTGCTCGGCCTCGGTCTCGACCTTGGCCGGGCGGCCGAGCAGTCCGTTGACGCGCTCGAGCACATCCTCGGCGCGGCTCACCGCGTCGCCGTAGATGGTCTCGACCTTGCCGATCCGCTCCTCGACGAGGTGGTTGGCGCGCAGCCGGTCGATGGCTTCCTCACCGCGGACGGCGAGGTCGGCGTAGATGTCGAGCGCCTGCCGGTAGTACCTCTCGGCCAGCGTGCGCAGCTCCTCGGCGGTGAACTTCTCGCGCAGCTCGGCGAGGTCCTCCGGGAGTTCCGACGGCAGCCCGGACAGCCGCTCGCGCAGCGACTCGAACTGCGCCTGCACGTCGGCGGGGACGTTGGCGAAGCGCTCGCGCGCCTCCTCCACCCGGGCCTGCACCTCGGTGGCGACCGCACGCTCGCGCACCTGCGCGACGACGTCGTTGACGGCGGTGTAGAGGGCGTCACCCGCGCCGACGGTGGCGAGTAAGGGCTTGGTGACGGTGGCGTTCTTCTCGGTCATTGTGTTTCGTTCTCCTGGCGTGGCGGAGTGTCGGTTGTCGTACGCGGAACGTCGCTGTCCCATACGTCCCCCCCTGCCTCGTTTCCTCCGTTTTCCCGGCGAAACGATTCATAGATGTCCAGCAGCACCTGCTTCTGCCGCTCACTGATGAACGTGTCGGCGAGCAGTGCGTCCCGGACCGGACTGTGCGGCCGCTGCTCGAGATAGCCAGCCCGTACGTACAAGACCTCCGAGGAGACCCGCAGCGCCTTCGCGATCTGCGTGAGCACTTCGGCGGACGGGTTACGCAGTCCGCGCTCGATCTGACTGAGGTACGGATTGCTCACCCCCGCCAGCTGGGCGAGCTGGCGTAGCGAGACTTGCGCGGCTTCGCGCTGCGCCCTGATGAAGCCTCCGATGTCGTGCGCCGCACTGACGACGCGCCCTCCTCGTTCGCCGACGCCGGACGAGTGCTCGTCCGATCTGTCGGTGTACTCGGCGGAAACCTCGGGCTGGTCTGCCATCACTCACCTTCTGGCGGTTTGTACGGGTTCGATTCTAGGTCAGGGTGCTAGCTATTGCAAGCAGTCTGCTAGCAGCGACTGGGCAAACGTTCCGCGTGCCGTGGATCAACCGCCGAACATCAGATGCGAAATCGTGTAGATCGCCAGTCCGGCAAGCGAACCGACGACAGTTCCGTTGATGCGGATGAATTGCAGATCCCGGCCGACCTGCAATTCGATCTTCTTGCTCGCTTCGTCGGCATCCCACCGGGCAACCGTGTCGGTGACCAGGGTGCTGATCTCACCCGCATAGTTTTCCACCAAGTAGCGAGCGCCGCGGTCGATCCAGCCGTCGACGTTGGCGCGCAGGTCCGCGTCGTCGCGCAATCGCTCCCCGAGCTGCTGGACGTTCTCGGCGACCTTGCGCCGCAACGTGCTGCCCGGATCGTCGGCGGATTCCAGGATCAGCCGCTTCGCCGCGCGCCAAGTGGCCGAGGCCAAACCGGTGATCTCCTCGCGACCCATGATCTGCGCCTTGATGCGTTCGGCCTTCTTGATCATGGCGTCGTCATATTGCAGGTCCTCGGCGAATTCCTCCAGGAAGCGATTCGCGGCGAGGCGGACTTCGTGCTCCGGATTCGAGCGGACTTTCCAGGTGAACTCGACCAGTTCCCGGTAGATCCGCTCGGAAAGCAGGATGTTGACGAATTTCGGAGCCCACTGCGGCGCGTCCCGCAACACGATCCGGTCGATGGTCTCCTGCGAGCCGAGCGCCCACTGGTGCGCGCGCTCGGCGAGCAGGTCCAGCAGCGCCAGCTGCCGGTTGTCGGCGAGCAGTTCCGCCAGCACCCGCCCGATCGGCGGACCCCACAGCGGCTCGGCGATGCGCTTGACGATCGTGTTGTCGATGACCTGCTCGACATCCTCGTCGCGCAGCACGCCGACGACGGCCCGCAGGATCGTCGAACTCTCCTGCGCCACCCGCGCGGCATGACCGGGATCGGCCATCCAGCGCCCTACCCGCCAGGAGATCTGCGCTGAGTTCACCTTGGCCGACACCACTTCCGGCGCCAGGAAATTCGTGCCGACGAAACTACCGAGACTGGCGCCGAGCTGGTCTTTCTTTCGCCGGATGATCGCCGTGTGCGGAATCGGCAGGCCGAGCGGATGACGGAACAGAGCGGTCACCGCGAACCAGTCCGCCAGCGCGCCGACCATGCCCGCCTCCGAGGCAGCCCGCAGATAGCCGACCCAGTCGCCACCCGCCCCGCGCGATTCGGTCCAGCGGCAGAACAGATAGATCGCGGTGGCCGAGGCGAGCAGGCCGGTCGCGAGCGCCTTCATCCGCCAGAGGTCGCGACGCTTGGCGGCCTCGTCGAGCACGGCGTCGAAGCCGAAGGACGCGGCGGCAGGCGCGGCGGGGGCGTCCAGCACCGCGGTGTTGCCGGGGGCTTTCTCCATACCTCCCATTCTGCTGTGCGCGGCGAAGTAGGCGAGCGGGCGAGCGGATCTCGACACGCCCGACGCGCCCGACGCTGTGGTTCGTACCGCATCCGGGCCCAAACGCGCATATCACGGGTAGCGGGGACCTAAGCTGGTAGCCACCGGAGAAGTTACGAACGAGGGAGCCCACGCTGTCCACCGAAGATCTTGTCGATATCGACGAGCGACCGTCGGCGGTGCGCGGCGGCCGGATGGACGGCCGCAAGCGCCGGTGGCGGCAACACAAGATCGATCGCCGCGAGGAACTCGTCGACGGCACCCTGGCCGCGGTGCGCGCCCGCGGCAGCAACGCGGGCATGGACGAGATCGCCGCGGAGATCGGCGTCTCCAAGACCGTGCTCTACCGCTATTTCTCCGACAAGAACGACCTGGTCCACGCGACCATGCAGCGGTTCATCGAGACCACGCTGATGCCCCGGGTCTACGGCGCGATCAGCCTGGACGCCGACGAGTATCAGCTGGTGCGCTCGGCACTGGCCGAGTACGTCGGCACGGTCGACGAGGACCCGGAGGTCTACCGGTTCATCATGGGCAACGGCTCGGCCGACCAGTCCTCGCTCGCGGAGTTCGAGAAGCTCTTCGCCGAGGTGGTGTGCGCGGTCATCACCGAGCGCGCGCGGGAGCGGGGCGTGCGGACCGAGGGCGCCGCGCTGGCGTCGTACGTGCTGGTCGGCGGCATTCAGCTGGCGACGCACTGGTGGACGACCAACAAGTCGCTGTCGCGCGAGGACGTCATCGACTACCTCACCATGCTCGCCTGGAGCGCCATCGAAGGCATGGCCCGCGCGGGCGGTTCGCCCGCGGCGTTCAACGCCCAGACGCACGTGCTGTCCACCCCTGAGGCGCCCGCGCAGGACTGAACCGGCCCGATCCCCGGGGTGCTAGCTGGGCCGCTTGCTGAAGTTCACCGGCCCTCTCGACTTTGCCGGAACGTTGGCTAGTCTGAACCCGAGCGGTGCGCCGAGTGCGCTGCGTCACCGCCGGCGCCGTACGCGACGGCGGTCTGCGCGGGACACCACGGTCACGCAAGGGGCCGCCTGCGTCCGTCGCTCCGACCGCGGCACCAACGGAGGTACCTCGATGGCGAAGCAAGTACCGACCTCTCGGCTTGCTCGTGGCACCAAGCTGGGTGCGGTGGCAGCCAGTTCGGTGCTTCGCACACAGCGCGCACGGTTGACCATGCGGGGCAGATCCGAAGCCGTCCGGGCGAAGATGGCCGAGGAATCCATGATTCGCACCACCGAGCAGGTGGTCATGGTGCTGGGCACCATGAAGGGCGTCGCCATGAAGCTCGGCCAGATGATGTCGGTGCTCGACCTGGATCTGGTCCCCGAGGACCACCGGGAGCGATTCCAGAAACGCCTGGCCGTGCTGCGCAACGCGGCCCCGACGGTCTCCTTCGCGGCCATGCGCCAGGTGATCGAGGACGATTTCGGCAAGCCGCTCGACGCGGTCTTCGCCGAGTTCGACGCCGAGCCGGTCGCCGCCGCCTCGATCGGCCAGGTCTACCGGGCGCGACTACACGACGGCCGCCAGGTCGCGGTGAAGGTGCAATACCCGGGCATCGACGCCGCGGTGCGCGCGGACCTGAAGAATCTCGCGATGTTCCGGCGCGTGCTGCAATCCGCGATGCCGTGGGTGACGCCCGCGGTGCTGGACGAATTGCGGCTGAACATGGAAGCCGAACTGGACTACCGGGCCGAGGCGGCCACGCAATTGCAGATCGCCGAGCTCTACGCCGAGCATCCGTTCGTCATCGTGCCGCGCTCACTGCCGGAATTCTCCACCACCCGAGTGCTGGTCACCGAGTATGTGCAGGGCAAGGGCTTCGAGGCGATCCGGCAGTTGCCCCAGGCCGAACGCGACCGGATCGGCGAGATCATCTACCGGTTCTACGTGGGGTCGCTGTTCACCTTCAACGAGTTCTGCGGCGACCCGCATCCCGGCAACGTGCTGCTGGCCACGGACGGCCGGGTCGGGTTCCTGGATTTCGGGTTGTTCAACCGGATGGATGCCGAGCACGTGCAGTTCGAGCTGACCTGTCTGCGGGCCGCCGCGGAAGATCGCGCGGAAGATCTGCGCGAGTTGATGATCGAGCGCGGCGTCATCGATTCGCCGCAGGAGATCGGCGCCGAGGAGTGCCTGGAATACGTGCTGGCCGCCTCGGAATGGTGTCTGGTCGACGAGGAGCTGACCATCACCCCCGAACTGGCCAGCGGCGCCTTCCTGCTCGCGGTCGACCCGCGGGCCAGCGAGTTCACCGGCATGAAGCAACAGAATCTGCCGCCGGAGCACCTCTTCTCCCGCCGCGCGGACTTCCTGACCTTCGGCATGCTGGGTCACCTCGGGTGCACCGCCAACTGGCACCGCATCGCCCGGGAGTGGCTCTACGACGAACCACCGGTCACCGAGCTGGGCCGGACCCATCACGCCTGGCTCGCCGACCGTGCCCACACCGCGTCGCAACGGCCGCGGGCGCGCAAGAAGACCACGAAGTAGCCGATCGGCGACACGACCCCAGAACGGAAAACCATGGCAGACACTCGGGAATTCGACCTGGTCCTCTTCGGCGCGACGGGTTTCGTCGGCCAGCTGACCGCGGAGTATCTCCTCGCGGCAGCACCGGAATCCGCGCGGATCGCGCTGGCGGGCCGGTCGCTGGACAAACTGACCGCCGTGCGGGAGGGTCTGGGGCCGAAGGCCGCGAGCTGGGGGCTGGTAGTGGCCGACTCGAAGGACCAGACCGCGCTGGACGAGCTGGCCGCGCGGACCAAGGTCGTGGTCACCACCGTCGGTCCGTATCTGCGCTACGGGATGCCGCTGGTGGGGGCATGCGCCAAGGCCGGAACGCATTACGCCGACCTCACCGGTGAGCCGCTGTTCATCCGCGAGGCCATCGACGCCTATCACGAACAGGCCGTGGCCACCGGCGCGAGAATCGTGAATTCCTCCGGCTACGACTCGATTCCGTCCGATCTGAGCGTGTACCAGCTCTACCGCCGCACGGTCGAGGACAACGCCGGTGAGCTCGTCGACACCACGCTGGTCGCCTCGTTGAAGGGCGGTGTCAGCGGCGGCACCATCGATTCCGGCCGCGCCATGATGGAGGCGGTCGCCGCCGATCCGGCCAAAGGCGCGGTGCTGTCGCATCCGTATTCGCTGAGCCCGGACAAGTCGATGGATCCCGATGTCGGCCGCCAGTCCGATCAGGCGCTGGCCCGGGCGAGCGCGATCGACCCGAGTCTGGACGGATGGGTGAGCACGTTCGTCATGGCCGCGCACAACACCAAGATCGTGCGCCGCACCAATGGGCTGCTCGGCTGGGTGTACGGCAAGAACTTCCGCTACCGCGAAGTGATGAGCGCGGGGAAATCGCGGGTCGCGCCACTGGTCGCGGCGGGCGTGGCCGGCGGCATCGTGGCGGGTCTGACCGCGGGCGCGCTGCTGTCGCGGGCCGCCGCGGGCCGCAAACTGCTGGACCGCGTGCTGCCCAAGCCGGGGACCGGGCCCAGCGAGGAGGCCCGCAAGAGCGGTTGGTTCACCATGAAGACGTTCGCGCACACCACTTCGGGCGCGAAGTACGTGGCCACCTTCTCCGGCGCTGGCGACCCGGGATATCAGGCCACCGCGGTGCTGCTCGGCGAGAGCGGCCTGTGCCTGGCGTTCGACACCGGCAAGCAACCCGAACTCGCGGGCATCCTCACTCCCGCGGCGGCGATGGGCGACGCGCTCACCGACCGGCTGCGCGCGGCGGGCATGACCATCACGGTCGAGCGTGCCTGAGGTCGCACGCCGGTGAATCTCGCACGCAAGACGATGAATGCCCCGGCCCTCGCCGCGGTGTACGAACGAGCCTGGCGGCCGACGCTGTTCTATCTCGCCAGCGGGCGCACGACCGCGGCGGACCGGCGCGACGCGGTCGCCACGCTGCGGCTCGGCGGCGCGCAGAAGGTTCTCGACATCGCCTGCGGGCCGGGCAATTTCACCAGATACCTGAGCGAGGCGCTGTCGGGTGACGGCTACGCGATCGGTTTGGACTACTCCGAACCGATGCTGGCGCGCGCCGTCGCCGACAACGCCGGACCGCGCGTCGGGTATCTGCGCGGGGACGCGCGCAGGCTCCCGTTCGCGGACGGAACTTTCGACGCGGTCTGCTGTTTCGGCGCGCTCTACCTCATTCCCGACCCGCTCGTCGCCGCTCGGGAGATGATCCGCGTCCTCGCTCCCGGTGGCCGCATCGCCATCACCACCAGCCACCGAGCCCCCAACCCCGTCGGCGAGGTGAGCCGCGTGGTCGGCGGCTTGAGCGGTCTGCGGGTGTTCGGCACCCGGACGTTCCCCACCCTCTTCGCCGAACACGGCTTGGTGGAGATCGACCAGCGGGTCCATCGCCTGCTCCAGTACGTCAGCGCGACGAAACCGGCTTAGCCCCGGCGCTGCTCACCGGTGACGGCTCGGATCAGGAATTCGAGTTTGTCCACGGTGTGATCGAGCGGACGGATGCTGCGTTCGGCCCGGCACATCGCCACCGTGCCCTCCATCGCGGCAACGACCAGGGTGGCGGTCTGCTCGGCGTCGATCTCGCTCGCGCCGTGCTCGCGCAACGACCGTGCCAGCAGTCCGGTCCAGTTCTCGAACGCGGCGGCGGCGGCACGCTGCGGTTGGTCGTCGTCGCCCGGATCTTCGATCGCGACGGCGAGCACCGGGCATCCTGCCTGGAAGTCGCTGTCCAGCACCACCTTTCGCCACATGTCCACAAATGACCGCAGACCGGCGACCGGCCCGGCCGCAAGCCCCCCGGCGAGTTTGCGGGCGGCCAGCGCGTCGGTGAACCGAACCGCTTCGGCGGCCAGTTGCGATTTGCCGCCCGGGAAATAGTGGTAGGTGGAGCCCAGCGGCGCCTGGGCGTGCTTGGCGAGTTCCCGCACGCTGGTCGCGTTCAGGCCGCGGCGGCGGATCATGTCGGCCGCGCCGGCCACCATCCGCTCCCGCGCCTGCGGCGTCTCGGCCATCGCTTCCCCTCCCTTGCTCATGACGACTGTCATAGCGTACCGTGCAGGAGTTATAACGATCGTTATAGACGCCGATATTCGTTTCGAATGGAGTTCGACATGCCGATGATCCAGCTGACCCTGCCCACCGGAGTCCTGTCCGCCGATACTCGCGCCGCGCTGCGCGGCAGGCTCGCGTCCACCTTGCTGAAGTGGGAGGGAGCGCCCGACGCGGCGTTCTTCCGCGCGCTGGCCTGGAGCCGCATCGATGAGGTCCCGGCAGGCGCTTTCGGCAGCGACGAGGACGAGCTGCCGAGATTCCGGGTCGACGTCACCGTGCCCGCGGGGGCACTGTCCGATCGCCGCAAAGAGGGCCTGATCAAGGAGGTGACCGCGGACGTCTCGGCTGCGGCGGGACTCGGCGACGCCGACGGCTTACGAGTGTGGGTGCTCATTCACGAACAGCCCGAAGGCACCTGGGGCGCCGCCGGGAACGTGGTCCGCTTCGCTGAGCTGGCCGCTGTGGCCAAAGGTCAGCGCGCCGATGCGTGAGCCGCGCCTTCTCGAGCCATCCGCCACAGCTGTCTGTCGCTGCCTCGACCGCGGCTCACTATCTGAGAGTACGGGCGCGAGGGGATCAGGGCGTGGGCGGGGCCGCGCCGAGATCGACCATGCGGTGGAGGATGGCAGGGGCCAAGGCCAATTCGAATTCGGTTCCGCTACTTTCGAAGACGAAGGCCAAGTAGTCGTCGCGAGTTAGTGGGGCCAAGCGGACCGAGCACTGCTCCCCCACGACCACCCAGCCGCCGACGGTCAACTGATCGGACATCGCCACTCCCCACCCTCCGACACTTCCGACAAGTGGACTATGCCAGTTGCGGGCTCAGGGTGTCAACGGCGGAAATTGGCCGCTGAGCTGGTGAAATACTCCTGTGCGCACCACTGGCCGGGCGGATGGGTGATCTCACGGTACTCGAGCGCGACGCGCCCGGCGTCGAGGCCGACGCGGCGCACCACCAACACCGCGGCCGGGTGTGGGAGCGCGAGGTGGCGGCGTTCGTCCTCCGTGGCCAGCCGGGCGCCGACGCTCTCGCGCACGACCGCGGTGACGCGACCGACCGCCGATTCCAGGTAACGCCGGACTTCACAGGGCAGCGGATCGGAGCCGAGCAGGAGGGTGGCGGGTTCGGCGAATCCACCCGGAAACCAGCAGGTGATCAGCCGCGTGCCCGCGGAAGCCGACTCCCGCAGTGTTGTTCGCACGATCACCCGGCTTCGCGCGGGCACGCCGAGCGAGTCGGTCACCTCTCGTGGCCCTTCGACCACCTCCGCGCGCAGCACGGTCACCGACTCGCCCGCGAGCGCGGACGATCCGTATCGGGGCGCGCTTTCGCGCATCAGCACGCCGCGTTCGGCGACATAGGTGCCCGATCCACGGCGGGTCTCCACGATTCCCTGTCGGCGCAGGACATTCAGCGCCTTGGCGGCGGTGGGTCGTGCCACCTTCCAGCGCGCCGCGAGCTCCCGTTCGGAGGGCACCTCGGCGCCGGGAGCCAGCTCGCCGCTCTCGATCAGCCCCAGCAGATACGCCGAGATCCTCAGGTATTTCGGATATACGTCATGGATTTCGGCCACCGGTCGCCCTCCCCTGCCGACACCGCCCCTCGGACCGCTGGCCAGTGTAACAACGGCGCGCGGGGTCGCCGGGGGCCTCGCACAAGCCGGTACCGAGTCGGTCCACGGTGTTGTACCGACCGGTAAAGTGCGGATCCAGTACAGCGCGGTACGAGCAGGACCGAGCGGAAGGGGGCTTCCACGTGGCGGTACCCGATACCGGACAGGGGACGGCGCGAGAGCTGTACGCGGCGGCCATCGGCGCGGGCGGGGGCGAACCGTTCGAGCTGGACACCGCGGTGGCGGAGAATCTCGCCGCGGCGTGCGACAAGCTGGTCGACGATCTAGGTCGCGCGATGACCGGCCAGCACTTGGTCACCGACGTGACCGGCTTCCCGGATCTGCCCACCGGACATGGCCTCACCCGCGGATTCGCCGACAAAGGACGGCAATACCTGGACACCCTCGCGGCGTTCCAGGAAACCGCGCTGCTGTTCAAGGCCGCGTATCTCGCCGCGGCCAACCGGCTGGCCGAGGCCGAAGCGGCCAACCAGGCCGCGCTGCGGCTGATCGCCGAATACCTGGAGCCCCGATGAGCGGGCCTCCCCACGCCGGGATCGACTGAGGGGGACGAAGAATGGCAGACTCCGCGGCACGGGCCGCCGCCGACGACATCCGGCAGGAGCTGGCCGGATTCACCGCTGGTGCGACCGATCCCGCCTACGCGCCGGATCGAGAGCTGTTCGGCGCCTACACCCATCAGCAGATATGGGACCTGGTGCACGAAACGCTCGACCCGGCGGCGCTCGGCCGGGTCGCCGCGGCGTGGCACACCAACGCCGCCGCGATGGCCGAAGCGTTCCAAGCCTTCTCCGATGCCACCAACCGGGAGTTCGCACGCTGGTCCGGCCGGGCAGCCGACGCCGCCGTGGGTGCGACCAGGCAGTTCGTCCGCGCGGGCGAGGAGGCTCACGACGTGTGCCGGGCGGTCGCGCGGCTGATGGAGTTGAATAGCGATGCCGCGCAAACGGTCCGGGGCGCGATCGCGCCACCGCAGCGGTATCGGCCACTGGCGGACCCGGCCGCCGAAGCGGTTTACGGTGGAAAACGTAGGATGGAACACGATAGTGCGGCGGCAGACATCGAGGCGGATGTCCGGGACACGATGACTTACGTCTACACCCCGACGATGCCCGCCACCGGCGACCGCGTTCCCCAGTTCCCCCAGCCACACGAAGGCTCGACCGCCGACAACGGCGCACCCGCTGATCCGGACTCCGTCCGCGGAGGCGGCGCACGGTGAAATGGGTGCTCACCCCGGACGAATTCACGCATGTCTGGACGAACGAAACGAGCCTGGACCGTAGGCCCTACCCGGTCAACATGGTCCCCTCGGCTACCGTGCGCACCGAATCGGAGTATCACGCCCTCGGTTTGCCGCAGCGCTTCTCCCGGCAGGCCGACCCCGATCTGGCCGCCGCGCTGATGCTCTGCGCGCGCCACGACGCGACCACCATCACCGTCTCCGGCGAGCGTTCCGCGGCGTCGCACAACGGCAGCGCGGCGGAACCCGTACGGATTCTCGCGTTCGCCGCGGTGGTGCACAACCACGCGAGCATCCTGGTCGCCACGCCGGACCGGGTGACCGTGCACATGTGCCATGTCCGGGCAGTCGGCGAACGCCTGGTGCAGATCATCGGTTCGGCGCGGCCGGGCAGACTCGCCCCGATGCGTGAGCCGCAGGACGCCGTGCTCAGTCCGGACCGCACCGAGCCGTTCGTCACCAACGGCCAGCGCGGCGCGGCGAAATTCCGCCAAATCCTGCGCAAGCCGGTGGACGGGCGCGGCTTCATCACCGTCACGGTGGAGCCGGAGAATCCCATGTCCCCACCCACCCGCCACCGCACCTGGCTGGACTTCACCGGTGACGGGCGCTACCTGCTCACCACAGCGCACGATCTCATCCTGACCCCCGTATCGGACGAGGAGTTCGCCGCCCAACTCCTGCGCCTCGCGCAGATCTGACCACTCGCGACTACCGCGGGTAGGTTCGGAACATGTCGAAGCTGTGGACGGTCACACCTGCCGAGGCCCTGAAAGCGGACGGGTTGCGAGTCGCCGAGCTGGATACCTCCGGGCGCCCTGGATTCACCGGCGACAAGAAGACAGGCCTCGAACTGCTCGCCGAACGCAGCGTGGTGCTGTCGGATCTGCAGGAGAAGCTGTACGCCAACGGCCGGTCCGGCGGCGACCGGCGCAGCGTGTTGCTGATCCTGCAGGGCATGGACACCGCGGGCAAGGGCGGCATCGTCCGGCACGTGATCGGATCGGTAGATCCGCAGGGCGTCGACCACGCCGCGTTCGGCGTGCCGACGCGGGAGGAGCGGCGTCATCACTACCTGTGGCGCATCCGCAAGGCGCTGCCGCGCGCCGGTCAGCTCGGCGTGTTCGATCGCTCGCACTACGAGGACGTGCTCGTGGTGCGAGTGCACAATCTGGTGCCGCCCACCGTGTGGGAGCCGCGCTACGAGGAGATCAACACCTTCGAGCGCGAACTGGTGGACGAGGGCATCTCGCTGGTGAAGGTCGCGATGTTCGTCTCGCTCGACGAACAGAAGAGGCGGCTGGCCGAGCGGCTGGAACGTCCGGACAAATTTTGGAAATTCAACCCCTCCGACATCGATGAGCGCGCGTTCTGGCCCGCCTACCAGGAGGCATACCAGGCGATGCTGGAACGCACGTCCACCGAGTACGCGCCCTGGTACGTCGTGCCCGCCGACCGCAAGTGGTTCGCCCGCCTCGCGGTGACCGAACTGCTGATCGCGGCGCTGGAGCGGCTGGAGTTGGATTGGCCCCCGGCGAAGTTCGACGTCGAGCGGCAGAAGCAGCGGCTGGCGCAAGCCTGAGTCGACGCGTCCTGTTGTCGGGCCCCAAGCGGCTCGCGCGAGACCACATCGCCGTGCTCCAGTCCGCCGGAGCCAGGCCGCCCCGCTCGACGTAGATCTCCGATGCCGTCCCTTCGAGCTGTCCGCCGGCGCGGCCGGGGCGGCCTGCGGCGCGGGGTTCCAGCTCCGAGTAGGCGAGTGCGCTGCCGACGACGTGGTCGCGGTGCCGCTGACCCGGCAGCGGATGCGCGTCGGGGGCCTGGACGCACTCCTAGCTGCTCACGGGACCAGAGGTCGGACCTCCTCGGCGACGAACCGGAGGAAGGCGGCGGGATCCGGATCGTCGGCCGTGGTCTGGAGCACGACGGTGTCGGCGCCCGCTTCGGCGAGCATGGTGACCGCCGCGGCGATCGCCTGCGCGTCACCGGCCACACCCGCGCCCGGCGCGTGCGCCGGAGTGCGTTCGGCGGCCAGGCGCGCGTCGGCCTCGGGGCCGGTGACAGCCAGCAGATTCGCCACCACGTGGTGGTGATCGGTGCGCCCCGCGGCGGCGCGGCCCTCGTCGATCAGCGTGCGGGCGGCCCGCACACCGTCGGCATCGGTGATCGAATCGAGCAGGGTGCCGTCGGCGTGCTCGCCGGACAACCGGATCGAGCGTGGGCCGCGCGCGCCCGCGTAGACCTTCGGCGCGGTCGCGGGTGGCCAGTCCAGCGCGACGTCGTCGAGATGCACATAGCGGCCGGAGACGGTGACCCGCTCGCCGCCCAGGAGAGCGCGCAGCGCGGCCAAGTGCTCGCTGAGCAATGTCACCGGCGATTCGACGCGGCCGCCGACCTGAGCCATCCAGCTCTGCACACCGTGTCCGACGCCGAGAGTCAGCCGGGCGGGGAACAGACGATGCAGCGTGGCGGCCTCCATGGCGGTGAGAGCGACGTTGCGCAACGGCACGGGTAGCAACCCGATACCGACGCGCAACCGCTCGGTCCACGCCAGTACCGCGGCAGCGCTGGCGATTCCGCTTTCCAGGAAGCAGTCCTCCCACAGCCACAGTTCCTCCAGGCCCGTGGCCTGGGCCACCTGAGCCGCCTCGCGCAGCAGTTCGGGTGGATTTTGCGGGCGGAACACAGCACCGAGAACAGTCATCCCACCATTCCTACCCGCCGAGCCCGGCGGACGCGGGTTTTCTCGCGTGGAGACGGCCGACGCGGCCGCGCTCAGGGTAGCTGCCGGGCGAAACGCGAGTTCGGTCGATGTGCCGTCCAGTCGGGGTCGCCGATTCGTCCGGTGTGGACGAATTCCCCCCAATACCGCCGGGTTCGGATGCCCAGCGCGTCGATCTCGGCGGGGGTGAGCGGCGCGAGCATCGGCGCCGCGCGCCATGTATCGGCGTCGCCGAACAACAGCGGCAGGTCGACGCAGTGGCAGGCGCCGTACGGGTTCGCCGGATGCAGCCGTCCCACGCGGTAACAGTAGACGGTGGCGCCGGCATCGACCAGCTCGTCGGCAAAGCGGAAAAGTCCTTCCTCGAACGCTTTTCGCCCGATCAGGCGCTGCCCCGCCGAGTCGAGCCTGCCCCCGATCCCGGGCAATCGCCGCAGCCTGCCGAAGACCGGGTGCGGGCCGCCGTAGAACGCGCGCGCTTCCTCGGCCGCGCAACCGAGCACCACCGGCAGTCCGCCCGCCGCGTCCCGCACCGCCTGTCGCCACTCGCGCTCGCCGGGCAGCGGGCCCGCATCGGCTACGGGCAAGAAGGGCGGTGCGGAGTTCAGTGCTGCCGGTCCCGCCGCGCGGCGCACCGTACGACCCTGCGCGGCGAGCAGGTCGGACACCGGCGCGGTGAACGGATCGGCGCCGAGTTCGGCGAGGAACATCGCCCCCGTCCGCTCGGCTTGCCGGTGGTTGTGGAATCCGACGCCGAAGGGAGCGCTCTGCACGATCGCCTGGGCGAACAGCGGCCTCGCTTCCGCGATGCCCAGCAGCGCGACGACCGATTGCGCGCCCGCCGACTGCCCCGCCACCGTGACCCGCCGCGGATCGCCGCCGAACTCGGCGATGTGCTCGCGCACCCACCGCAGCGCCGCGATCTGGTCGCACAGCCCGAGATTCCCCGCCGAGACGCCCGGCGCGCGAAGGTAGCCCAGCACGCCGAGCCGGTAGCTCACCGACACCACCACGACGCGCGTCTCACGCACGAGCCGGTCCGCGTCGTACAGGTTCCATTGCCCGCTGCCCGCGAGGTATGCGCCGCCGTGCAGCCACACCAGCACCGGACAGCTGCCCGGTTCAGCGCCCGCTGGGATGGTGACGGTTAGCGCCAAGCAGTCCTCCGACTGCTCGAGCGGGTCCGCCCGCCCGATCACCCCCTCGAGCCGTCCGGGCAGTTGGGGTGCGACGGCGTAGCGGCGCGTCGCGTCGTACACCCCCGTGTGTGCCGCGACCGGCTCCGGCGCACCGAATCGCTCGGCCCGCGCGTAGGGAATCCCGCGGAACACCACGGCCGAGCCGCGGGTCTCGCCCCGCCAGCGCCCCGAGGGCGCGACCACGTCGTTCATGCCTCTCTCACCTTCTATCGCAAGTCTACTTGCGATAGCACCACGCTAAGGCTCGAAGGCGAAACAACGCAAGAGGAGTTGCGATAATCGACGCATGAGTGACTCCCCCGCGCAGATCCGTGGTGCGCGCCTGCAGAAGGCAGTGCTCGACGCGACACTGGCCCGCATCGAGTCGGCGGGCATCGGCAACGTGCGCGTCGCCGACGTGGCCGCGGACGCCGGCGTGCACGAGACCTCGATCTACCGACGGTGGAAAACGCTGCCTCGGCTGCTGCTGGACGCGCTGCTGTCCCGAGTGGCCGAGGAGATCCCGCTGCCGGACACCGGGTCGCTGCGCGTCGACCTGGAGCGGTTCATGACCGATCTCATCCGGTTCGCGCGGACACCGTCCGGCCAGGCCCTGATCCGGGGCACCGTGATCGCCGAGTCCGATCCCGAGGTCGACGCCGCACGGCGCGAATTCTGGGTACGGCGGCTGTCGGCGTCGGAGGAGATCGTCCGGCGCGGTATCACCCGTGGCGATGTGGCCGCGACGGTGGACCCTCGGCTGACCATGCTGACCCTCGGCGGACTGGTCCACCTGCACGTCACGCAACTCGGCGCGGAACTGCCGCCCGGCTTGGCCCGCGACGCCGTCGACCTCGTCCTCGGCGGCATCACGCCGCGTTGAGCGCGTCTTCTCGGCACGCTCCCGCCCGGTATCAGCGACCGTAGGCGGGATGTTTCGGAATCTCTCAGGTACGCCGACGATGATGACCGCGTGTGGCCCGATCACCCGGCAAGGTGGTCGGCGGATCTACCATCGTGGCGGTAGGAAACCGTCCGGCGAGCGAAAGGCGTGGTGAGCGCACGGTGAGCAAACAGGGTGGGAAGTCGAACCCGCTGCTGGCGGCGGAACGCGCCGACCGCAACCGCAAGATCTTGATCCAGGTGGCCGTCGCCGCCGTGCTCGTCGGGTTGATCGCGGCCATCGGCATCGGCATCGCGGTGCAGAAGGCCCGCAAGGACGACCCGGGCCCCACCCCGTCCATCGCCGCGACCGGCGCGGCGAACGCGGGCCCGGTGGCCGCCTCGATCACCGACAGCGGCGCGGTCCGGATCGGCAAGCCGGACGCGAAGGTCAGCGTGCGCGTCGTCGCCGACCTCCAGTGCCCCGCCTGCAAGGCCTTCGAGTCGGCCAACGGTCAGGTGCTCACGGACGCGGTGAACAACGGCACCGCCGTCGTCGAGTACAACATCATCGCCTTCCTGGACAAGGCCTCCACCACGCGCTACTCCTCGCGCGCGGGCAGCGCCTCCTACTGCGTCGCCGAGGCCGACCCCACCAAGTACCAGGACTGGCTGAAGGCCATGTTCGCGCAGCAGCCGCCGGAGGGCGGCGCGGGGCTGTCCGACGACCAGCTCGTCCAGATCGCCAAGAGCGTCGGCTATACCGACGACGCGGTCGCGCAGTGCATCACCGAGCACAAGTACGACAAGTACATCCAGGCCCGCACCAAGGAAGTGCTGGAAAGCGGCATCCAGTCCACCCCGTCGGTGTTCGTCAACGGCAAGAAGGTCGAGTCCAGCCAGGAGATCTTCGGACCCGGCGGCCTCGCACCCGTGATCAGCGCCGCCGCTGCCCAGTGATCACCGCGGGGCCGCGCGCCGCGTGGGTGCTGCTGGTCGGCGGACTCGCCGGCTGGCTGGCCGCCGTCGCGCTGACGGTGGAGCGGTTCAAGCTGTTCACCGACCCCGGCTACACCCCGTCGTGCAGCATCAACCCGATCCTGTCCTGCGGGTCGGTGATGGTGACCGACCAGGCTTCGGTCTTCGGGTTCCCGAACCCGCTGATCGGCGTCGTCGGGTTCTCCGTCGTCGTCACGCTCGGCCTGCTGTCGGTGGCCGGGGTCGGCTTCCCACGCTGGGTCTGGGGCAGCCTGTGGCTCGGCGCCCTGCTCGGGGTCGGCTTCGTCTGCTGGCTGATCTTCGAAAGCCTCTACCGGATCAACGCGCTGTGCCCGTACTGCATGGTGGTCTGGGCGATCATCACGCCGCTGCTCGCGGTGTGCACCGATCAGCTGTGGGGAGGCTCGCGCGGTCCGCTCGGCGTGCTCGCCGAATGGCGCTGGACGATCGTCGCGCTGTTCTTCGCGGTCGTGCTGCTGCTGGTGTTCCTGCGTTTCCAGGACTACTGGTTGTCGCTGGTCTGATCCGCCGGTTCAGTTCGGCGGGCCCGCGACCAGGACCACGGCTACCGTGCGCGCCCCGTGTGCGCCGGTGACGCCCAACCGGACGGTGTCGTTCGGCTTGCGCGTGTTCAGCGCGGCGCGCAGGGACTGCGCACTGCTGACGGCGTGACCGTCGATCGAGGTGATCACGTCACCTGAGGCGAGACCGGCGGCGTAGGCGGGCATGCCGTAGATCGCCACGTCCACGCGCGCTCCCGTGCCGACGGGCAGCGCGTTGGAAACGAGCACACCGAGGGTTGCCGTCGGGCCGATGTGCACGGTGTCGGTCGGGGTGCCGGAGCGAATCTGCTGGACCACTCGCATCGCGGCGTCGATCGGCACCGCGTAGCCGTTCGCCGGCTCGTCCGCCGCGCGCGCCCCGTCACCGGATGCCGCGGCGATGACACCGACCACGTGCGCCTTCCGGTCGACCAGAGCTCCGCCGGATTGGCCGGGAGTGACCGCCGCCGCGACCTCCAGCATCCCGCTGAGCGCTTTGCGCGACAGATCGGCGGCGTTGACCGCCACGATCGCGCTGTCCAGGTCGGTGAGCGGGCCGTGCACCGCGGTCGGCGCGCCACCGGTCCCGCCCGCGTTGCCGATCGCGAGGACCTCCTCACGCAGGCGCAATCCGGCCGAACTGCCGATCGTCGCGATCGGCAGCTCGGCGGCGGCCAGGTCGAGCAGCGCGATGTCGGCCTCCGCGTCGTAGCCGAGCACGACCGCGTCGTAGACCTTCCCGTTGCCGACGTCGGTGACGGTCACGATATCCGCGCCTTTGACCACGTGGTGGCTGGTGAGCACCTCGCCGTCGGCGGTGAGGACGATGCCGGACCCCGCCGCGCCGGGCCCGGACCGCTCGGTGGAGGCGTTGACGTTGACCAGCGCCGGACGCACCGCCGCGGTGACCAGTCCCGGGTCCAGCGGATCGGGCGGGGCGAACGCGACCGAGGCCGGGGCCCCAACGGTGCGATTGTGATCGGGCAACTCGCCGCGATACCCGAGGAAAGCGACGACCGTGAGCACGAAGGTGACGACGAGCACGAACACCCGGCCACCGCCCGGCGTGCGCCGCGCCCCGGTCCACTGCTGCCGTTCTTCGTCCATGGCTCTCCCGCCTCGGCCGAACCGCTCACCGATTCCATTGTCCCCACCAGACGCCGCCGAAGATCATCGAACCGGGGACCGCGCCCGAAAAATACCCCGTGACCGCGCCGTTCTCGTGTCCCAGTTGGCAACCGCACCCATGCGACGGTAGGCATGTCCTCATGAGCACAGCCGCCGCCTACGCCCTGAACGCCCCCGAGGGCTCGTTCGAGAAGGTCACGATCCAACGCAGGGACCTGGGCCCGCACGATGTGCTGATCGACATCAAGTTCGCGGGTATCTGCCACTCCGACATCCACACCGCGCGAGGCGAGTGGGGCCGGACCCGCTACCCCTGCGTGCCGGGGCACGAGATCGCGGGCGTGGTCGCCGCGGTCGGGTCCGCGGTGTCCAGGCACCGGGTCGGTGATCGTGTCGGCGTCGGATGCATGGTCGGTTCCTGCGGGGTGTGCGCACCGTGCCTGGCCGACGAGGAGCAGTACTGCGCCGCGGGCGCGACCATGACCTACAACACCGTGGTCGACCCGGCGGTGCAGCCGGGCGGGCACACCCTCGGCGGTTACTCCACGCAGATCGTGGTGACCGAGAACTTCGTGGTCGCGATCCCCGAGGGCATCGGCCTGGATGTCGCCGCGCCGCTGCTGTGCGCGGGCGTCACGCTGTACTCGCCGCTGCGGCACTGGGGCGCCGGACCGGGCAAGAAGGTCGCGATCATCGGCATGGGCGGGCTCGGCCACGTCGGGGTGAAGCTCGCCGCCGCCATGGGCGCCGAGGTCACGGTGCTCAGCCACTCGCTGAGCAAGCAGGACGACGGCAAGCTCTTCGGCGCCGCCGCCTACTACGCGACCGGCGACGAGCGGACCTTCCGTGAGCTGCGCGGCCGGTTCGACCTGATCCTCAACACGGTGTCGGCGGACCTGCCGATGGACGCCTACTTACGCCTGCTCGCTTTGGACGGCACCCTGGTGCTGCTCGGTCTTCCCGAGAACCCGTTGACCGTCCGGCCCTTCCACCTCGCCGCGTACCGGCGCTCGCTGGCGGGCTCGTCGATCGGCGGCATCGCGCAGACCCAGGAGATGCTGAACTTCTGCGCCGAGCACGGCATCGGCGCGGAGATCGAGTTGATCGCCGCCGACGAGATCGATGGCGCCTACGACCGGGTCGTGGCCAGCGACGTGCGCTACCGTTTCGTCATCGACATATCGACCATGTGAGCCTGCTCGCCCACCGGCGCGGCCACGCGGTGTCCGGCCGCTAACCGAACGCGGCGTGGGTACTTTGACCTTGTGTCTGTGGAGGACGAAGACGAGACGCCACCACCCGACAACGGTGGAGGCCGCGGCATGCCGCCGTGGGTGCCGCGAGCATTCCTGCTGGCGGCGGCGACGATCACCGGACTGCTGGCGGCCTTCTGGGTGCTGGAGCGCCTGCAGGGTCTGCTGACGGTTCTGCTCGTCTCGCTATTCCTCGCCTTCGCGATCGAGCCCGCGGTGAACTGGCTGGCGCGGCGCGGCATGCGGCGTGGGCCGGCGACCGGATTGGTGTTCCTGGTGATGACGGCCCTCGTCGTCGCCTTCCTCTGGACCCTCGGCGCGCTGCTGGTCGAGCAGGTCACCACTCTGGTCGAGAACGCCCCCGAATACGCGGACCGGGGCGTGGAGTGGATCAACAACACCTTCAAGACGGATGTGTCCAGCACCGACATCCAGAAGTACGCCACCGACTGGAGTTCCACCCTGGAGGGTTACCTCACCGGACTGGCGGGTGACGTGTGGGGCATCGGCACCGCCGCGCTCGGCGCGCTCTTCCAGGGCCTCGGCATCCTGCTGTTCACCTACTATTTCGCCGCCGACGGTCCGCGCATCCGCACTGCCGTCTGCTCGCTGCTGCCGCCGCGGCGTCAGCGGCATGTGTTGCGCGCCTGGGATATCGCGGTGGAGAAAACCGGCGGCTACATCTATTCGCGAGCTCTGCTCGCACTCTTCTCCACGCTCGCGCACTACGTGGTGCTGCGCGTGCTGGACGTGCCATCCGCGTTCGCCCTCGCGCTGTGGGTCGGCGTGGTCTCCCAGTTCATCCCCACGGTCGGCACCTATCTCGCCGGTGCGCTGCCGGTCATCGTGGGGCTGGTGCACGGCCCGAGCACCGCGCTGTGGATTCTCGGCTTCATCGTGCTCTACCAGCAATTCGAGAACTATGTGCTGCAACCGCGCGTCACCGCGACCACCTTGGACATGCATCCGGCCGTCGCTTTCGGGGCGGTGCTGGCGGGCGCGGCGATGCTCGGCGCGACCGGTGCACTGCTCGCCATTCCGGTCACCGCGACGGTGCAGGCGTTCTCCGGCGCCTACATCCGCCGCTACGACGTCCCGGCCGACGTGGAAGCCGACCTCGACCGCACGGCCCCGCGCAAACGACGGCGAAAGTTGGCCAGGCAGTTGACCCTTCGTCTGGCGGGCCGCCACAACCCGCCTCCGCGCTGAACCCGGCGCGGGGTCAGCCGGCGCGAACGGAGGTCAACGCCCCGATCAGCGCCTGGCGTACCGCGCCGAGCTGGGCGCCGCTGTGCCGCGCGGTGTCGTACTCCACCTGAATGGTCATCCTGCCGTCGACCGTGAAGACGGTCAGTTTGGGCGGCATGCCCGCCGCCATGGCGAAGACGTCGTCGCGGATGATCCGCACACCCGGCGGCGTGGAATGCGCGGGCAGCCGACCGATATTCGAGATGGTGAAGGTGTTCTGCGCCGCGAACATCGCGGCCGTGGCCGGATCGGTGACACGCTGTGCGGTGAGCATCATGCCCAGCGCTTCCCCGCGTTCGGCCGAAGCCCGCATTCCCGCCGCTACCACGTGCGCCAGCGCGACCGGGTCCGCTTCGGCTTCGACCAGCGCGAACGTGCCGACCCCGGACACGCAGTTGAGCACGGTGCTCGCAGGCAGCGGCGGCGCCAGATCCGCGCGGACGTCCGCCGCGTGGCCGCACACCATCGGCAGCGCTCCCGTCGATGGCGCCAACTGGGCCCGGAACGCGGCGAACGCCGCCCCGCCGATCAGGCTGTTCACCGTGAGACCGTGCGAGCGAGCGGCCACGACCACGGCGGCGGTTTCGCTGTGATCCAGCTCGATACGGTCGAGGGTCAACCGGCCCGGCGCGCCGACGCCGAGTTCCGGCAGGTAGCGCGGCGCGAGATCCGGGCTCATCATCGCGGCGCCCGCGCGCATCAGGTCGAGCAGCTGGGCGACCTGCTCGTCGGAGACGATCCGGGCCAAGCGGATGTCCATCGCTTCGGGCAGGCGCTGATCGGATTCCGGTCGCGGCGCGAAGGCGCCCGTCACCTGCGCGGTGTAGCGCTCCCACAGTTCCGCCAGCAACGCGAAAGCCGATCTGCCATCGGCGATTCCGTGATGGAGAATCAAAACGATCCGATCGCGGTCACCCGCGCGGAACAGATGCGCGTGGAACAGCCCGTCGTTCCAGTCCTGCGGCGTGTTCACCAGGTCCAGGTACTCGGGTTCGCCGCCCTCGGTGATCGCCAAACGGGGCAGGTAGGAATCGTCGCGCCGGAAGTATTTCGCGCCGTGGTCGTCCACGAGCTGCTTGCTGCGCAGCAGGGGGTGTGCGGCCGCCAGTTCGGCGAACACTTCGCGCAGTGTGGGCACGTCGAGCGCGCCCTGCACGGTCGAACCGATGAACAGCGGCATGCCGCCGACCGGGATGCTGCCGATTCTGGTGCCGGAGCCGAAGTAGCCGGCCTCGAAGGGGGACAGGACGCGCTGAGCAGTCATCATCTCGTTCTTTCTCGTGGGAGTGACCACCTGAACATACAAGCGTTTCAAACGTCTGTCACATACGATTGTTTGAAACATGTGTGTTAAACGCCTGTATGGCGCGCTGCTAAGGTGCAGGAGTGGGAACCCGGGAAGACCTTCTCGCCGCGGCCAAGCGGTGCCTGGCCGAGCGCGGTTACGCGCGAACCACCGTGCGCGAGATCGTCGCCGCCTCCGGCAGCAACCTGGCGGCGATCAACTATCACTTCGGCACCCGTGACAAGCTGCTCAACCAGGCGATGATCGAATCGAGCGCCGAAGCGGTGCAGCGGATCGCCGCGGCGCTGCCGCGGGACGACTCGGATACTCCGGCGGCGCGTCTGGAAGCGTTCTGGCGGGAACTCATCGCGTCGTTCACCGAGGACCGGCCGCTCTGGTCGGCGAATATCGAAGGCATGGCACAAGCGCTGCACTCCCCCCAGGTGCGCGCGGAGTTGGCGGTCGCGCAGGAACGCGCACGCGAGTCGATCTGGCAACTCTTCGGCCCGACGCGCGGCGCCGAAGCCGACCGCGCCGTAGGCGCTGTGTTGCACGCGCTGATCGGCGGTCTCATGGCCCAATGGCTGGTCGATCCCGAACACGCGCCCTCGCCCGATGACCTGATCGCAGGGTTGCGCACACTCGCGGGCGAGATCGGCGCCGACTGAGCCCTCCAGCACCCGGGTGCGGGTATGAGCCTTCCGAGAACCGGGGCGCACGGCCTATCCCACGCTGTGGGTAGCCATGGATCGCGCGCCGATGTACAACTCTTCGGAAACGATTAGCACCACTCGGTGCCGAGGCTGGATGGGAACAATGCTGAAGCGGCCGCCGGACCTGGCCTTCGACCTCGGCAAGATGCACCGCAGGCGCAACGACGTGGCGGCCGCGCGCGAGGCGTTCCAGATTGCGATCGCCTCCGGTCATCCGAACTGGGCGCCACTGGCCGCCGCGGAGCTGGGTGGGCTGCTCAGCGCGGTGGGTGACAAGCCGGCCGCGGAAGGCGCCTACCACGTCGCGGTCGATTCCGGTCACGAGGACGCGGCGCCACGCGCCGCCTACAACCTCGGACTGCTGCTGGCCGAGCGCGGCGACACCGCGGCGGCCGAGGCGATGTACGAGCGTGCCGCCGAGTCAGGGCATCCCGACGCCGCGCCCCGGGCCTGGATCAATCTCGGCTACTCGCGAGCCAAGCGCGGGGACTCGGACGCGGCGCGCACCGCCTACCAGCACGCGATCGACGCGGGCCCCAGTGACATCGCCCGGCTCGCCCTGTCCAATCTCGCCTACCTCCTTCGCACCGAAGACGATCTGGACGGCGTGAAAGCCGCCTATCGCGGCGTCATCGACGGCTGGCCCGAGGATCAGGCGCTCGTCGCCGCGGGCGATCTGGTCCAGCATCTCGGCGAGGCCGGAGATCTGTCCGGGGCCAGGGAGGTCAGCCGGTCCATGGCCGAATCGGACGATCCCGCGGTCGCCGCGCGGGCCAGCTTCGACGTCGGGGTGTTCAGCGAGCGGCTCGGCGAACCGGACGTGGCGCTGGCAGCCTTCCAGCGAGCGCTCGATTCGACGGATGCCGAAGCCCGGACCCGGACCGCCGCCGCGCTCGCCCCCATCTACCACGAGCGCGCCGCGACGGTGCTGCGCGAGACGGACTGGGCGGGGCTGTCACACGCCCACGGAGCAGCCCTCGACGCGCCCGCCATGCTCGCCGACCTGATCGGCGCCGCCGTAGAAGACCAGACCCGCGGCGTCGTTTTCCTGTACTCCGCTGTCCTGCATCAGGGTTCGATCTACTCGGTCACCGCGCCCGCAGCCGAAGTCGTGCTCGGCGCCCTGCTGCACGAGCGCACGGACGTGACCTATGCCCGCGCCTGGGTGCACGAGCCGCAACCGCTGCGCTTGGAGCTGCTCAACTGGCTGCACGAGGTGATCGTCACCGCCGCATGGCAATCCGCCGTCGAGGACGACGCCGAGACGACCCCGGCCGACCGGGACGCCGCCGCTGCCTGCTTGGCGCTGTTGCCGCACGTCCGCGCCGCCACATCGGCCGCGCTGGCCATGGCCGGAGCCGGCTCGGTCGCCAACGCCGCCACCGAGGTGCTCGCGACGCTCAGCGCGCTGTCCGCGGTCGGCGAGTGATCGCGCTCACCACCGCCGCGACCGACTGTTCGGCGAGTTCGTCCGACAGCGGCAGGTGGCCGAACAGCGCCCGGTAGTAGATCGGCGCGGCGACCGAGTCCAGGACGAAATCCAGATCGATGCCGGGGTCCACGTCGCCGCGCGCGATGGCCGAGCGCAGCGCCGTCGCCGTGGTCCGCCTGCGGGGTTCGAAGACGGTGGCCAGGAAGTGGGCGCGCAATTGCTCGTCACCCGCCAGATCGGCGACCAGCGCGGGCAGCACACGGTGCAGCGAGGTGTCGCGCAATGCCGCGACCAGATCGCGCATCGCGCCCACCAGGTCGGCGCGCAGGTCGCCGGTGTCCGGGGTCGGTCGCAGGCCGAGCAGGTCGGCGACGACATCCACCACCAAGTGCCGCTTGGACGGCCATCTGCGGTAGATGGCGGGACGGTGCAGGCCCGCCCTGGCGGCGACCCGGCCGATGGACAGGTCGGCGTATCCGACCTCGTCGAGCAGCTCACGCGCGGCCTCGAGCACCGCTGCGTCGATGCGGTCGTCGCGAGTTCGTCCCGCCATCAGAAGACCGGCCGCGGCATCAGGACGACCCGCCAGCCGTCCGGATCGGGAAAGGTCAAGCCGCCGTTGGCGGCCCAGAACGGATTCTCCGCCCGCACCGGTTCCACGCCGAACTCGCCGAGCCGCTGCGCCGCGTCGTACATCTGCGACTCGCCCTCGAAGTAGAGCACCAGCAGGTTCTCCGCGCTCGGCGCATCGCCGGGGCTGCCGTCCGCGTGCGTGGTGAATTCCAGATGGTATGCGGCCCCGGGCAATCCGAGCATCACCCCGTCATATCCCGCGTGGTTCCGGAAGCGGTAGAGCTCGCACAGGCCGAGCCCTTCGACATAGAACCGCACCACCTCGTCGAGCCGGTCGGTGGGGCGAGCGATCCGGACCTGCGCGACGCGCAGCGAGTCCGGCCAGTCGTTGTCGGTCTCCATACTCGAATATTACAGTACGTACTGTACCGAAATAGATCCCGGACAGACCGAGGGCCGCCCCGTTCGGTCGAACGAAGGCGGCCCTCGATGCGCTGTCGCGCCTATCTCACTCGGCGGCCTCCGCGCGCCTGCGGACGCGCCGAGCCGCAGCGACCATGTTGCGCAGCGACGGTTCGAGCTGCCAGTAGTGCCGGGTCTTCAGGCCACCGTCCGGATTGGCCCACAACCGTTGCGGTGTCACGGCTTCGGCCGCCGCGGTGAGCAATTCGTCCAGCTCGTCGATGTCCGGGATGCGCGCGGAACGGCTCTCGTACACGCCGGGCCCGACGCCGTGGCTCAGGCCGTGCCCGGAGGCGCAGTCCTCCTTCAGCGCCCGCAGCACCCACTCGATGGAGCGCGTGGCCACGATGGCGGTGACGTCGGCGTCGAGTTCATCGATCGCCTCGACCACCTCGGCACGGCCGGAATAGCCGATGTGCGTGTGGATCTGAGTCTCGGCCTGCACCCCGGAGGTGGCCAGCCGAAACGCGCCGATCGCCCAGCGCAGGTACTCCGCGCGGCCCTCCGGCCGCAACGGCAGCATCTCGCGGATCGCGGGCTCGTCGACCTGGATGATCGATATCCCCGCCTTCTCCAGGTCCACCACCTCGTCGCGAATGGCCAGCGCCACTTGATCGGCGGTCTCGTGCAGCGGCTGGTCCTGCCGGACGAAAGAGCGGGCGATCATGGTGACCGGCCCGGTGACCATGCCCTTGACCGGCTTGTCGGTGAGCGACTGCGCGTAGCTGATCCACTCCACCGACATCGGCGCCGGGCGCGACACGTCGCCGTAGATGATCGGCGGCCGCACGCAGCGGGATCCGTACACCTGCACCCAGCCGAAGTGCGTGGTCGCGAAGCCGTCGAGCAACTCGGCGAAGTACTGGATCATGTCGTTGCGCTCGTGCTCGCCGTGCACCAGCACGTCCAGGCCGATGTCCTCTTGCAGCCGGATCGTCGACTCGATCTCGGCCTCGATCCGCTTGCGGTACTCCTCGTAGGACAACCGGCCCTCACCGAGTTCGTAGCGCGCCTGACGGATCCGGGCGGTCTGCGGGAAGGACCCGAGCGTGGTCGTCGGCACCGGAGGCAGATTCAGCTTGCGCTGCTGGGCTTCCCTGCGGACCTCGTAGGGTTCACGCGAGCGCATGTCCGGGGTGACCGCGTACACCCGCTGCCGCACCGCGTGCTTCTGCTTGAAGTGCACCTCGGTCGGGCGCTTGCGCCACTTGTCCGATGGGCCCTCGGTGAGCGCCTTGGCCAGCGAGACCACCTCGCCCACCTTCTGTTTGGCGAAGGCGAGCCGGTCGGCGACGTGCCCCTCGATGTCGTACTCGATCAGCAGGTCGTAGGGCACGTGCAGCAGCGTGGTGCCGGTGGAGACGACCAGGTCCGGGCACACCTTGGCCAATTCGTTGAGGTATTCCAGCGTGACGTAGCGGTCGGCGCGCCACACGTTGCGGCCGCTGATCACACCCGCGTACAGGCGCTTGCGCCGGATGCCGGGAATCTCGGCCAGATCCTGCGGCCGCATCCGGTAGCTGGCGAGGTCGAGGCCGATCGCCTCGACGTTGGTGCTCGCGAGAATGGTCAGCGCCTCACCGAAATCGCCGTACTGGCCGGTGACCAGCATGCGCGGGCGCAGCGGCGCCTTCGCCAGCCGCTGATAGACGGCCTCGAACGCGGCCAGTTCGGCGGGCGTGCGCTCACTGGTGAACGCGGGCTCGTCCAGCTGCACGCAGGTGGCGCCGCGCTTGGCGAGGATCTCGAACAGTTCCTCGTAGACCGGCAGCAGCTTGTCCAGCAGGCTGATGGTGTCGAATCCGCCCGACTCGCCGGGGATGTGCCCGGCCTTGGACAGCAGCAGCAACGACACGGGGCCGAGGACGACCGGCCGCAGCTCGATGCCGACGGCCTTCGCGCGGTCGAACTCGTCGAGCAAAGCCTCGGGATGCAGCGAGAACTCGGTCTCGGCGTCCACTTCCGGCTGGCGGTAGTGGTAGTTCGTGCCGAAGAAGCGGACCAGCTCGAGCGGCGGCAGGTCCGGACGGCCGCGGGCCATCAGGAAGTAGAAGTCCAGCGGGTGCATGCCCTCGCGGTAGGGCTCGAACCGCCTGGGCACCGCGCCGAACAGCAGCGCGTTGTCCAGCACGTGGTCGTAGAACGAGAAGGTGTTGCCGGGCACCTGGGTCAGGCCGGTGGCCGCCAGCTCGTTGAACTGGGTCTCCTGGATCTCCCGACCGACCGCCAGCAGTTCCTCGCGATCGAGCGAACCGTGCCAGTAGGCCTCCAGCGCCCGCTTGAGCTCGCGGTGCGGTCCGATCCTGGGATAGCCGAGAATGCTCGACCCGTAGCCGTCGGTCACGTTCACCATGAGCGGATTACCTTCTTTCGATCACCTGCGCGGCCCGCCGAGATCGACGGGTCGATCCGGCTGCGCTCTGGATACCCAGCCGCACCGTCGACATGGCCCGGCTGTTGTGCAGCTTATGCCGACCGTCCGAGTGCCCGCCGCGGGCGCGAGCGGCGGGCACTCGGACGCGAGACTCCCAGGGGCCGCGAACACGCGGCGCCGCAGGCGCCGCGAATCAAGCCCGGTACTGGTAGAAGCCCGCTCCGGTCTTCTTGCCGAGCAGGCCCGCCTCGACCATGCGCATGAGCAGCGGCGGCGCGGAGTACAGGGGCTCCTTGAACTCGGCGTACATCGAATCGGCGATGGACTTCACCGTGTCCAGGCCGACCAGGTCGGTCAGCGCCAGCGGGCCCATCGGGTGGGCACAGCCGAGCACCATCGCCTTGTCGACGTCCTCTTTGGTGGCGAAGCCGGACTCGACCATGCGGATCGCCGACAGCAGGTACGGCACCAGCAGCGCGTTGACCACGAAGCCGGAGCGGTCCGCCGACCGGACGACCTGCTTGCCGAGCACGTCTCCGGCGAAGGCCTCGGCCCGCACGGAGACCGACTCGCTGGTCTTGAGCGTGGTGACCAGCTCGACCAGCGGCAGCACCGGGACTGGGTTGAAGAAGTGCATGCCGACCACGCGCTCAGGGTTCGCCGTGGCGACCGCGATCTTCATGATCGGGATGGAGGAGGTGTTGGAGGCCAGCACGGCCGAGGGGTCGGTGACGACCTTGTCGAGCTCGGCGAAGATGCTCGTCTTCACCTTCTCGTCCTCTAGCACCGCCTCGACCACCAGCTGGCGGTCGGCGAAGTCGCCGAGATCGGAGGTGAATCGCAGACGCCACGCGGCCTGTTCGCGTTCGCGCTCGGTGATCTTCCCGCTGCTCACACCGCGATCGAGGGACCGCAGGATGCGGGCGCGGCCCGCAGCGGCCAGTTCCCGGGTCTGCTCGAACACCAGCACGTCGATATGCGCCCTGGCACACACCTCCGCGATTCCGGCGCCCATCTGGCCGGCGCCGATAACACCGACGCGTTGGATCTTTTCGCTGCTCACGTCCCGCTCCTGCTGGGTTGTCTGGCTCTGGGGTGGCTGGTCTGCGAAGGTGTCGCTCCGGTGTGAGCGCGCCCTTCGATGGTCCAAGGTATAGGGATGCCCTCCCCGCCGGGGCTGTTCAGCGGGGAGGGCAGTACACCCCTACCGGAGTAGAGGAATGTCGGTTTTCACGTCGGGAACCTCACTTCCCTTTGCGAGCACCTGATGTGATTCAGCTCAGTGGAACTGGCCTTCTTCGGTGGAGCCCTTCAACGCCGCCGTGGAGGTGTTCGGGTCCACGGTGGTGGCGATGGTGTCGAAGTAGCCGGCACCGACCTCACGCTGGTGCTTGATGGCGGTGAAGCCACGCTCGGCGGCGGCCTTGAACTCGCGCTCCTGCAGGTCGACGAAGGCGGTCATGCCCTCGCGGGCGTAGCCGTAGGCCAGGTCGAACATGCCGTAGTTGAGCGAGTGGAAGCCGGCCAGGGTGATGAACTGGAACTTGAAGCCCATCGCGCCGAGCTCACGCTGGAACTTCGCGATGGTCGCGTCGTCCAGGTGAGCCTTCCAGTTGAAGGACGGCGAGCAGTTGTAGGCCAGCAGCTGGTCCGGGAACTCGCCACGGACGGCCTCGGCGAACTTGCGCGCGACCTCGAGGTCCGGCACGCCGGTCTCCATCCAGATGAGGTCGGCGTAGGGGGCATAGGCCTTGGCACGCGCGATGCAGGGCTCGATGCCGTTCTTCACACCGAAGAAGCCCTCGGGGGTGCGGGTGCCGTCCAGGAACTCCCGGTCGCGCTCGTCCACGTCCGAGGTGATCAGAGTGGCGGCCTCGGCGTCGGTGCGGGCGATGATCACCGACGGCACGTCGGCGACGTCGGCGGCCAGACGCGCGGAGGTCAGGGTGCGGATGTGCTGCTGGGTCGGGATCAGCACCTTGCCGCCCAGGTGGCCGCACTTCTTCTCGGAAGCGAGCTGGTCCTCCCAGTGCACACCGGCGGCGCCGGCGGCGATCATGGCCTTCTGCAGCTCGTAGGCATTCAGCGCGCCACCGAAGCCGGCCTCGGCGTCGGCGACGATCGGGGCCAGCCAGTTGGAGACGGCGGTGTCGCCCTCGACCTTGGCGATCTCGTCGGCGCGCAGCAGCGCGTTGTTGATGCGGCGGACCACGGACGGAACCGAGTTGGCCGGGTACAGCGACTGGTCGGGGTAGGTGTGGCCGGACAGGTTCGCGTCACCGGCGACCTGCCAACCCGACAGGTAGATGGCCTTCAGGCCGGCGCGGACCTGCTGGACCGCCTGGTTGCCGGTGAGGGCGCCGAGGGAGTTGATGTAGTCCTCGTTGTTGACGAGATCCCACAGGATCTCCGAGCCGCGGCGGGCGAGGGTGTGCTCCTCGACGACGGTGCCCTGGAGCTTCGACACCTGCTCCGCGGTGTAGTTACGGGTGACGCCCTTCCAGCGGGGGTTGGTGTCCCAATCCTTCTGGATTTCCGCGGCGGTCCTCGGGGTGCCGGTGGTCGACATCTGTGACTCCACTTCTTCGTTCGGTCCATGCCGCCCGGTCGAGCTACGAGGCAGCTCGTACTGCTGAAGCGGCAATTTGCAGGCTTGCTAGGCCCGTGGGGTGTACTTCCACACGATGGCACACGAAGAAATGGCCGTCTACCTGTTGTTCATGTGAATCTAAGCTAGGTTTCCAAGCCGCTTTGCTAACCCTGCAAAATTTGCCCCCGAATTGCAAAGGTGCAATCTACTGGCGGGTAGCCCTGACGTGGGGTTTTAGCGTAACGCTTGTACTGTTAGCGACCGACGAGCGGCCCCCGCCCGGAGAGCCGTGCGCGGCCCGACTGTGAGCACCTTCACAAGCCCGCTGTGGCCGGCGCCACGTCCAGGATCCGACCGTTCCAGCTCACGACGAGGCATTCACCGGATGCACCGCGCGCCAGTGTTCGGCTATGTCGAGGCGTCGGGTGATCCATACCTGGTCGTAGGACTGCACGTGGTCGAGCAGGCGTTCCAGGGCGGCGGTGCGGGCGGGGCGGCCGATGAGGCGGCAATGCAGGCCGATCGAGAGCATTTTCGGGCTGCCCTCCGCCCCTTCGCGGTAGAGCACGTCGAAGGCATCGCGGACGTGTGCGAAGAACTGGTCGCCGGTCGGGAAACCGGCGGGTGAGGCGAAACGCATGTCGTTGGTGTCCAGGGTGTAGGGCACCACCAAGTGGTCGCGGCCGTGCACGCGCACCCAATAGGGCAGGTCGTCGGCGTAGGAATCCGAGTCGTAGACGAAACCTCCGTGCTCGACGACCAACTCCCTGGTGTGCGGGGAATCGCGACCGGTGTACCAGCCCAGCGGCGCGGCGCCGGTCAACTCGGTGAGGATGCGCACCGCCTCGGCCATGTGCGCCCGTTCGGTGTCGCGGTCGGTGAGCTGGTAGGACTTCCAGCGCAGACCGTGGCAGGCGATCTCGTGGCCGAGTTGCCGGAAGGCCGCCACCGCCTCCGGGTTGCGTTGCATGGCGCGAGCGACCGCGAAGATCGTCAACGGCAGGCCGCGTCGCTCGAAGACGCGCAGTACCCGCCACAGCCCGGCGCGTGAACCGTACTCGTAGAGCGACTCCATGCTCATATGACGGTTCGGAAACGCCTCCGCGGGCGTCATTTCCGACAGGAACGTTTCGGAGTGGTCATCACCGTCGAGGACGTTGTTCTCGCCGCCCTCTTCGTAGTTGAGTACGAACTGAACGGCGATCCGCGCCTTCCCCGGCCATTTCGGGTCCGGCGGATTCGGGCCGTAGCCGACGAAATCCCGTGCATCGCCCGCCGTCACGCTGCACTCCCCCCTCCGGCCCGACCGCTCACGACCACGCCCCGTCGCCGCTCGGCTGCCCGCCCTGGAGCTTGGCTCCTCACGACCGCGCCTGGTCGACGCTCCGCTCCCGCAGGAGCGGTGCGCGGTATCGACTTCCGCTCGCCGCGCATCCTCACGCGCCGAGTTCGCCGTACAGCCGCAGCCGCGCCAGCCCGCCGTCCGGGTAGATATCCAGACGGACCTGCTCCACCGACGCGGCCATCGGTGCGATCGGGAACCGGTGCCTGGTATCGGGTTGCAGCGCGGTGCGCGGCAACAACTCCAGCTCGGTGCCGTCGTTGGTGCGGCCGGTGAGCCGGGCCGCGCCCGGGCTGTTGCCCAGGAAGTAGGAGGTGTCGAGTTCGGCGAGCCGGATCAGTCCCGGACCGGCCAGGCGGATGCGCACCCAGTCGTTGCCGTCGTCTCTGCGCCGCGCTGTCTCCCAGCCCTCCCCCATGGTCCGGGCCCGGCCGGGATACAGCAACTGGTTCGGCGAGCTGTAGAAGCGGTTGGAGCAGTCCAGCACCAGCGCGCCGTTCTCCAGCGCGGCCAGATCCAGTGGGCCCAGTCCGAGCAGTCGCGGATCGGGCCTCCCCTCGCCGTGCACCCGCAGCCTGGCCACGCCGCCGTCGGGATGGATGGTGAGTTTCACGTGCGTCCAGCGCTTCTCGTTCTCGACGGAGAACAGGTTGCGGCTGTCGCCCGCCACCGGGGAGCGATCGACCAGCATCACCCAATCGTCACGCGCCGCGATGGATTCCGCGGATGGGTAGTCCTCGATCTCCAACGCCGAAACCGAGACGGCGGGCGGGTAGTTGCCCGTGAACCACGCGGTGTCCACGACGATCCCGCGGATCACGCCGGGCACGCCGAGTCGCACGATCGCGGAGTCGTCACCGGGGCGCCCTCGGTGTCTGCGGGTCTCCCAACCGTCGTAGATCTGCCCCTTGTGCCCGAAGGTGGACGGTTGGAACCGAGGCGGGCCAGGGTTTATCAGATTCTCCTTCTCCGCGAAGAATTCGTCGCTCGCCCAGATCACCGAGCCGCCGATCGGCCGGGCGGCCAGATCCGGCAGTAGCGTGAACTCCTCGTCGTCGCCCCGGTCGCCCATCGCTTCTCCCGTGTCGGTAGGGACCGTCCCGTTCGGATGGCCGGTCACGGCGTGTCCGTCGGCAGCGGCGCGCGTGCCGCCAAGGCGCGCAACACCGCCTCGGTCAGTTCCGGAGCCCCCGCGTCCGGACGGGCGCCGCATTGGATGCCGCGCAGTACGGTGGCGGCCAGCGCTTCCGCGGTGGCAGGCTCGTCGACGACGTCGCCTCCGCGCCGCGCCAGGTAGTCCCGCAGGCGCGGAACCGCCACGTCGATGGCCCCGCGGAAGAAGTCGTAGGTGGCCAGCCAGCGCGTGACCAGGTGACCCGGGTGCATGTCCCAGCCCTGGTAGTACCCGCGTCGCAACGCTCGCGCGACCAGGCGGTGATGGTTGCGCAACGCGGCTTCCGGGTCGCCGTCGGGCACGACCTGAGTGGAGCCGTCGCACACCCACACCCCGGTCTGCGCGGCGGCCACCTGCATGACCGCCTTCGCGTAATCGGCGGCCGGGTGGTCGAGCGCTTGGTCCGGCGCGGCGACGCCACAGGCGGCGGTGTAGTCGTAGGTGCCGAAATGCAACGCGCTGCAACGTCCCTCGGAAACACTGAGCATCGAGGCCACCGGCGCGGTGCCGTCCGCGGCGATGATCGCCTGCGGACTCTCGATCTGCAGCTCGAAGCGCAGGCTGCCTTCGGTGATGCCGTACGCACGCTCCAGCCCGACGCACAACTGCACCAGAGCCGTGACTTGCTGCACAGCGCGAATTTTCGGCACCGTGAAGACAAAACCCTCTGGTACCGCGCCCGCGCCCTCCAACACGAGGTCGAGTGTGCGCAGCGCGCGACGACGCTCACCGCCGGCCAAACCCTTCATCCGGATGCCACTGCGGCCCGGTGCGTCCGAACGCCGCGCCCAGGCCGCGAGCGCGGCGCCCGCCGCCGCGGCCGCGCGATCCTCCTCGGCGTCGGGGCGCAGGCCGTAGCCGTCCTCGAAGTCGATGCGCAGATCCTGGACCGGGTCCACTTCCAGCCGTTTGCGCACGTCGGGCAGTGAACCCGTCTCATCGAGCGTGGCCAGCAGGTCGTGGTGGCGGTCGAGCAGTTCTACCGCGGTCGCGCCCCATTCCCTCGGCGTCTCCTCGGCGATCCGGTCGGCGGGGACGTACACCGTGTGGATCGGTTGCTGCCGCCCGTTCGATCCGGGATATCGGCGGCGCAGCTCGGCGTCGACCCCGTCGAGCATCGACTCTATCCGCGCGCGAACATTTTCCGGCACCTTCATCGTGACCCCTTCTCGCGCAGCGCGGCCCAGATCCGGTCCGCGGTCATCGGCAACCGGTCCAGCCGCACGCCGACCGCGTCGCGAATCGCGTTGGCCAGCGCGGGCGCCACCGGGTTGTACGGCGACTCGCTCATCGACTTGGCGCCCAACGGGCCGAGCGCGTCGGCCGTGTCGGCGAAGTACACCTCCGTGCGCGGCACGTCGGCGAACTGTGGCACATGGTAGTGCCGCAGGGTTCGCGCACCCACCACCCCGCGCGCACTGCGCATGTCCTCGTACAGCGCCGTGCCGATGGCCTGCGCCGCACCTCCCTCCACCTGCCCGCGGCACTGCACCGGATTGAGCACCGTGCCCGCGTCGGCGGCCTGGATCGACTGGAGGATGCGCACCGAGCCGGTGGCGGGGTGCACGGCCACGCGGAAGGCGTGCACGTTGAAGCTCACCGACCTCGGGCTGCCCCCGTGCTCGGCGTGGGCGGTGAGGTCGCCGCCGGTCAGCAGCTCCCGCGCGTCGAGCAGCCGGTCACCGCAGTGCACGCCGCCGGAGGTCAGCACGCAGTCGCCCTCCGGAACACCCGACAGTTCGGCCGCTCTGGCCAGGAGCAGTCCCCGCAGTGCGCACGCCGCCGCGTACACGGCTTTGCCGGCGACCACGATGCCGGTGGACCCGAACGCGCCGGTGTCGAAGTCGACCAGATCGGTGTCGGCGTGCCGGACCACGATGCGAGCGACCTCGGTGTCCAGCGCGGTGGCCGCGAGCTGGGCGTGCACGGTGGTGGTGCCGTTGCCGAACTCTGCGGTGCCGACTCGGATCTCGTAGCGTCCGTCGGGTAGCAGCGACGCCGTAGCCGCCGACCGGTGCCCGCGCGGCGGGATGGTCGCGATCATCGCGGCGGCCATGCCGGTGCCCACTCGCCACTGCGGGCCCGGCGCGTGCACGTCGTTGCCGCGCAGCAGCGCCCGTTCGGCGAGGTCGAGACACTGGTCGAGGCCGTAGCTGCCGAACTCGAGGTCGCTTTCGTTCACCGCCGCGCCGACGAACCGGTCGCCGGGCGCCACGACGTTGCGGCGGCGCAATTCGAACGGGTCCATGCCCAGCGCGTGCGCGAGTTCGTCCAAGGCCGACTCCACCGCGAAGATCACCTGCCCGAGCCCGTACCCGCGGAACGCACCGGAAGGAACGTTGTTGGTGTACACCGCCTGTGCGTCCACCCGCTTGTTGGCGCAGCGGTACAGCTCCACCGACTCGCCGACGCCGTGATACATCACCCCGCCGCTGTGGTTGCCGTAGGCGCCGGTGTCGGCGAGCACGTCGACGGCCAAGGCGGTCAGCACGCCCTGCGCGTCGGCCCCCGCCGTCACCGCGACCCGCATCGGGTGCCGGCACGTCGCGGAGGTGAACTCGTCCGAACGCGTGAACTCGTACTGCACCGGCCTGCCGGTGCGCAGCACGGCCAGCGCGATCAGGTCCTCGGCCAGCATTTCCTGTTTCGCGCCGAACCCGCCGCCGACCCTGGCCGCGAACACCCGCACCCGCCTCGGCGGCAGACCGAACAGGCGGCACAGTTCGTCGCGGACGAGGAACGGAACCTGGGTGCTGCACCGGATGACCAGCCGCCCGGCGTCATCCAGCCATCCGACCCCGCCGTGCGTCTCCAAGTGCACGTGCTGCCCACGCGGCGAATGCCATACGCCCCGCACGACGTGAGCCGCGGCGGCCAAGCCTGCCTCGACGTCGCCCACCTCACCGTGCAGTTCGGCGACCAGGTTGCGGCCCGGATCGGCGATGCGGGCCGAATCCGGCTTGTCGACGTGCAGTTTCGGAGCGTCCGCGCCCAGCGCCTCCCGGGGGTCGAACACCGCGGGCAGGACCTCGTAGTCGACGACCAGCAGCCGGCACCCCGCACGGGCGAGCGCGACGCTGTCGGCCACTACCGCGGCCACCCGCTGCCCCACGAATCGGACGGTCCGGTCGAGCACATAGGTGTCGTCGGGGTCGTCGGTGCGCAGCTCGTGCCGCGCGGTGGAGAACGGCAGGTCCGGCGCGTCGGCATGGGTGAGCACCGCGTGCACGCCCGGCAGGGCCTCGGCCGCGGCGGTGTCGATCGAGCGGATTCGCGCATGGGGATGCGGACTCGTCAGCACCGCGATATGCAGCGGGGCGGTCGGCGGTGTGGTGGCGGCATCGCCCGATCGGGGGTGGTCGGCAGCGAGAACGGCGGCCGCTGGGAGGTCCAGGGTGAACGGCTCGCCGCCGCAGACGATGCGGGGTCCGGCCGGGGCGCCGACTCCCGCACCCGCGCCCACGGTGGTCGTCGCGGTGGGATCGGGGGCGACGGCGGCGGGGTCGTCCGGGGTGAGCGGCTCACCCAGGGCGGCGCGGATAGCGCGGTAACCCGTGCAGCGGCAGAGGTTTCCCTTCATCAGTTCGGCGAGTTCGTCCCCTGACCGCTCGGCGCGCTCATCGGCCCCACACCCCAGTCCCGCGGCCGTGACCACCATGCCCGCGGTGCAGAACCCGCATTGGAATGCGGCGTTGTCGATGAATCGCCGCTGCACGGGGTGCGGGCGCTCGGGGGTCCCGAGCCCGGCGGCGGTGGTGACGGAACGTCCGGCGGCCCGGTAGGCGGGAAAGACGCAGGAGTGCACCGTCGATCCGTCGACCAGCACTGAGCAGGCCCCGCAATCGCCCGAGTCACATCCCTTCTTCACCGCCAGGTTGCCGCTGTCCCGCAGCACCGTACGCAGGCACTGCCCCGGTAGCGCCTCGATCTCGACTGGCCTGCCGTCCACCTCCAACCGCATCACGGCCCCCGCAGTTCCTCGGCGACCTCGCGGGCGAGCAGCCCCGCGACGTGCCTGCGCCACTCCGGCGACCCGTGCGGGTCGTCGAACCAGAGTTCGGGGCCGATCGTGCCGAGGGCGTCGTGGATCTCGCGCTCGCTCGGCGGTGCGGCGAAGTCCAGGACGACCGGCTTGGTCGTGGCGGCCGTGATGGTGACCGCGCTGCGGCCGTCCCGTTCCCGGCGTCCCATCACGACGGCACCGGACCGGCCGAGCGGAGCGAGCGCGATCTTCCGGAAACTGGTGTGTGCCAGCAGACTCGAGCGCGGCAGGAGAATCGAGCGCAGCACCTCACCGCGCCGCAGCGCCGTGCGTCCCGGACCGATCACGAACTCCCGCAACGGAATACGCCTGTCGACCCGATCCGCCCCCCACACCGTCGCCATCCCGTCGAGCGCGACGAGCGCCCCGAGCACCGCGCCCGCGGGCAGCGCGAGGCAGACGTTGCCCCCGACGGTGGCGGTGCGCCAGATCTTGTGCGAGGCCAGCAGCGCCCGGCAGGACGGAGCGAACAGCGCGGTCCCCGGCCAGGCATTGTGCAACACCGGCATCCCCAGCTCACGCCCCGGCGCGGCTGCGGCGAACTCGGCCAGGGTGCAGGTCGCGGCGATCTCCAGTCCGTCGTCCACGACCTGGAGCGCGGGCCACCCCAGGCCGGTGATGTCGACCAGGCGCACCAGCTGATCCTGGGGTTCGGAGAACAGGAAGGTCCCTCCGGCGAGCACCGCGGTCGACGCGCCGAGCAGCGCCAGGTCTTCCCGTTCCCGGGCGATCACCACCTCGCGGATCGTGTCCAGGTCCACGTCTCACCTCGTTCCGGCCTCTCCGTCACCGTAGAGCCAGTCGGTTGCCGCCATATTGCGCGCGACGCACGTCAGGTTGCGCGGCAGTTACCTCGCCGCCACGACGACCGCCCGCCGCCGCGGCTGAGCGCTCCCTCCGCGACACCACAGCTCCCGCCCACCGCACGCGGGCCGTGCGAGCCGACACTGCTTCAGTATCGCGCGTCCGGGCTGACCAGGCACGACGCCCCGCCCGCAGATTCGATGGCGATCTCCCGCGGAGGCCGGTTCACCCGGCCTTCGCGATCAACGCCGCCTGCGCTCGCGCCACCTGCGTGGCGACCACATCCATATCGACCGTCCGGACCTCGCCGTCGCGTACCACCTCGCGTCCGTCGACCAGCAGCGCCGCCAGCGGCGGGGCCGAGCCGAGCACCAGGGCGGTGACCGGGTCCGCGATCCCGGCGTGCGCGGCCGTGTCCACCCGCCACAGCGCCAGATCCGCCAGCTTGCCCACCTCGATCGACCCGATCTCGGCGTCCCGGCCCAGTACTCGCGACCCGCCGATGGTGGCCAGTTCCAGCGCGGTGCGCGCGCTCATCGCGCGCGGTCCGCCCCGGTTGCGCGCCCACAGCAACGCGTGCCGTGGCTCCTCGATCATCGAACCGGACTCGTTGCTCGCCGCGCCGTCGACGCCGAGCCCCACCGGGACGCCCGCGCGCACCAGGTCGGCGATGCGGGCGACGCCCGCGCCGAGCCGCGCGTTCGAGGTCGGGCAATGCGCCACGCCGGTCCCGGATTCGGCCATGGCGCCGATCGCGTCGTCGTCCAGGTGGACGGCGTGCGCGTACCAGACATCCGGGCCGAACCAGCCGAGCCGCTCCATGTACCGCGCGGGCGTGCAACCGAAGGTCGCCACGCAGTAGTCGTGTTCGTCGACGGTCTCGGCGAGGTGGGTGTGCAGCCGGACCCCGGTGGCGCGGGCCAGCGCCGCCGACTCGCGCAGCAGGTCCGGGGTGACCGAGAACGGCGAGCACGGCGCCAGCGCGATCCGCAGCATGGAGTCGAACGACGGGTCGTGCCACCGGGCGATGGCCTCCGCGCTCGCGGCGAGGATGTCGTCCAAGCGCTCCACCAGATGATCAGGCGGCAACCCGCCCGCGCTGATCCCGAGGTCCATCGAGCCACGGCAGGGGTGGAACCGCAACCCGACCTCGGCCGCCGCGGTGATCTCGGCCGCGAGCGGATCACCGCCGTCGCGCGGGAACACGTAGTGGTGATCGGTGGTGGTGGTGCATCCGGTGCGCGCGAGCGCGGCGAGCGCACCCCTGGCCGCCACTCGCACCCCGTCCTCATCGATACCCGCCCACACCGGGTAGAGCGTGGTGAGCCATTCGAACAGCGTGTGGTCGGTGGCCAGGCCGCGGGTGATCCATTGGTAGAGGTGATGGTGGGTGTTCACCAGCCCGGGAGTGAGCAGGCAGCCGCGCCCGTCCACAAGCCGCGCACCCTCGCCGAGTGCCGGTGCGTCGCCTTCGCCGACCGCGTCGATCCGATTGCCGCGCACGACGACGTAGCCGCGCGGATACTCGGTCCCGTGCGCGTCGACGGTCGCGACGGCGCAGTCCGCGACGACGGTCACCTGGTCCACGCGGGACCGGCTTCCGGCGCGTCGGCACGCGCCACGGTGGCGTGGATCAGCCCGTAGGGACGGTCGTCGGCGTGGTAGACCTCGCCGCGATTCTCCATGCCGAAGCGGGCCAGGTCGTAGTCGAAGTGATGTTTGTTCGGCGCCGCGAGCCGGATCTCGGCCAGCACCGGGTACGCCGACAGCGCGGACTTGCCCATCTCGAACAGTGTCTGTTGCAGCGCCTTCGAGTGCAACGTCGCGAAGGTCTCCACCAGCCGCGCCCGCACACCGGTGTAGACCTCGTCCCAGTCGATGCCCGCACTGTGCGCGAACCGCCACTCGGCGACCAGCGTGGTGGCCAGCATCCGATCGTCCGTCGGCGCGAGCACGGTGAAGTCGTCGGTCAGGAAGTCCGTGAACTGCGAGCCGGTCGACTTCAAAATGGTCAGATCCTTCACCCCGCCGACGACCCACGCCTGCCGGTCGGCGCCGCTGCCCACCACGGTGACCGCCGCGGTGCGCACTTCGGGACCGCCGCGCACCCAGGTGTGGTCGTGCTCCACGCCGCCCACCGGCACGCGCCGCCAGGCATATTCGTCGACCTCGACGCGCGCGCTGCGCACCGGTTCGATGTCGGCGACGAAATGATCGGCCAGCGCCAGCGCGTAGTCCTCGATTCTCCGCAGGCCCGGCTGTTTGGCGAAGGCGTAGGCGGTCTGCTTCTGCGAGTCGGTGGGCAGGACCTTCGCCTGGTCGCCGGTGACGTACGCGTCGGCGAAGTCGCCGCGCAGCACTGTGGAGACGTTCACATCGCGGATCTCGTGCCGTGCGCCGTCCCGGCGGATACGGACGATCCGGTTCTCCGCCTTGCCGTAGCGGTGGTCGGTCAGCACGATCGGCCCGGTCAGTTCCATGCTCGGCTCAGCTTCCTCGATAGGTGGAAAAGGCGAAGGGCGACAACAGCAACGGAACGTGATAGTGCCGCTCCTCGGTGACGGCGAACGCGACTGTCACCTCCGGATAGAAAGTTTCGACCTCCCGGCCCGCGAAGTACGCGCCGGTGTCGAACACCAGCCGATAGGTTCCCGGCTCGATCGTTTCGCCGAACGCTCCGATCCGCCCGTCGACGTCCGTTTCGCCCGAATCGATCTGCCGTACCCCTCGATACAACGTCACTGTGACGCCCACGGCGGGCGCGCCGCGCACCGCGTCCAGCACGTGGGTACTCAGCGTGCTCACGGCCGATCCGCCAGCATCGCGTGCAGCCGGATACGGTTGATCTTTCCCAGTTCTGTTCGCACGACGCGCCTTTCGGTTTCGGGGTCATTGCGTAGCCGGGCGTTGAGCAGCGCGAGCAACTCCTCGGCCGACTTTCCGCTCGCGCACACCAGGTAGATGTGCCCGAACCGTTCCTCGTAGGCGCGGTTGCCTTCGGCGAGCGCCGCGCGTACGTCCTCGGCGGCTCCGGCCACACCGGCCTGTTCCCGCGCCGAAACCGCGCTGTGCAGCCGATCGCCGATGCGCGGGTGCCCCGCGAGCGCCAGGTCGAGTTCGGACTCCGGCAGTCGCGTCAACGCCGCGTCCGCCGCGTCGAGCAGCGCCTCGACGCTCCGGTACGGACGGCCTGCGACCAGCGACCGCGCCAGGCCCGGGGACGAGCAGCAGCCGAAGATCGCCTGATAGGCCGCGTCGTCGGACAGCGCGTCGAAGGCCGCGATCCCGGGTCGCTGATCCGTCATCGGACCAGCATCGAATACGACCCGGCGAGCCGCCACCGGAACGGGACGGAACCCTTTCGGCGTGTCGCCCCGGGAAGCCGCCTGAGCACCGTTTTCACATCGTGCGAGGCAAACCGCGCGGTATTACCGTTTATCCATGGCCGACTCCGATCGTCCCGCCGTGGCGCCCTGCGCGGGCGTTGTGCTCGCCGCGGGCGCCGGAACCCGCTACGGAAAACCCAAGGTGCTCGCCGAGGACGGCGCGTGGCTGCGAGCGACGGTCGCCGCGTTACGCGACGGGGGCTGCGATCCGGTGATCGTGGTGCTCGGCGCGACCGGACCGACGCCGCGGATCGTCGATCTTCCGCCGGGCGTGCGGCACGTGTGGGCCGCCGATTGGGCTACCGGCCTCAGCGCGTCACTGCGTGCGGGGCTGATCGCCGCGGCGGCCACCCCCGCGCGCTATGCCGCGATCATGCCGGTGGACACCCCCGACGTCGGGGCCGACGTGATCGCCCGGGTGCTCGCCGCCGCGCTCACCGCCCCGAGCGGCTTGGCACGCGCTGTGTTCCACAACACACCCGGCCACCCTGTTGTTATCGCCCACAAGCACTGGAATGCGATTTCTGGGTCCGCCGCCGGAGATTCCGGAGCCCGCACCTATTTGACCGGGAGAAACGATATGGTGTGCGTCACGTGCGACGATTTGGCGACGGGCGTCGATCGTGACTTCCCGGCCACGACCGCACGGTGATCGGAGCTAGCTGATGCGGGACATCGTCGACGACCTGTTGCGGGTGTGGCACTCGGGCCGGACCGGCGGACTCGGCACCGTCGTGCGCACCGTGGGCGCGGCCCCGTTGCCGGTGGGCTCGGCAATGCTGGTCGACCCGGAGGGGGGTGTCTACGGTTCGGTCGCCGCGGGCGGGCTGGAGGAGATCGCCTACGAGGCGGTGCTCCAGGCAGCGCGGACCGGCCGTCGCGCGATGCACCGCTTCGGCGTTGCCACCGGCCTCGAGGCGGGCGCGAACGGCGAGGGGATGCTGGACGTCTTCACCGAACCGTTCTCCCGAAGACACTTCCCGGAGTTCCCGGATGTCGCCGCGGAGATCGCGGCACACCGCAGGGTCACCGTGTTCACGGTGGTGTGGAACTCCGATGCCGACCTGATCGGCCAGCACCTGATCACCGACAAGAAGCACGCCACCGAACTGGTTGCGCTACCGGATTCGGACGTGTTCGTCGCCTCGTTCGCCCCGCCGCCGCGGCTGATCGTCTTCGGCGCGAATTCCTTCGCCGCCGCGCTGACCGTGCAAGCCGAATTGCTCGGCTACCGGGTGACGATCTGCGATTCGCGCCCCAATTTCGCTACCCCGGAGTCGTTCCCCGGCGCCGAGGTCGTGGTCGACTGGCCGCACCGCTACCTCAACACCCTCTCCGCCGCGGGTGAGATCGACAGCAGCACAGCCATAGTCGTGCTCTCGCACGATCCCACCTTCGAGATTCCGCTGCTCACCGTGGCGCTGCGACTACCCGAGCTCGGTTATCTCGGGGCGATGGGATCACGACAGGTCCACATCCGGCGCATGGAGGACCTCCAGGCATGCGGTTTCAGTGCCGAGACGCTCGCGCGTCTGCACTCGCCCGCGGGCATGGACATCGGTGCGCGCACCGCGCCGGAGGTGGCGGTCGCGATCGCGGCCGAGCTGCTGGCCGCCCGCGCCGCGCAACCGGTGCGCGCGGTCGATCCCTACAGCGGCGAAATCCCGGTCACGCCGAAAACCGCGGTCGGACTCGGTATCTGATCACTTCAGCCCGGGATTCTCGGCATACACCTCGCGCAGCACCGACAGGTCGAACAGCTGCTCGGCCTTGATATCTATCTTCGCGGTGCGCAGCGCGGCGATATTCTGTTCGATCAACGCGTCGGTCATGGTGAGCAGGCCGTTGGTGACCGTGTCCGGTGAGACCACCAGATCGTTCTGCGCGATGGCCTCTTTCGTCTGCTCGGCCAAATCCAGCTTTTGATCCTTGCCGTAGACCTCGACGGCGAGCCGGGCCGATTCGGCCGGGTCGGCCACCGCGTCCTTCCAGCCCTTGATCTCGGCGACCAGGAACGCCTTCAGCTTGTCGCGCTCGTTGTCGATGGTGGACTGCGCGACCGTGAGGGTCTCGGCGACCAGCGGCAGATCGAAGTCGGCGAACAGGAAATGCGTGTTCTGGAAGCCCTTCGCCGCCAATGTGATCGGCTCGTTCGTCACATAGCTGACCCAGCCGTCGACCTCGCCGTTGGCCAGTGGGGTGGGATCGAATTGCGCGGGCACCACGGTGACGTCACCGGGCTTCAACCCGTTGGCGGTCAGCAACGCGTTGAAGATCAGCTGGTTGGTGTCCTGCACACCGATCTTGCGGCCCTTCATGTCCTCAGGCGACTTGATCGGCTTCGCCGCGGAGGAGACGATCGCGAACGGATTCTTCTGATAGGTGGTGGCGACGATCTTCGCGGGCAGTCCCTCCAGGATCGCCGGTGCGGTGGTCTGCGGCGCGGACAGGCCCAGCCACACTTTCCCGGTGTCCAACCCGGCCTCCACCGAAGTGCTGGCCGCGCCACCCGCGATCAGCTCGACCGAGCCGAAACCGGCTTCGGTGAAATAGCCTCTGGCGTCGGCGAAGTATTCACCCGCGAATTCGATGTTCTTCAGCCAGGACAGCTGCACCGCGACGCGGCCGTGTTTCGATCCGTCCGGAGTGGAGCCGCCCGGCGCGTCGCCGGCATTCCCGCCGCAGGCGGCCAGCGCCCCCGCACCACCGAGCGCGGCCCCGGCGAGCGCGGAGTAACGGAGAAACGAGCGTCGGTTCAGGTGCCCGAACGTGGAGCGTTGCACGGGTGTCATGGGCCGAATCTAAGGGGAAGGCGTTTCGTTTTCTTTACTTTGGCGTTCCGAGCGCGAATTCGCGCGAATATCATCGGTCGGACATATCGGTCAGCTTCGCCCGGCTTCGGGTCCGAACCGCGCGAGCACCAGATTCTCGACCACCCCGACGATCGCGTAGAGCGCCACCGAGACCAGGGTGACGATGACGATCGAGGCCCACAGCTTGCTGTATTGGAACGTCGGGATGGCGCGGATCAGGCTGGCGCCCAACCCGGTGCCGCTGCCCAGCCACTCCCCGAGCAACGCCCCGATCAGCGCGCCCGGCACCGAGATCCGCGCCGCGGCGAACACCGAGGGCAGCGCGGCGGGCACGGCCACCATGCGCAGCCCGGTCCACCGCGACCCGCCATAGGCGGCCACCAGCTCCAGCGCTTGCCGCGGCGCGCCGCGCAGGCCCGCCATGATCATGACCAGAGCGGGGAAGAACACCACGATCGCGGCGAGCACCGCCACTCCGGCCAGGCCACGGCCGAACACCAGCACGATGATCGGCGTGAGCGCAACCAGCGGCACCGAGCGCAACAGCATCGCCACCGGAAGGAAGGTCTGCTCGACCGCGGCGAACGACACGAACAGCGCGGCGACCACCAGCGCGGCGAGCATGCCCGCGCCGAATCCGATGGCCGCGTCGCGCAGCGTGATCCGCAAATCGTCGATGATCGCTTCCCGCGCGGCGTCGGCGCCCTGCGCCGTCACCAAGTAGGTCCAGATATCGCCGGGCGTCTTGCCGACCCGCGGGCCGACCTGCGGGAACGCCTTCAGGAAGACGTACCAGATCCCCAGCATCAACAGCAGCGAGGTGCACAGCGGGAACAGGAAGACCCCGATTCGGCGCAGGAGGTTCATCCGGCGTCCTCCACATTCGCGGTCGAGACAAGGCCCGTCGCATGGCTTTTCATCGCGCCTCCTGCGCGGTCCACGGAGCGGCCATCCGGGCGGCCAAGGCTACCAACGCGTACCCGAGTCCGGCCAGCGCCGCGGCGGCCAGCGCCATACCCCAGGTGCGCGGCACGTTGTAGGACGTCTGCGCAGCGGTCAGCGCCACCCCGATACCGCTGTCCACGCCGCCGAGATACTCGCCGATGATCGCGCCGAGCACGGCCGAGGGCGCGGCGATCTTCAACGCCGCGAAGGTACTGGGCAACGCCGAAACCGCCCGCACCCGGGACAACTGCTGCCAGCGGCCGCCGCCGTAGGCGCGCACCAGGTCCAGACTGGTCCGGTCGGCCGAGCGCAGACCGGTGACGGTGCCGACCATGGTGGTGAAGAAGCAGTACATCGCGGCGAGGAACACCGTCGGGGTGCGTCCGCCGAAGACGACCAGGATGATCGGGCCCAGCGCGAGCAACGGAGTGCAGTAGCTCAGGATCGCCAGCTGGGTGGCCAGCGACTCGATCGGCGGGATCAGCACGATCAGGATTGCCAGCGCGATGGCCAGGCCGTTGCCCCAGACGAATCCTTGCAGCGCGCCGAGGGCGGTGATCCGGAAATTCGGGCCGTACAGATCCCATCCGTCGGTGTACATGGTGTGCAGCACTCGCCAGGGGCTGGGTATGGTGCCGCCCGCGACCTCGAACGCCGCCAGAGCCCACCACACGGCGACCAGTCCGAGAACGCCGAGCGCACCACCGAAGCGCTTCATGCCACCCCTCCTTTCCCCGAGGTCCCGAACAGCAGCTCCGACAAGTAGTCGTGCAACTTGTGGAACTCCGGCGTGCGCATCATCTCCGGCAGTCGCGGGCGCGGCAGATCGATCTCGACCAGTTCCAGCACCCGTCCCGGCCGCGGGCTCATCACGGCCACCACGTCGGACAGGAACACCGCCTCCGCGATGCCGTGCGTAACCATCAGCGTGGTCGCGGGCTTCTCGGTCCAGATCCGCAGCAGCTCCAGATTGAGCCGCTGCCTGGTCATGTCGTCGAGTGCGCCGAACGGTTCGTCCAGCAGCAGCACCGCCGGCTGCACCACCAGCGCCCGCGCGATCGAGACACGCTGGCGCATACCGCCGGACAACTGCGCGGGTTTGGCCTTCTCGAACCCTTCCAGCCCCACCAGCCGGATCAGGTCATCGATCCGATTCGCCTCCGGCGTGATGCCCGCGACTTGCAGCGGCAGCTTGATATTCGATTCCACCGAACGCCACGGCAACAGCGCCGAATCCTGGAAAGCGATGCCCAGCGCGTGGCGTCCGCGCAGCTCGGCGGGGGTCGCGCCGTCGATCAGCGCCTTGCCCGCAGTCGGCGTCTCCAGCCCGGCGAGAATGCGCAGCACGGTCGACTTGCCGCAGCCGGAAGGACCGAGCAGCGACAGGAAGGCACCCTGCTCGGTGTGCAGATCGACGCTCGCCAATGCCTGCACGGTTTTCCGCCCGACCCGGAAGGTCTTGGTCAATCCGCTGAGATGAATTCCGGTTCCCCCGGCGGCGGCGCTGTCCGTGCTCATGACGGCCACCCTAGGAGCACGCCATTGCACCTATATTGCGAATCGCGCCGCCAGATTGCGCAATCGTTAAGGTCCGCACCGCGGCCGCGAGGTGGATTTCGAATCGCGGCGATCCGATCCGGATGAGAAACGGCCCGCCGCGGGTTGCACGACAGGTGAACCCGATCCTCACGCTGCTCGACGCCAAGTTGCACATCGCGGGCTCGGAGATCCTCTGGCGCGAAGTGATCGGCAACGGCTTCGGCTTGGCCTCCGCGATCGGCGGCATGCGGCGGCGCGTCTGGGCCTGGCCGGTCGGCATCGCCGGGAACGCCCTGCTGTTCACCGTGTTCGTCGGCGGCGTCTTCCACACCCCTCAGCAGCTGAACATGGCCGGGCAGGCCGGACGCCAGCTGATGTTCGTCGCGGTCAGCGTGTACGGCTGGTGGAGCTGGTACCGCCACGCGGCGCGGGAGACCGGGCTCGAGCATCGCGGCGTCGACCCGCGCTGGGCAAGGACGCGCGAACGCGTCGTGCTCGTGGCGGCGATGCTCGTGGGCACGGTGGTGTTCGCCCAGCTCTTCGAGTGGCTCGGTTCCTACGGTCCGTGGGCCGAGGCGTGGATCTTCACCGGCTCGGTTCTGGCCACCTACGGCATGGCCCGCGGGCTGGCCGAGTTCTGGCTGATCTGGATCGCGGTCGACCTGGTCGGCATCCCGCTGCTGGTGCGCGCGGACTACTACCCCTCGGCCGCGCTGTATTTCGTCTACGCGGGCTTCGTGGCCTGGGGATTCCTCGTCTGGACACGCGGCATGCGGCCGGACGCCGAGACCCCGCGGCCGCTGACGCCCGCCACCGCGGAGTAGGCCGGAAAACGGGCAGCGTCCCGTATCCGGCTCCGCTACACCACGTCGACCCGCACGCCCGCCGCTCGGATCTTCTCCACCGCGACCGGATCGGCGTCGGTGTCGGTGACCAGCACGTGCACCTGCTCGATGCCGCAGATGCGAGCCAGGGCGGTGCGTTCGAGCTTGTCTCCGGTGGCCACCACCAGCACCCGCCCGGAACGCCGCACCATCTCGGTGGTCACCCCGGCCTCGTCGATGTGCCTGCACTGGGCGCCGCCCTCGGCGGAGATCGCGTTCACCCCGAGCACGAGCTCGTCGAGCCGCAATTCGGCCAGCGCCCGTTCGGCCAGCGGCCCGTGCAGCTCGTAGGACTCCCGCCGCGCCACTCCGCCGAGGACGATGGTGCGCATGTGCGGCCGCAGCACCATCTCTCCCGCGATGTTCAGCGCGTTGGTGACGATGGTCAGCTGCTCGTCCCCCGACGAATCCGGATCGGTGCGCCCGGCCAGCGCCCTGGCCACCGCCGTTGTGGTGGTGCCGCCGTTCATCCCCACCACCGCGTGCGGATCGACCAGGGATGCGGCGTGCTCGGCGATGCGCTGCTTGGCCTCGCCCGCGCTCTGCCGGTAGCGGGCGGGCAGGTCGTAGGCCACCGAGGTGGCCACAACACCGCCGTGCGTCCGGGTCGCCAGCTGTTGCTCGGCGAGCGCGGTGAAATCGCGGCGCACCGTCGCGGCGGACACGCCGAGCCGCTCGGCGGCCTCCTCCACCGAGAGCCGACCGGACTCGGCGAGCAGCTCGAGCAACCGGTTCCACCGTTGCGGTCGATCCGTCGACCCGGTCATCTCACACCGCCCCGCTCGCACGGGGGACCTGCTGTTTCGGCGAGCACGCGAACAATATGACCACACGCACGCGCCGACCGCGAAGATTGCCTGCGGCCGGTGCCGAGCCGGGTCGGCTCAAGGCACATCGACCTCGACCGCGGGCCTCGACCGGAGCGTCGGTGGGTGGGAAAAGCGTCCGGCCCCGTCTCCCCTGGGCACATCGGCCCCTGTGAGAGACAGACCGGAGTTCACGAAATAGGCGATTTCTTCGCAGATTTCGTCCAGACTCACTGTCGCGTCCGGGGCGGTGCTGTGCACCAATTCCTGGGCCAGGGACGTGACCGCGCCGATCACCGCCAGCGCGAAGAGATCGAAACGCCGCGGGCCGGTCTCGCCGCGGCCGACGGCGCGTTCGGCCTCGCTGATCAGCAACGCCGAGAGCAAGCGGCGCTGCTGCCTGCGCCACTCCTCCACCGCGGCGCTGACGCCGACGATCTCCACATAGCAAACTCGCGCGCACCGGGCGTCGGCACACGTGACGCTCAGATACGCGCGGAAACTCGCCACCACGCGCGCGGGCAGGGGCTCGTTCTCGGTGGCCGCCAGTGCCGCGATCGCGCATTCCAGCGCACGGGAGGTGATGCGATTGGCCAGGGCGATGAGCAGTGCCTCGCGGCTGCCCATGTCCTCGTAGAAACTGCGCGTGGAGACATTCGCCACGGCGCAGAGGCGTTCGATCGATGTGGCCGCGTAACCCTGGGTGCCGAATAGTTCGAGAGCGGCGTCGATCAGCCGGGTCTGCCGCTGGGCAACCCGCTGTTGCTTGGACAGTCCGCCGTAGCTGCGACCGTCTCTGGGTCGGTGATCCCGCCGTGTCACCGTTCGATGCTACCGCGCGGCTACCTTTCGTCAGCGCGCTGAACGGTAGACACGCGACCATGTCGCCGGACGTTTCCGCCATGGGCGGCAACGGAATCGATCGTGCCCGAACTATTTCACGCTGCCCGCCGTCAAGCCGGCGACCAGACGCTTCTCGATGACAGCGAACAGCAGCACCACCGGGATGATGCCGACGGTGGAGATCGCGAACACGTACTGCCAGGCGGTGTCGTACTGGCCGACGAACTTGGTCAGCGCCACCGACAGCGGCTGATTCTCCGGCGTGGTCAGCACGACCAGGCTGGCGGCGAATTCGTTCCAGCACGCCACCGCGACGAAGATCGTCGCCGTGACGATGCCGGGCCAGACCAGCGGCAGGCTCACCCGCACCAGCGTCTGCCAGCGGCCGAGTCCGTCGAGCATCGCGGCTTCCTCGATCTCCACCGGGATCGCGGCGAAGAAGCTGTGCAGGATCCACACCGCGAAGGACAAGTTGAACGCGGCGTTGACCAGGATCATGGCCAGCCAGGTGTCGTTGATGCCGAGCGCGAAGAACTCGCGGATCAACCCGGTGACCAGCACCGTGGGCTGCAACATCTGGGTCACCAGCACCACACCGAGAAACACTCCGCGACCCGGGAACCGGTGCCGGGCGGTGTAGTACCCCGCCGGTATCGCCACGGCCAGCACCAGCGCGGTGGCGCAGACGGTGATGATGATCGTGCTGGCCAGATTGAACGGCAGCGGCGTCTCGGGGGTGTCCCACATCGTCGTGTAGTTGTCCGGATGCCAGGACTGCGGCAGATACGTCGGCGGGATGCGCAGGATCTCGGCTCCGCTCTTCAACGACCCGAGCACCATCACGACGAAAGGCAGCAGGAACCCCGCGGCGAGCACCACGCCGACCGCGGTGAGCTCCCAGCGCCGTCGCTCCCGCCGCGCGGGTTCGGCCGCGGCGACCGGCGCCACGGGCACCTGCTCGCGTACCCGCACCCGCGTCGTCATCGGTCGACCTCCCGGGTCGGGCGGGCCAGCCGGACGTAGATCGCGATGACGACGACGATCAGCGCGAAGTTCAGCACGCTCATCGCGGCGGCGGTGTCGACCTGCTGGTTCTGCCGGATCAGCTTGAACGTGAGCGTCGTGGTGGTGTCCGCCGAGAACCCGGCGATGCTGCCGGTGATCACTTGCAGGATCGGCAGCGAATTGAACACGTTGATGATGTTGATGATGGTCGCCACCGCGATCGCCGGACGCAGCTGCGGCAACGTGAGATAGCGGTAGCGCTGCCACGCGCTCGCGCCGTCGACCCGCCCCGCCTCCTCGATCTCCGCCGGGATCGACTGCAACCCGGCCAGAATCGTGTAGGTCGTGAACGGCACCGAGACGAATACCGCGACGGCCATCGCCACGAGGAACGCCTGTGCCGGCTGCTTGGTGAAGCCGTAACCGCGGTCGAGCAGGCCGATGTCGACCAGGAACCGGTTCGCGATGCCGACGTCCGGGTCGAGCATGTAGTAGAAGATCGTCGTCGTCATCACCACCGACGCCGCCCACGGCACCAGGATCGCCATCCGCACGGCGGTGCGGCCGGGGAAGTCCTTGTGCAGGAACTGGGCCAGCGCCGCGGACAGCACCAGGGTGAGCAGCACGACGCCGACCACCCAGACCACCGTGTGGGCAAACACCGAGCCGAGTTCCGAGATCGCGAACAGGGTCCGGTAGTTGGCCAGTCCGGCGTTGCCGCGGTCCTGGCCGTAGGCGGTGAGGTCCCTGGTGCTGGTCCACACCATGTAGCAGGCCGGGAAGGCGACGATGCCCGCGATCAGGACCAGCGAAGGCGCGATCCACGGCAACGCCGCCGGCAATCCCCTGCGCCGCACGTCAGTTCGCGGCTTCCTGGATGCGACGCAATACCTGAGCCGGGTCCGCGCCCTGTCCGATCGTGCCCATCTGCTGGCGGATGGCGCCCTGAGCCGCGGCCCATTTCGGGTTGTTGCTCGGGTAGAACCGTGCCACCGAGAGCGTGGCGGCGAACGCTTTCGTCACGGGGTCATCGGCGAGCGCGGCGGCGGCACTGTGCGTGATCGGGATGAAGCCCTCGTGCTTGACGAAGTTCGCGTACACCGCGGCCGAATAGAAGTAGTCGAGGAACTTCTTGATCGACTCGGCTTTCGCGCCGTCCTTCTTGAACGCCATCAGGTGGTCGGCCACACCCAGCGTCACCGGGTTGCCGGTCTTGGTCGGCGACGGCGCGGTCGCGTAGCGCAGGCCGGGGTTCTTCGCGGTGATCTGGCCGATGGTGGGCGGCAGCGCTTCGATCATGCCGATCTTGCCCTGGATGAAGGCGTTGATCACGTCCTTGCGGTCGGTCGCGCCCGGATTCGGCTGAGTGGCGCCGGCATCGATGAGTTCACGCATGGCCCGCACACCCTCCAGGTTCTCCGGGGTGTCCACGGTGATCCGGTCGCCGTCGGCCCAGGAGCCGCCCGCGCCGAAGGTCCAGATGGAGGCCTCGCCCTGCGCCTCCTCGCTACCCAGTGGGAGCCCGTACCCGGAGACGCCGCCGCCGAGCGCCTGGATCTTCTTCGCCACGTCGGTCAGCTCGGCCCAGGTCTTCGGCGGCCGGACGATGCCCGCCTTGTCGAACAATTCGGTGTTGTAGAACAGGGTGCGAGTGGAGGCGAACAACGGCAGTGCGTACTGGGTGCCGTTCAGCGACGCGTTCTGCGCGAAGGCCGGCTGGATGTCCGCCAGCACCGGCGCGGAGACGATGTCGGTGGCCGGGTAGAGCAAGCCGTCTGCGGCGAAGCTGGCGTAGGCGTCGATGTTGAGGATGTCCGGGGTGGTCGCCTGCGACTGGAGCTTCGTGCGCACCACGTCGTTGATCGAGTTCCACGATTCCATCTGCAAATTCACCGTGATGCCCGGGTTCTGCTTCTGGAATTCGGCGATGATGCCGTCCCACAGCGCCTTGGTGCCCGTGGCGCCGTCGCTGTAGGCGGGGGCCAGGAGATTGATCGTAGTGTCGGAGTCCGCGGCATTCTTCGGACCGAACCCGCAGGACGAGAGGGTCAGCGCGAGGCCGGTGACCATCGCGACTCCGGCAAGCACGCGGTGGAATGGTCTTTTCACGAGCAGAACCTTTCAGATTTACCCACCCGGCGCCAGCGGAGCCGCCGATGATGGGAGGACACACCGTCCGTGCGCCTCAATCTAGCCCGGATGGTGATCATATGTGACCGATTTGATCGTAAATTTGACATGAACGATCACTCGAGCGAAGCTGTTCAGGTGCCTACGCCTGCCGACCACACGCCGGAACCACATCTGGCCACCGAGGTGGCGACCCAGCCGGACGACTGGACGCACGCCGCCACCATCGCCGCGGATCATCACGCCGCACTGCCGAAGCCGGGCGAGCGCGTCGCCGTGATCGGGTGCGGCACGTCGTATTTCATGTCCCGGGCGATCGCGGCGCTGCGGGAGGGCGCGGGCCGGGGGCTCACGGATGCCTGGCCAGCCAGCGCGGTCCCGGCCCGGGAGTACGACCGCTACCTCGTGATCTGCCGCTCCGGCACCACCACCGAGGTCATCCGCGCCATGCGGGCGATCCCGGCGCGCGTCCCTCGCGCGGTGATCTGCTCCAGTCCCGGCACACCTGTCCTCGAACTGGGTGATCCGATCCTCATCGAGCAGGTCGACGAGCGGTCGGTGGTGCAGACCCGTTTCGCGACCACCACCCTCGCCATCCTGCGCAGCCACCTCGGCGAGGACCTCACGCCGGTGATCGCCCAAGCTCGCGCCGTGCTCGCCGAGCGGCCCGCCGAGTCGCTGGCGGCGGTACGCGGCGCCGAGCAGATCAGCTTCGTCGGCATGGGATTCGCGGCGGCCATCGCCGACGAGGCGGCGCTCAAGCTGCGCGAATCCTGCCAGTCCTGGACGGAGGCCTATCCGGCGACCGAGTACCGCCACGGCCCCATCGCCATCTCGGCGCCGGGCCGGGCGGTTTGGGCCTTCGGGCCGCTGGAGCCGGGATTCGCCGACGATGTCGCCGCCACCGGCGCCCACCTGGAACACCGCGAGATCGACCCGATGGCTGATCTGCTGCGGGTGCACCGGCTCTGCGTCCTGCGTGCCGCCGACCTGGGGCTGGACCCGGACCATCCGCGCGGCCTGAATCGCTCCGTGGTCTTGAAGTCGTGATCGAGCACGTGCGGTGAGAACCGGTCGTGGCCAGGCCGCGCGCACCCTGGCCCAGGGTTCGCCACGAACTACTCTGCCGAGCATGGGAAACGAACAGCCGAGGACACCGGCGGGTTCTGGTGCGTCCGTGGCCGGGCCGCGCACCCCTGAGACCAACTCGCGCCGCGACGAGCCGACCGGGCGTTCGGGCTCGGGGCGGGCCACGACCGTGCTCGGCACGACGACGCTCACCGCGCCGCTACCGGGCGAGGCGCTCGTGCTCGGACTGGATGTCGGCGGAACCACCATCAAAGGCGAGGTCACCGATGCCGAAGGCGCGGCTCTGGCGATGGGCTCGGTCGCCACGCCCCACGGTCCGGTCGCCTTCGACGCGATGGGCGAGCTCGGCGAGCGGTTGCTGGCCGAACTGCCGGAATCCGACCGCGGCCGGGTGCGCCGCGCGGCGGTGGTGCTGCCGGGGATCGTCGATACCACGCGCTCGATCGCGGTGTTCAGCAGCAACGTCGGTTGGCGCGACGTGCATGTGGGCGATCGCTTCACCGAGCGCTGGGGCGTGCCGACGCTGATCGAACACGATGTCGCCGTGGCCGGTTGGGCGGAATGGAAGTACGGCGCCGGGCAGGGCCACGAGAACGTGTGCGTCGTCATTCTCGGCACTGGTATCTCCGGGACGCTGTCGGTCGGCGGGCGGTTGGTGCGCAGCAGCTACGGGCAGGTCGGCGAGTACGGGCACGTGCCGGTGCGGCGCGCGGGCGGCTTGCCCTGCCCGTGCGGCAATACCGGCTGCGTCGAGACGGTCGCGTCGGGCGCGGCCATCGCGCGCGCCTACACCCGCCGCACCGGACGGGAGACGACCGGCGCCGCCGAGGTCTTCGCCCTCATGTCCACCGACCCCGACGCCGCCGCCGTGGTCGAGGACGCGGTCGAGGCGCTCGCCGACGGGCTGGTCGGCATCGTGCACGCCGCCTGTCCCGAACTGGTCGTCCTCGGCGGCGGCCTCGCCGGAGCGGGCACGGCGCTGACCGCCCCACTGCACCGGGCGCTGACGGACCGGCTCCGCCTGGTCCCCGCACCGCGAGTGGTGCTCGGCGAGTTCGGCGCCCGCGCCGGGCTGGCGGGCGCCGCCCTCTTCGCCCGCCGAGGGGCACTGACATGACGCCGTACACCGAACTGATTCGCGGACGCATCGTCTCGGCGAGCGTCACGCTGAACGACGGCGTCGTCCTGGTCTCCGGAGACCGGATCGAGGCGGTCCGGTCGTTCAGGCAATGGCGCGCGACGCATCCCGATTTACCTGAGCCGCCATTTTCCGGCACCGTGCTGCCGGGGCTTGTGGACATTCACAATCACGGCGGATTCGGGTACCGGTTCGACACCGTGAACAGCACGTACGCGCGGATGGCGGCCGAATCGCACCATGCGCGCGGCTCGACCACGGTGGTGGCGAGCGTGGTCACCGGCCCCGGCGCGGAGATGGTGGCGCAGACCGCCACCCTGCGCGAACTCGCCGAGGAAGGCGTGCTCGGCGGAATCCATGTCGAGGGGCCTTTCCTCTCCGAGGCGCGATGCGGAGCACAGGATCCGCGTTTCCTGCGCGACCCCGATCTCGGGTTGACCGAGCAACTGCTGGCCGCCGGAGGCCCACACCTGCGGGCGATGACGCTCGCGCCGGAGCGCCCCGGCTACGCGGCCGTCGCGCAGCGGCTGACCGACAACGGGGTGGTGGTCGCGCTCGGCCACAGCGACACCGACTACCGGGCTTTTCGTAATGCCCTGCGCCCGCACGGATCGGGCAGCATCGTGACGCACCTGGCGAACGGCATGCCACCGCTGCATCACCGGCACCCGGGTCCGGTGGCGGCGGCTCTGGTGGCCGCGGCCGCCGGGGACGCGATCGTGGAGCTGATCGGCGACGGCGTGCACGTGGATCCGGGCTTCGCCGCGCTGGTGTTCGCGACCGCGCCGGGGCGGGTCGCGCTGGTCACCGACGCCATGCAGGCGGCCGGACTCGGCGACGGCGAGTACCAGCTCGGTCCGCAGCCGGTGACCGTGCGGCACGGGGTGGCGCGCATCGCCGACGGGTCGATCGCGGGCGGAGTCAGCACCCTGCTGGAGTGCCTCGCGCGCGCGGTGCGCGAATCCGGCGTCGGGCTGCGGGAGGCGGTGTGCGCGGCCACCTCGGTTCCGGCCGCCGCGCTCGGGCTCGCCGACGTCGGTGACCTGCGGCCCGGCCACTTCGCCGACATTCTGACAGCCAGTGACAATCTCCACTTGCGCAGGGTGCTCAGACGTGGACAGTGGTTGAGGTGATCCTCACCGTGACAATGAATCCCGCGTACGACATGACCTATCGCGTCGAACGCTTCGAACGCGGGCAGGCGCATCGGGTCCGGTCGGTGGAGCAGCGCATCGGCGGCAAGGGCATCAACGTGACCCGGGTGCTGAACCAGCTCGGCAGGTACGCCAGGGCTACCGGATTCTCCGACCACGCCTTCGCGGCCGCCGCCGAACTGGAGTTGCCGGTCGACTTCGTGCACGCGCTGCCCTGGGTGCGCCGCACCGTGGTGATCAGCGAATCCGACGACGGGACCGCCACCGCGCTGTGGGAGCCGGGCGCGCGGGTCTCCAATCCGCATGCCGCCGAGCAGTTGGCCGTCCGGGTGGCCGGCATGCTCCCCGACATCGCCGGGCTGGTCATCTCCGGGTCGCTGCCGGGCGGCATCGAACCCGCGCTGCCCGCCGAGATCGCGCGCAACGCCATCGCGGCCGATGTGCCCACCATCTGTGACGTCGACGGCGAGGCACTGCGCTTGGCCGCCCAGGTACCGGGCATCGTGCTCACGCCGAACGCGGCTGAGCTGCAACGCCTCACCGGCGCGGAACCCGCGTCCGCGGACGAGATCGTCACCGCCGTGCACCCGCTCATCGAGAACGGAGTCCGGGCCGTGATCGCCACGCGCGGGACGGAGGGAATCACCGCGGTGACCGCTGACGGCGCGTGGTCGGCGGCGTTGCCCGAACCGCTCGCCGGGAATCCCACCGGTGCGGGCGATGCGGCGGTGGCGGCGGTGATCGCCGCCCTGGCATCCGCATCGAGCACGGACTGGCCCGCGCTGCTCGCCGACGCGGTGGCGACCTCCGCGGCGGCCGTGGTGGTCCCGGTGGCCGGTGAGATCGACCGTTGTCTGCGGACCCGACTGGCCCCGACCGTTCAGGTCGAACAACTGGATCTACCCGAACCACAGAAAGCGCTCCCATGACCACCGCCGACCACACCGAGCCTCCAGCGGAGGCCGAAGGGCAGCGCGAACTATGCCACTGACCTCGATCCCGGATCTGATCTCCGCGGCCCGGCCGGGTGGGCTCGGCGCGTTCAATGTGATCACCCTCGAGCATGCCGAGGCGATCGCCGCAGCAGCGGAGTCGGCGAAAAGACCAGTGGTCTTGCAACTTTCGGAGAACACGGCGATCTATCACGGCGGCATCGCGCCCCTCGCACTCGCATGCCTGCGCATCGCCGCCGACAGCGACGCCGCCGTCGCGGTTCATCTCGACCATGCCACCAGCGCCGAATTGGTGCGCACCGCGGTCGATCTCGGTATCCACTCTGTCATGTACGACGGCTCGGCCCTCGACTACGCCGACAACCTCGCGACCACCGCCGAGGTCGCGGCCTGGTGCCATGAGCGCGGGGTGCACGTCGAAGCCGAACTCGGCGCGGTGGGCGGCAAGGACGGCGCGCACGCACCCGGGGTGCGCACCGATCCCGACGAAGCCGTCGAGTTCGTGAGCGCCACCGGTGTCGACGCACTGGCGGTGGCCGTCGGCTCTTCGCACGCCATGCACACCCGCACGGCGGCACTCGACAACGACCTGATCGCCCACCTGGCGGCGAAGGTTCCCGTCCCCTTGGTGCTGCACGGCTCCTCCGGCGTCCCGGATCGAGGTCTCCGCGACGCCGTGGACCACGGCATGACGAAGATCAACATCGCCACCCGCCTGAACATTCGGATGACAGCCGCCGTCCGCGCCTGCCTCGCATACGATTCCCACCTCTCCGACCCACGCAAGTACCTCACCCCCGCCCGCGCCGCCGTGCAGGCGGAAGTCGAGCACTTCCTCCGCCTCCTCGCCTGATCGCGCGTGCCGCTTCATCACCGGCCCACCGCGTGATCAGATGAGGGAATGATCATTCGACATGTGACGGTCGACTGTTCCGACCCCTTCGCCCTCGCGTCGTTCTGGAGCGCCGTCACCGGATGGCCGGTGGCGCAGGCCAATGGACCCGACGACGACTACGCCGTCGTGGAGGCACCGGAAGGAACCCCGGGCCTGCTGTTCATCCGAGTCCCCGAACCAAAGGCGGTGAAAAACCGAGTCCACCTCGACTGGATGCCCACCGAACGCACCCGCGACGAGGAAGTCGACCGCGTCCTCGCCCTCGGCGCAACCCTGCACGAAGACCACCGAACCCCCGATGGCCTCGGCTGGGTCACCCTCCGCGATCCCGAGAACAACGAATTCTGCATCGAACGCCCCCACCACTGATCCTCCACTAGTGGCGCATCACCGAGACGTCTACTCGGGTTTCGCCGCAGCCAGGTGCCCCTGGCGAAAGCGAACGGCCGGCGGCGCACGCGAGGGTGCGCGCCGCCGGCCGGTTCTCATGGTGGGCAGGGCAGTTGTCCACCGGCAGGGCTGTCGATGGATCGCTTCGCATCGACGGGGTCACTCTTCCCGGTGGAGCTGAGTTTTCGGTGTAGTGAAGCTGAGAGTCGGCTGGGAGAGGCGCGCTGTGGTGGGGCCGCTAGGTGATTTCCGCGGCGCGGATGGCCGTTGTGAATGCCGCCCACTGCGTCGGCGTGAACGCCAGCACGGGGGATGTCCCCGGTACTCCCGCGAACTTGCTGTCTCGAACCAGGATTCGGTCGCCGTCGAAGCAGACTTCGACGCAGGCAGTGCTGTCATTCGAGTGTGATGACTTGAACCATGCGACCGCACTTGCCATGCCGATCACGCTACAGCGCAGTCAGTCTGCGTTCTATCAACGCTGTCGACTCGTTTCGCGGGAGCGCGTGTTCGGCGAGAGTCGTACCGAACATGGTCTCGAGGTGGCGTACCGGTTCGCTCTCTTCGATCACGCCGAGATGAACCAGCGTCTCGGTCCACGCCACGTCGGGCAGGAGTGCACTCTCGAACCCGAGCAAATGGAACGACGCACCGGTGAGCAACACACCGCCTGGCGCGTCGAACGGTACGACCCGGATGTCAACCGTGTCGGCATGCGTCTCGGTAATCGACAGGAGGTGGCGGAGCTGCCCCTTCAGGACGGCCACACCGCCGGTGCGCTGAGTCAGCGCGGCCTCGTTGACGATCGCGGTCACCAGTAGCGGATCCGATTCGGCGAGCCGCTTCTGGCGCCTCATCCGGACCTCGACCCAGCGCTCCACTTCCACTTGCCGAATCCGCGCCCTGTCGTTGGCGATTACGGCCCGCGCGTAGTCCTCGGTCTGCAAGAGACCAGGGATCAAGATGCTCGTGTAGCTGCGGATGTCGTGCGCCCCGTGCTCCAACCCGTACAGGCGCAACACCTCGTCCGACAGCAACCCGGCGTACTCAGACCACCACCCTCGGCGCTTGGCGATATCGCGCAGCCGCAACATCTCCTCGCGCTCGTCCGGGTCGAATTCCAGCAGGCTCATCAGCTTTCGCAGTTTGTCCTCGGCCAGGACGCGTTCCTTCTCGACCTTCGACCAGTACGACAGGGTGAAGCCCAGTTCCTTGGCGATGAGGGACGCGGAGACGTCGAACTCGGTGCGGCGGCGCTTGATCCGGAGCATGAGCTCCCAGCGGGCGACCGTGGGCGAGAGTGGTGCCATCGTCCGATGAGTCCTTCCGGCTCCGGCTGTTCGTGCAGATGACCGTACCCGCATCCACAGCGCGCGAAGTTTGTCAAATGGACTGGTCAACTTGACCTATCAACGGACCGACTTCTAAGCTGCTTGTGTTGTGCATCACAGGCGGGGCTGTCATCGGAACCCGCCCTGCGGGGATGGAGGGGGTTCTGATGTCCGTGCACGTCGTCGACCGGATCTGGATCGTCAGTGACCGGACGCCGCATCAGGCGCGCCGGGTCAGCGACGACGCGTGGGTGGTGTCCTACCTGCGTGGCCGGATGGTGACCACGGAGCAGGCGACGGCGGCTATCCAAGCGGCGGAGATGGTTTCCTTGACGGAGGAGCTGACGTGCCGGTTCGGGCTCACGGCACTGGAGGCCGTCGGGCTCGTCGTCATCGAATCGCCATGGGACGGCGGGCCGCTGTCCCATCGCCACCGTCCGGGCGGGCGTCGTCGCCGCTGATATTCGCGTCTCGCGTAATGCCGGCGCGACCATTTCGACCGAGGGGGTTATCCGCAGTGGAACCACTGCCGACCAAAGAGCTCGTCCTTCATGCCTGCCGCAGCGCGCCGCACCGCGCCCACCCCATCCTGGAGTCCGCCCACCTACTCACGGGATTGCACAAGCGCCGCCTCGGCCGTGAACCGGGCGGTGCGAACGACATCGACCGGGATCGCGCCCGGCTCGTCCTCGCCGTCGATCGCTGGGTCGCCACCGAGGCGCCGCCGCCACACGGCGGTGCGCACATGCACACCGAGACCGTCGGCATGGTGGTCGATCGTCTCGCTCAGTTCTCCGCCTGCGCGTACGCGATCCTCGCCGGGGCGCCGGAATGGGCGGTGCACAATGCTTGGGAGCGCCTGGCCGAACTGGCGCTCGGCTACGAGGATCTCGCCTATGAGGTCGCGGCGGGCGTGCGCCGCTTGCCCTACCTCAGCGGCCCGCGCGAGCAGCCGTGACTCATTCCCCGTCTGGGTGCGGCCAGGCATTGGCCTCCACACGGGCGCGCACCCGGGCCACGTCGGCTTCCGACGGCATCGCGTTGGTGATCTTGGTGATCATCACCTGGATATCGGTCTCATCGATGTCCGCCCCGCCCGCACCGGCCAGCTCGGCGGCGATCCGTGCGACCTCCTCGTCGGACAGGCGACGGCGCAGCAGCGCGAGCAGCGGGATGTAGTCGGATTCCGGCACGCCATCCGGGTATCCGACCCGCAGCCAGCCGATGATCGCGTTCAGGAAAGGTGGCATCGGCGGCGGCTCGGTCAGTCGGAATCAGCGGGTGGATCGGCCAGCGGCCAGCCGCCTGCCGCCAAGTGGGAGGCAACGCGGGCGACGTCGCCTTCGTCCGGCTGTTCCATGGCGATCCGGGCGATGGCCTGCTCGATCTCGACGCGGGTGATCCCGCTGTCCGGGTTCGAAGCCACCAACTCCTCGGCGATGACGACCACCTCGTAGTCGGTGAGGTGCCGGTGCAGCACGGCGAACAGCGCCACGTAATCCGATCGCGGAACGCCCTGCGGATACCCGGCACGGAGCCAGCCCACTACCTTGCCGAGCAGCTTCGGCCGGGTCGGTGCGGGTTTCACTGGTTCGGTCACGGTGCCACTCCTCACGCCTGGCCGAACAGATGGATGCCGAATCTGGCGGCGAGGAACGCCTTCGCCGTGTACAGGATTCCGCCCACGATCGCGACGACGACCACCGCGAAGCACGTCAGCGCTGCCGTGAGCGCGGGATAGTCGCGCCGCACGGTGCTGGTATCCGCGTCGGCCGTCTCCGACATCGACCAGAAGCGCACCCCGATCGCGAAGATCATCGGCAAGCCCGCTCCGAGCACCAGCCCGGCCGCGACGACTTTCCACAGCCCGCTCAGATTCGTGACGAGAGTGTGCACGCTGGTCCTCCTACACCTGGGCCGATCGGTTCGAGTCCGCCGACGTGGTCCGGTCGTCGCCGGCGGGTGCCGCCGGGTCGGTCCCGTCGCCCGGCCACTCGTTGACATTGCCGGTGTGCACCGGATTGCGCCGCGACCGCAGCCACATCAGCGTCGACAGCCCGATCAGCAGACCGAAGACCACGAGCACCCCGGCCAGCCCGCCGACGAAGTGGGCGATGGCCCAGCAGATCGCCCCGGCCACACCGGCCAGCGGCAGCGTGAGCAACCATGCGACCACCATCCGCCCCATCACGCTCCAGCGCACCTCGGCGCCCTTGCCGAGGCCGGTACCGAGGATGGAGCCGGTGGCGGTCTGCGTGGTGGACAGCGGCAGACCGAAATGGGCGGAAGTCAAGATGATCGCGGCCGACGCGGATTCCGCCGCGAGCCCCTGTGGCGAGTCGATCTCGACCAGGCCCTTGCCCAGTGTGCGGATGATCCGCCAGCCGCCGAGATAGGTGCCCGCCGCGATGGCCACGGCACAGGCGGCCATCACCCACAGCGGCAGCTCGGCGTCCTTGGTGAGTGTCCCGTGCGCGACGAGCGCGAGGAAGATCACGCCCATCGTCTTCTGGGCGTCGTTCGTGCCGTGCGCCAGCGAGACCAGCGAGGCCGAGCCGATCTGGCCCCACCGGAACCCCTCGGTGACCTTGTCCTCGTCGGCGCCGCGGGTGATCCGGTACACCAGCCACGTGCCGATTGCCGAGACCAGCGCGGCGACGATGGGCGCGAGCACGGCCGGAAGAACGATCTTGGTGAGCACGCCTTCGGAGCCGGACGCCCAGATCACGCCGCTCCACCCGAGCGCGGCCAGCGTCGACCCGATCAGGCCACCGAACAGCGCGTGCGACGAACTCGACGGCAGACCGAACAGCCAGGTGAGCAGGTTCCACAGGATTCCGCCGACCAGACCGGCGAACACGATGACGAGCAGATCGTGGCCGCTGACGGCGTCGAGCCGGACGATGCCTTTCGCCACGGTGGCGGCCACGGCGACCGACAGGAACGCGCCGACCAGGTTCAGCACCGCCGACAGCGCGACCGCCACGCGCGGCCGGAGGGCTCCGGTGGCGATCGAGGTCGCCATCGCGTTCGCCGTGTCGTGGAAGCCGTTCGTGAAATCGAATGCGAGTGCCGTGACGATGACGATCAGGAGAACCAGGAATTCGACGGTCACGCCTCCAGTGTGCTGCACCGCCGAACGTCATAGCCATGTGGTTACCGAAAGTCCTCCGGCCGCCATGGACTAGCCTGGTTCGTCCGGTATCAGCCGGATCGGGTGCAGTGCGGGATGGTCGCACGCCCGGCGAACCGGTCATCGATCCACGAGTTCGCGCCGGGTATGCCGCTGAGGCCGACCAGGAAGTGTTCGCCGAGATAGACCTGGAAATCCACCGGCGTCCCCGCGCCGCACCAGTCCGTGTAGAGCTTCTCCGCACCGGCCAGCGGCACCCATGGGTCGTGCGTGGCGTGATAGAGGAACACCGGCACCGTCGGCGCGCTCGCTCCCAGCCGGTTGGCGGCCAATATCTCCTGGATCATCGGCAGCTCGGTGGGCGCGGCGGCGTGGGTGAGCGCCTGCACCGGGATCGGAGCGACGACCCCGGCGAATTCCTCCGCCGACATGCACACGTCCTTGCCGATCTGCGCCAGCCGCCAGCCGTTGTCGTTCATCAGGTCGAGCATCTCGGGATACTCCCGGGCCAGTCCGAGCGTCGCGGCCAGGAAGACCCCGGAAGCCAAGTTGCGGCCGTTCATGGTGGACAGCAGCATGCCGAAGTCGGCGGGAACACCGCCGAACGCCGCACCCACCAGATTCAGCTCCGGCGCGTATTCGGGGGCCAGCTGCGCGGCCCACCCGCTCGCGATCGCCCCGCCGGAGTATCCGGTGACCACCGTCGGAGCGTCCGGACGCAGCCCGAGCTCCGGCGTTCCCACCACGGCCCGGATCGAGTCGAGCACCGCGTGCCCGGCCATCAGGCCCGCCCCGTATGCCTGTCGCGGGCCCTGGTGGTCCGGCACGAGCACCGCGTACCCCTTGGCCAGCGGGATCTGGGCGGCCCACAACTTGGCCGACAACACGGTCCTGAGTTCGTAGGACGGTGCGCACCGATGCCCGAGCGAGTCGATGGCGGCATTGAACGACAGCACCGGGCGCGGCCCCGGCCCGGGCCACGGTGTCCGCGGCACGAGCAACGTCGCGACCACCGGCACCGGACGCCCCTTGGAATCGGTGGACCGGATCAGCAGTTCGGTCGACTCCAGCGGGAACACGGTCAGGCCGGTGCCTCCCGGGCGGGACGCGAGAACCGTTCCCGGCGGCAGGCTCTCGAAGTCCGGCGGCGGCGTGTAGAACGGATCACCCAGCGGCGTGGGGAGGATCCCGGGATATTCGCGGGAAGGCGTGAGGAACTGCTCGATCGGATTCGCCTGCGCCTGCGGACCTACCGCACTCACCGCCAACGCGCCCAGCAGCGACATTACGAGCCGGACACACCGCCCGGACAGCACCATTCGCATCATCCCACCCGCCCGCCGATTCCTTGTCCGGAAGCACGAACCGGCCGGACCAGAGCATTGTGGCGGCCATCCGGAACCTTGCGCTGCCCATACTTACAGCGGCTCGACGCGCCTCGCGCGACCGACACGCTCCTGCTGGGGAGCGTGCGCGCTTCACATCACGGCAGCAGCGCGCGAACGGTGTCGATGGTGTCGGCTTCGGCGGGTTCTTTGTCGGGGCGATAGCGCACCACCCGAGCGAAACGCAACGCGACACCACCGGGATAGCGTGGGCTGACCTGCACGCCGTCCAGGGCTATTTCGACGATCAGTTTCGGCCACAGATACACGGTGTGCTGATCGCGGGAGCGTTCGTGCCGTGGGAATTCGGCGGTCTGCCATTGCAGCAGCGCGTCGGTGAGTCCTTTGAACGTCTTGCCCACCATGACCGGCTCGCCGGTGTCCGGGTCGAGAGCACCCAGATGCAGGTTCGACAGGTAGCCCGTGCGGCGGCCGTATCCCCATTCCGCGCCGAGCACGATCAGATCGAGGGTGTGCGTGGGCTTGATCTTCTGCCAGGCCCGGCCGCGCCTGCCCGCCGCGTACGGCGCGGTCAACGACTTGATCATGACGCCTTCGTGACCCGCTGCCAGCGCGCCGTCGAAGTATTCCGCGGCCGCCTCGGCATCCGGCCGCAGCAGCGCGGGAATGGTGTGCGCGCCGGCCACCTTCGTCAGCGCCGCGCGCCGCTCGGACAGCGGAGCGTCCAGCAGGTCCCGGCCGTCCAGGTGCAGGCAGTCGAAGAAATACGGATGCAGCAGCAGTTCCCTGGTAGTACTCACCTCGGCGAACCGGCTCATGGTCTCCTGGAACGGGCGCGGCCGCCCGGAGTCGGTGAGCGCCAGCGTCTCGCCGTCCAGCACGACGCTCGTGCAGTTCAGACCCCCCACCAGCTCGACGAGTTCCGGCACGCTCGCGGTGATCTCGCGCAGCGTCCTGGTGAACACCCGAATCCGGTCGCCGTCCCGATGCACCTGGATGCGGGCGCCGTCCAGCTTGTGCTCGAGGCTCACCTCGCCCTCGAACTCGATCAGCGCCTCGTCCAGCGTCGCACCGGGTGCGGCGAGCATGGGCTGGATCGGGCGGCCGACTTCGAGCCTGAACTCCGCGAGCGCGGCAGCGCCACCGGTCAGCGCCGCGACGGCGGTGACCGGCAACCGGCCCGACAGCATGTACGCCCGGCGCACCAGATCGGGCGGCACGCCGGCGGCGACGGCCACGGCTTCGGCGACCACGGCGGTGAGCGCGCCCTGGCGCAGCTCTCCGGTGAGCAGGCGTACCAGGAAGCCCTGCTCCTCCGCGGTGGCCGCGGACCACAGCGCCGCGAGCAGTTCCTTGCGCCGAGCCGCGGAACCGGCGCCGGAGGTGCCTGCCAGATCGCTCAGCGCGGCGTGCACCGCCGACACCGTCAGCGTCGCCACCGGGGCCGACGGGATGTCGAGGGTGGTGAGCGTGCGCCAACCCGTGCCGATCCGCCCCTGCGGTAGCTCGCCGGACGCCCAGGCGACCACCGGCGTCAGCTCCTCGGGAGCGGCCGCCGTCAGCAACCCTGCCAACGTGGCGATTTTCGTCTTGCGTGACCTGGTCGCGCGCACGGTCTCCGAGCCGAGGACGACATCCGAGAACAACACCCTGCCGACGGTAGCCGCCGGGTACGACACCGCGCTGGAACCTGCTGCTAATCAGAAATTGGCACGAATGCGAAAGCGTCCATAAGCTGGACGCATGGCCAAGACCTACGTCGGCGCTCGGCTGCGTCAGCTGCGGACCGAACGCGGGCTGAGCCAAGTCGCGCTGGCCCAGCAGCTGGAGATCTCGGCGAGTTATCTCAACCAGATCGAGCACGACGTGCGGCCGCTCACCGTCCCGGTGCTGCTGAAAATCAGCGACCTGTTCGGCGTCGACGCCACCTTCTTCTCCGCGCAGGACGACACCCGGCTCATCGCCGAACTCCAAGAGGTCGTGATGGACCAGGAGCTGGGCATCGAGGCCGACGCCCAGGAGATCGCCGACATGGTCTCGGCGCACCCGAGCATGGCCCGCGCGCTGGTCAACATGCACAACCGCTACCGCAACACCTCGGCCCAGCTGGCCGCGGCCACCGAGGACCGGTTCGCCGACAGCGCGGGCAGCGGGGCGATCAGCAAGCCGCACGAGGAAGTGCGCGACTACTTCTATCAGCGTCAGAACTACATTCACGAGCTCGATACGGCCGCCGAAGACCTCACCGCGCGCATCCGTTTCCACGGCGGCGACGTCAACAGCGAGATCGCCAGGATTCTGCGCGCGCACGACGTGCGGATCACCGAGCGCATCGACCTCGGCGAGGGTGTGCTGCACCGCTTCGACCCGCAGACCCGCAACCTGGAGATCGCACCGCATCTGTCCGGCGGGCAGCGCACCTTCAAGCTGGCCGCCGAACTGGCCTACTTCGAGTGCGGCGAGCTGCTGGAGAAGCTGGTCGAGGAGGGCAATTTCGCGTCCGAGGACGCCCGCAAGCTGGCCATGCTCGGGCTGGCCAACTACTTCGCCGCGGCGACGGTGCTGCCGTACACGCATTTCCACGAGGTCGCCGAGGACTTCCGTTACGACATCGAACGGCTGTCGGCGTTCTTCACCCAGAGTTACGAGACCATCTGTCACCGGCTCTCCACGCTGCAACGCCCGTCGCTGCGCGGCGTGCCGTTCTCGTTCGTGCGAGTGGACCGGGCGGGCAACATGTCCAAGCGCCAGTCGGCCACCGGATTCCACTTCTCCGCCAGCGGCGGAACATGCCCGCTGTGGAACGTCTACGAGACCTTCGCCTATCCCGGCAAGATCATGACGCAGATCGCGCAGATGCCCGACGGCCGCAAGTACCTGTGGGTGGCCCGGACGGTGGAACGCCGCGCCACCCGCTACGGCCAGCCGAGCAAGACCTTCGCCATCGGACTCGGCTGCGAACTGCGGCACGCGGCCCGCGTGATCTACGCCGACGGCATCGATCTCGACGAAGTGCAGCCGACGCCGATCGGTGCCGGATGCCGAGTCTGCGAACGCGCCAATTGCCCGCAACGCGCCTTCCCGCCGCTGGGCAAGGTGCTCGACATCAGCGAACACCGCAGCTCGGTGTCGCCGTACGTGCTGAAGTAGTCGTAGCCGATCGTCCTGGACGACGTCCGGCCGGTGTCGCAGCCCGACCGGCCGGACGTCGTGTCAGGCGGCCTGTGTCTTGCGCGCGATACGCAGACCGGCCACCGTCATGCCCAGCGCGGCCACGAGCAATCCCGCCAGAATCCAGGCCAGCGCCGCGAAACCGTGCGGTGCGGCGGACGCGGCGACCAGCGGGCCGATGGTCGCGCCCACGTAGAAGCTGAACATCGCGACCGACATGGCGGCGGCCCGTGATTCGCCGCCCAGCTCGCCCGCGCTCTGCAGCACGGCGGGAGCGATGATGCCGAGACCGCCGACCAGAACCGCGAGCAGGACGGCCAGCACGGCCGGATGGGTTCCCTCGAAGGTCGCCAGCACCATCGCCGTCGCGGCGATCAGTACGCCGAGCACGATCTGACCGTGCTTGGACAGCCGGGCCAGCGGCACCGCGAGCAGGGGAAGCGCGACCATCACCGGCAGCGCGCCCGCACGCAACGCGAGCAGTTCGCCCGAGCCCCGCACCACTCCGGTCAGTTCCAGGCCGGTGTACACCCCGACCATCACGGCCATGCTCATCGCGCCCGCGATCAGCATCGGCAGCAGCGCCCGGATGCGCAGCACCGCCGGAATGGCGGCGTAGCTGTACCGCAGCGGCAGCTCGCGGCCGATGGGAGCGTCGGCCAGCAGCACCGAACGCAGGACCAGCGCCAGTAAGGCGAAACCGACGGCGGATGCGAGGAAGACGGTGCGCCAGGGGAAGACGTCCACCATCGCCTGCGACACGATCTGCGCGATCACCGTGGCCGCGAGAAACGACGTGGCCACCGACATGGTGGCCACGGCACGGTGCGCTGGATCGATGCGGGTGGCCACATAGGCCATGATCGCGGGCGGAATCGAGCCGACCACCAGGCCCTGCACGACCCGCAGGCCGACGGCCAGCGGTGCATCGAACGCCAAACCGGTCAATAGGGTGACCACTGCGGCGACCAGCATTCCGGCCACGAGCACCCGGCGGTGTCCGTAGCGATCCGCCAACGGCCCGAACAATACGAAGCCCCCGGCGTACCCGAAGGCGAACGCGCTGATGATCCAGGTCATCACCGCGGAGCCGACGCCCCAGTCGGCCCGCATGGCGGCGAAAAGCGGGATGGGGACGTACATCTGGCCGGTGGCCAAGAGGGCGGCCAGAACGAAGAAGGGCAGGGTGCGCCCCGTGTGGGCCCGTGCGGACGTATCCCGGACGGGCGTCGCGACCGGAGCCGCGGACTGGAAGGTGGGCATTGCCATGGACTCGAAGGTAGGCGCGGCGGGATCCGTTGTCAACCAAATAGTTGGTTTAATGAACTGGTAAAGTGTTCGTCATGACGGCCACGATGAAACGCAGTGACGCGACCAGGCAGGCTCTGTTGCGCGCCGCCCGCGACGAATTCGCGCAGTACGGGCTGGCCGGGGCGCGAGTCGATCGGATCGCCGAGACGGCCGGCGTCAACAAGGAGCGCATCTACGGACTGTTCGGCAGCAAGGACAAGCTGTTCGACGTCATCCTGATCGAGACGCTGCGCGAGTTCATCGACGTGGTGAAGCCCCTGGCCGATACCGAACCCGGCGCGTACGTCGGCAAGCTGTTCGACTACCACCGCGACAATCCGCAGCTGTTGCGGCTGATGCTCTGGGAGGCGCTGCATCGCGGCGCCGACGCCCACGACATCGACGGCTGGCGCGCCCGGCACTACGTCCGCAAATCCGACCGCGCCCGAGAGCAGTTCGACATCGACGCCACGAACGCGGGGCGCCTGCTGCTGGCGCTGTGTGGCCTGGCCAACTGGTCGCTCGCCGTCCCGCAGACCACCAAGCTGCTGCTGGGTGAGGCCGGTGCGCAGGACAAGGACGCCACCCGCGCGTTCCTGATGGACTTCGCCAGGGCGGCGATGCGGCGCGACGCGGCCCCGGACGAGCGGGGAGCACGCCTGCCGGAGGTCGAACTGGTCAATGATTTGACCACCGGCGACGGACAGTCCGAGGTGGACCGCGCCGCACGCAGGCTGCGCGACGCCCAGGCCACCGCCGAGGCCGCCCGCGCGGACCTCGCCACCGCCCTGCGGGCGGCCCATGCCGCGGGCGCGAGCGCCAATAAGCTCGCCAAGCAGGTCTCCGGCACGCTGTCGCGGCCCGTCGTACTCAAACTGCTGTCCGATTCAGAGGGCTGACCGCTAGAACGCCGCCTCGTCCAGGTTCATGATGTCGTTGTCGAGTGACTCGATGATCTCGCGCACCGCGGTCAGGTTCGGCAGCGCGTTCTTGGCGAAGAAGCTCGCGACAGCGACCTTTCCGGCGTAGAAAGCGCGATCTTTCTCGGGCGCGCCGGCGGCGAGTGCCGCGGCCGCGATCTCCGCTTGCACCAGCAACCGCCAGCCGATGAGGAGGTCGCCGACTGCGAGCAGGAAGCGCACCGAGCCCGAGCCGACCTTGTACAGCTCGCTCGGCTCCTCCCGGGCGCCCATGAGGAAGCCGGTGAGGGCGGCCGCCATCGCCTGCACATCCGCCGCGGCGGTGCGCAGCAGTTCGCGTTCGGTCTCGAACCGCCCGGTCTTCGCGTCCAGGAACGCCGCGATTCGCGCGCTGACGTGGGCGAGCGCGACGCCGCGGTCGCGGGCGATCTTGCGGAAGAAGAAGTCCTGCGCCTGGATGGCGGTGGTGCCCTCGTAGAGCGAGTCGATCTTCGCGTCGCGGATGTACTGCTCGATCGGGTAGTCCTGGAGATAGCCGGAGCCGCCCAGGGTTTGCAGCGACTCGGTCAGGTACTGGTAGGCGCGCTCGGAGCCGACACCCTTGACGATCGGCAGCAGCAGATCGTCCACGCGGTGCGCCAGGTCGGGGTCCGCGCCCGAGACCAGTTGCGCCACGTCGTCGTTCTGGTGAGCGGCGGTGTACAGGTACACCGCGCGCAGCCCCTCCGCGTACGCCTTCTGCATGGCCAGCGACCGCCGCACGTCCGGGTGGCGGATGATGCTCACGCGCGGCGCGGCCTTGTCGGTCATCTGCGTCAGGTCGGCGCCCTGGACCCGCTCCTTGGCGAAGGCCAGCGCGTTGAGGTAACCGGTCGACAGGGTGCCCGACGATTTGACGCCGACCATCATGCGCGCGTTCTCGATGACCTGGAACATCTGGGCGATGCCGTTGTGCACCTCGCCGACCAGCCAGCCCTTGGCGGGGATGCCGTGGCCGCCGAAGGTCAGCTCGCAGGTGGGCGAGGATTTCAGGCCCATCTTGTGCTCCACCCCGGTGACGTACACACCGTTGCGCTCGCCGATTTCCAAGGTCTCGGGGTCGAAGAGGAACTTCGGCACATAGAACAGCGACAGGCCCTTCGTGCCCGGTCCGGCGCCCTCGGGGCGGGCCAGCACCAGGTGGAAGACGTTCTCGGCGGTGTCGCCGACCTCGGCGCCGGAGATGAAGCGCTTCACGCCCTCGATGTGCCAGGAGCCGTCCTCCTGACGGATCGCCTTGGCGCGGCCGGCCCCGACGTCGGACCCGGCATCGGGTTCGGTGAGCACCATGGTGCCCTGCCAGCCCTTCTCGAAGCCGAGTGTGGCCCAGTGCCGCTGCTGCTCGGTGCCGACGTTGTAGAGCACCGACGCCATGACCGGGCCCATGTTGAAGAACGACGCCGACGGATTGGCGCAGGTGATCATCTCGGCGACCGCCCACACCAGCACCGCGGGCGCGGGCGTGCCGCCCATGCCCTCCGGCATGCCGAGCCTGCTCCAGTCCGCGTCGCGCACGGCGGTGACGGTCCTACGTAGCGGCTCCGGAACAGCGATCGAGAAGGTGGCCGGATCGTAGACGACCGGATCACGATCGGCCGCCGCGAAGGAGTCCGCCACCGGTCCCTCGGCCAGTCGCCGGACCTCGGACAGGATCTCCCGGACGGTGCCGGAGTCCAGATCGCCGTAGGCGCCCGTATCCAGGAGCTTGTCCAGCTCGAGCACCTCGAACAGGTTGAACTCGATATCCCTCAGATTCGCCTTGTAGTGGCCCACCGGGTCCTCCTCGACTCGAGTCCGCGGGCCGCCGCGGATTGGGACGGTTCAGGCGTCGTACGAATCGAAGCGTGCCGCATCGCGGCGACGCTACGCAACCGTAGCCACCTCCGCCCCGGCCAGCGGGTTTGCCGGAACCTCACAGCGGGGCACCGAACATTGACCGGGAATGTTCACCTCCGCGAAACAGACGAAACGGACTTGTCATCGAGAGATATTCCGGCGCAACAACTTCTGTCTACCGTTCGCATCACGGATACAGCCGTTGTATACAGCCCCGTCTACAGCCGTGAGCGGGGCGAAGACGGGTGTGTTCGATGCGGCGCCCTGCCGACGCCGCCGCAACACCTGATGAGGAGAGGGTTCGCCCCATGCCAGATTCCCGTGCCATCCATCGCTCCGGGCGTGTGGCGAGAGTGATGGCGGTGCCCACCGCGGTCGCGCTCGCTGCCCTGTTGCTGACCGCCTGCGGCGCCAAGGACGACGCCTCCACCACCGGCTCCGGCGCCGCGTCCTGCGTCGACACGTCGAAGGACACGATCAAGATCGGTTCGCTGCACTCCCTGTCCGGCACGATGGCCATTTCCGAGGTCACGGTCGCCAATTCGACCAAGCTGGCCGTCGACCAGATCAACGCCGCAGGCGGCGTGCTCGGCAAGAAGATCGACCTGGTGCTCGAGGACGGCGCCTCGGACCCGAAGACCTTTGCGGAGAAGGCGGAGAAGCTGATCAGTTCCGACTGTGTCGCCGCCGTGTTCGGCGGCTGGACCTCGTCGAGCCGAAAGGCGATGAAGCCGAAGTTCGAGAGCCTGAACTCGCTGCTCTACTACCCGGTGCAGTACGAGGGCCTCGAGGACAGCAAGAACATCTTCTACACCGGCGCGACCACCAACCAGCAGATCATCCCGGCGCTGGACTACCTGAAGCAGAAGGGCATCACCTCCCTCTACCTGGTCGGGAGCGACTATGTCTTCCCGCAGACCGCCAATCGCGAGATCAAGGCGTACGCCGCGGCCAACGGCATCGAGATCAAGGGCGAGGATTACACCCCGCTCGGCTCCACCGACTTCTCCACCATCGTGAACAAGGTCCGCAGCGCCAAGGCGGGGGCGGTGTTCAACACCCTCAACGGGGACTCCAACGTCGCGTTCTTCCGCGAGTACAGCAACGCGGGCCTGAAGGCCGCGGAGATGCCGGTGGTCTCGGTGTCGATCGCCGAGGAGGAGGTCGCGGGCATCGGCGCGCAGCACATCGCCGGGCAGCTGACCGCGTGGAACTACTACCAGACCGTCGACAGCCCGGTGAACCGGAAGTTCGTCGCCGACTACAAGGCCGCCTTCGGCGCCGACAAGCCGACCTCGGACCCGATGGAAGCCGCCTACGCGTCGGTCTACCTGTGGAAGAACACCGTCGAGAAGGCCAAGTCGTTCAAGGTGGAGGACATCCAGGCCGCCGCCGACGGCGTCAGCTTCGACGCCCCTGAGGGACTGGTCACCATCGACGGTTCCAACCACCACATCACCAAGACCGCCCGCATCGGCGAGATCCGCCCCGACGGACTCATCTACACCGTGTGGGATTCCGGCAAGGCCGTGACACCGGACCCCTACCTGAAGTCCTACGACTGGGCCGAGGGCCTGAAGTAGTCCGCCGCTGTCCGCGGCCCAGCTACCGGTGCCCGCCCAGCGACACAGTCGCGACGGCGATCACGCGGAGCGCGCAATGAGGGGGGCCGCGGACAGCAACGGACCACCACAGGCAGGCCAACATCCGGTCAGCATCGACCTCCGGTCCGCATGTCGAACACCCAACGCGCCCAGCGCACCTCACCCCCCGGTTTCGAGCGAAGCGAGACCGAGCATCCGCCGTTCGCGGCCCGGCTCGCGTCCGAGTGGCCGCCGCGTAGGCGACGAAGGAGCACGCGGAGGCGCGGCAATCAGATACAGGAGCTCCCATGGAAGTCGTGATCGGACAGCTGTTCACCGGGCTGAGTCTGGGATCGATTCTCTTGCTCGCCGCGCTCGGTCTCTCGCTGACCTTCGGTCAGATGGGCGTGATCAACATGGCGCACGGCGAGTTCATCATGGCCGGTTGTTACACGACCTACGTCGTGCAGAAGGTCGTCTCGTCGGCGGGCGTCTCGCTCGTCGTCTCCCTGCTGGTCGGTTTTCTCGTCGGCGGTCTGCTGGGCGCCGCGCTGGAGATGGGCTTGATCCGGTGGATGTACGACCGGCCGCTGGACACCCTGCTGGTCACCTTCGGTGTCGGGCTGGTGCTGCAACAGCTGGCCCGTGACATCTTCGGCGCGCCGGCCAAGAACGTCATCGCGCCGGAGTGGCTCAGCGGCGGCGTCACGATCCTGGGCGCGGTGGTGCCCAAGACGCGCATCTTCATCCTCGTCCTGGCGGTCGTCGCGGTGACCGCGCTGGCCGCGGTGCTCAAGGCGACGCCGTTGGGCCGCCGCATCCGCGCGGTGGTGCAGAACCGCGGCTTGGCCGAGACATCGGGCGTGTCCAGCCGTTTCACCGATATCAGCACCTTCTTCATCGGTTCGGGACTGGCGGGCGTGGCCGGTGTCGCGCTGACGCTGATCGGCTCCACCAGCCCGACCATCGGCCAGAGCTACCTGATCGACGCGTTCCTCGTGGTGGTCATCGGCGGGCTCGGCCAGATCAAGGGCACGGTGATCGCGGCGTTCGCGCTCGGCCTGCTCAATTCCTACATCGAGTACTCGACCACCGCGTCCATCGCGAAGGTCATCGTCTTCGTCGTCATCGTGATCGTCCTGCAGGTCCGCCCGCAGGGCCTGTTCACCGTCCGGACAAGGAGCCTGGCATGACCTCGCTCGTACAACGGTGGCGCGCGCACTCCTCGCTCAGCGCGCCGACCGGATTCGCCGTCGCCGCCATCCTGTTGTTCGCGGTCGCGCCCGCCGTGCTCAGCGATTTCCGGCTCAACCTGCTGGCGAAGTTCCTGTGCTTCGCGATCGTCGCGGTCGGCATCGGCTTGGCTTGGGGGCGAGGCGGAATGCTCACCCTGGGTCAGGGCGTGTTCTTCGGTATCGGCGCCTACATCATGGCCATGCATCTGCAGATGGCCGACGCCGCCCGGCTCGGCAACGACGTGCCGGAATTCATGGAGATCGCGGGCATTCGCGAGTTGCCGTCGTTCTGGAAGCCTTTCGCGTCGGCTCCGGTGGCGCTGCTCGGCATCCTGGTGCTGCCCGCGCTGATCGCCGCGGCCTTGGGATACGGCGTGTTCAAGCGCCGCGTGAAGGGCGCGTACTTCGCCATCCTCAGTCAGGCGCTGGCCGCCGCGCTGGCCATCCTGCTGACCGGCCAGCAAGCCATCGGCGGGTTCACCGGCCTGTCGGATTTCCGCGCGTTCTTCGGGTTCAAGCTGTCGGACCCGGTAAACCGGCAGATGCTGTTCTTCATCGCCGCCGGCACGCTGCTGGTGGTGGTGGCGCTGGTGCGGCAGCTGATGCACAGCCGGTACGGCGAGCTGCTCGTGGCGGTGCGCGACCAGGAGGAGCGCGTGCGTTTCCTGGGGTACGACCCGGCGAACGTGAAGATCGTCGCCTACGTGGTCGCCGCCTTCTTCGCGGGCATCGCCGGTGCGTTGTTCACCCCGATCGTCGGCATCATCTCCCCCGCCGACATCGGTGTCGTTCCCTCGATCGCCTTCCTCATCGGCGTGGCGATCGGCGGCCGGACCACCCTGCTCGGTCCGGTGCTCGGCGCGATCGGCGTGGCGTGGGCGCAGACGGCGCTGTCCGAGGAGTTCCCGTCGGGGTGGACGTATCTGCAAGGCGTGCTGTTCATCGTGGTGGTCGGGTTCGTCCCGGCCGGGCTCGCCAGACTGTGGCCCCTGGTGAAGGGCGTTCTGGACAACCGATTCCGGCGTCCCGCTCCGGCTCCGGCCGTGGTGGCCGCGGCGGCGCAGGCACCTGTGACGGAGAAGGTGGAATCGCGATGACCGAGACCGCGCACGAACCGAAGCTCGGCGGCAACGCCGGGATGTCCAGTGAGTACCTCGAGATCCGTGGCCTTTCGGTGAGTTTCGACGGATTCAAAGCCGTCACCGACGTCGATCTGACGGTGTTGCAGGGCGATCTGCGCTTCTTGATCGGTCCCAACGGCGCGGGCAAGACGACGCTCATCGACGCGATCACCGGGCTGGTCCCGGCGACCGGGTCGGCGCAGAAGACCGGTGTGGAACTGCTCGGCAAGAAGGTGCACCAGATCGCCCGGCTCGGAGTCGGACGCACGTTCCAGACCGCGAGCGTGTTCGAACAGCTCAGCGTGCTCCAGAACCTCGACATCGCGGCGGGCGCGGGACGTTCGGCGCTCACCATGCTGCGCCGCCGCAAATCGGTGCTGCCCGCCATCGAGGAGGCTTTGGAGACCACGGGTCTGGCCGACCTTCGCGACAAGCCCGCCGGGGTGCTCGCGCACGGACAGAAACAGTGGCTCGAGATCGGCATGCTCCTGGTGCAGAACGCCTCGGTGCTGCTGCTGGACGAGCCGGTGGCCGGGATGAGCGCCGAGGAGCGGGAGGAGACCGGCAACCTGTTGCGCCGCATCGGCGGCGACCGGGTCGTCGTGGTGGTCGAGCACGACATGGATTTCATGCGCGCCTTCGCCAGCTCGGTCACCGTCCTCGCCGGCGGCACAGTGCTCAGCGAAGGGACCGTCGAACAGGTCCAGGCGGATCCGAAGGTCCAAGAGGTCTATCTCGGCACCGCCGCGGCGGTCGGGACCGAACTGGAGGACGCGTCGACCGCACCTGCCCCGCAGTTACCCCAGGAAGGCGACAGCGATGCTTGAACTCACCGATATCCACTCCGGTTACGGCCGCACCGAGGTGATCCACGGCGTCTCGGTGACCGTGCCGGACGACAGCGTGGTCGCCATCATGGGGCACAACGGCGCCGGGAAGACCACGCTGCTGCGCACCGCCGTCGGCTTGATCGGCGCGAAGTCGGGCCGCATCGAGTTCGATGGGGAAACGATCACCAAGCTCGCGCCGTCGCGGCGAGTGCGCCGCGGGATCGCGTACGTGCCGCAGGGACAGCAGAGTTTCCCCCAACTGACCACCGCCGAGAATTTGCAGGTGGTCGCGGACGGCCGTAAACGCGGCAAGGCGCTGATCGATGAAGCGCTCGAGCTGTTCCCCGCGCTGCGCGAGTTGCTCACCCGCAAAGCGGGCCTGCTGTCCGGCGGCCAGCGTCAGCAACTCGCCATCGCGCGGGCGCTGATCACCGAGCCGAAACTGCTCATCCTCGATGAGCCGACCGAAGGGATCCAGCCGTCGGTGGTCGCCGAGATCGAGCGCACCATCATCGATCTCACCCGGCGCGGCGGGCTGAGCGTGCTGCTGGTCGAACAGCACATCGGCTTCGCGTTGCAGGCGGCGCAGCGCTACTACGTGCTGCAATCCGGCCGGGTGACCTCCACGGGCGCGGGTGGCGCGGGCGCCGAGAGCGCGGTCCGCTCGGCGATGGCGATCTGAGCACCGCCGTGACGCGCGACAGGGGGCGGATTCCCTTGCGTGAGCAGGTGTACGACTCGTTGCGCCACGACCTGGCCACCGGAGCCATCGTGCCGACCGAACGGCTCGGCGAAGAACGTCTCGCCGAAACTTACGGGGTCTCACGCACCCCGGTGCGCGAGGCGCTGGCCCGATTGCAGGCGGACGGCCTGGTGGAGCGGCTCGCCGACGGCTTGTACCCGTACCGTCCCCGACTGGACGAACTCGATCACCTCTACGAGTTACGGCTCGTGCTGGAGGCCAGGGGCATGCAACGAGTGGGGCCGTCCGGCGAGGCTCCCGTGCACGATCTGGAACTCGTGCGCGCGGAACTCGACGTCTGGCGCGCGCTCCTCGACGACCCACCCGAACCCGGCCCGGCGCTGGTGGCAGCCGACGAACGGTTCCACACCACCCTGCTCGCGGCCGCGGGCAACGCCGCTCTCGCCGACGCCCTCACCGCCGTGCACGTCCGTGTGCGCCCGGTGCGCACACTGGACATGCCGACCCCGGAACGAATCGCCACGATGACCGCCGAGCACATCGCGGTGGCCGAACATCTGGTCTCCGGTGCGGTGGACGCGGCGGCGGCCACGCTCACCGCCCACATCGACACCTCGCGAACGCACGTGCTGGCCCGCGCGCAGCACGCGCTGCGCCTGACCAAACTCGGCCGCGCCGTGCGCGATTGACGTGTCAGCAGCTCTGTTGGAAGGGGAAGCACTCGGTGGGCCGGTACGCGGGCGGCGACGGGGTGGGAGTCGTCGTATCGGTCGCCGGGAGCGGCTGCGCCGAGTCGTGGGCCAAGGCGGTGGCGATCACCCCGAGCACGAACAGGACTCCGACCACCGCGATCACGACGACCGACCAACCGGCGTAGGCCTGTCCCTTCGTCGCGACGCCCGGCGTCGGCTGCACGCGCGGCTTGGGTGAGCGGGCGATGGTCGTGACCGGCTCCGGCGCCTGGTCTTCGAAGCCCGCCTCGAGCAGTTCCGCGCGGGACGGCGCGATCTCCGCCAGACCGAGCGCGCCGCACGCGCCGATGACCCGGTCCACGGTCCAGTTCCGCGGTCCCGCGGAGAATCCCTCCAGGTAGATACGCAGCTCGGTCGCGTCGGTGACGTTTCCGACGACGACGTCCAAACCCGGCCGCAGGCTGGTGCGCGCCGGTCGCACCACGGCGCCCCGGAACGGGACGAGCACCACGGCGCCGCTGATGTGGCCGGGGTCCTGTAACGCCCGCTGGAGCATGTGCTTGACCGCGTAGATGCCGTGTTCCACGCGCTCGGCGGGGCTCCCGGATTCCGGGTCGTCCAATTCCACCGGTGCGTCGCTGATCTTCCACGGTTCTTCGGCCGGTGTGCTCAGAATGCCGCTCTGCCTGCGCCGGAACCCGTGTACCTCCAGCACGGTCAGCCCACGCGGGGTCCACACCACGGCGTCGACGCGCCGGTTGTCCGCTTCCAGATCGATCACGGCGAGGCCGGTCGTCGGATACGACCGCAGGCACGCGACGAATTCCCGCTCGGCACCGGAAAGCTCCGCTCCGGGCCTGATCCTCACCAGCATCTGTTCCCCTGCCGACCTGTTGTCCACACCTGACGCCGCGAAACCCACTGCGGCCGCGGTGACCCGCACCGGTACTGATGATGACGGGGTACCCGGCCGAAAACCACTCCGAAAGCAAAAGAATGCTGACCTCCGCACGGGATACTGCCAAGTAGGCTCGAATCTCGGTCGGCACCGACGCCGGCCGAACAGACCACGCGGAGGTGGCAACCAGCATGGTTTCAGCGCTGCAACCACGCATCTCACCCGGACGGTTCCGAGAACTCGGCCCGCTCAACTGGGTTGTCTGGCAGGTGCTTTCCCGCGCCGCAGGCACCGGTGACGCCCACTTGTTCAGCACGCTCGGCCGCACCCGCGGTCTGTTCCGGGGCTGGCTGCACTACTCGGGCAAACTCATGCCGGGCGGACGCCTGCCCCGTCACGAGTCCGAGCTGGTCATCATCCGGGTCGCGCACCTGCGCGGCTGCGACTACGAGATGGACCATCACATCCGGCTCGGCAGGCGCGCCGGGGTGACGGGCGAAATCCTCGAGCGGCTGCGCGAAGGCCCCGCGGCAGCGGGCTGGTCGGACAAGCACCGGGCGCTGCTGGCCGCCGTGGACCAACTCGTACGGACGCGCGACCTCGACGACGACACCTGGGCGGAACTGGCGAAGCACTACGACGAGCGCAGTCTGATCGAAATCGTCCTGCTGATCAACCAATACGACGGGCTGGCCTCCACCATCACCGCGCTGCGCATCCAGCGCGACGGCGTCTAGGAGCCGACGGGCGGCCCCTCGATCCGGCGCGCCAGACCGTCCAGCACCAGCGCCAAACCGAATTCCCAGGCGTGATCGGCGCTGTAGGCGGCGTCGTGCGCTCGGCCCGCGGACGCGCCGATACGTGCGGCCAGCGGGTAGCGCTGGGCATCGAAAACCTGCGCCAGGATCGGTGCGGCCCGTTCCCACCACTGCCCGTCGGACATGGCGCTGTCGGCCGCGGCCCGCGCACTGTCGATGGCGATGCGGGCGACGGAGGTGACCCAGCCGAGCACGAACGTCAGTGCGGCGTCCATGGCGACGTCGTCGAGCCCGAGGCCCGCGAAGGCCTCCAGCTCGTGGTCGTATTTGGCGGCGAGGCCGGGGCCGAGCGGTGGCCGGGTGGTGGGCAGATACGCCACCCAGGGATGGCGGGCCAGCATGACGCGGTTCTCGGCCGCGATCCGGGCGACCCGCTCGCGCCAGGACAGGCCGGTGAGGTCGGCGCGCTCCATCCGCGCGTAGACCGTGTCCAGCATCAGGTCGAGCAGTTCGGCCTTTCCCGGCACGTAGGTGTAGGTGGCCATCGGGGTCAGGCCGAGCCTGGTGGCGACGGCGCGCATCGTCAGCGCGCCGAGCCCGTCGGTGTCGGCGATCTCGATCGCCGCGGCGACGACCGCCTCGATGCTGCTGCGCTGCTTCGGCCCCCGGCCCGTGCCGGAAGCGGGCGGAATCCGCCACAGCAACTCCAGCGTGCGCACCGGGTCGCCCGCACCGCTGCGTTCCTTCGGCTGTTCCACCGCCGCCTCCTCAACCCACTCGGATCACCGATCGTATCGATGTGACCCAGCTCATAGTGCACCACTCCAAGAGAATCTATACAAAGTATAGAGTACTTAGTACAGAGTTGATTGCTGTCGCCGAGGAGGACTCATGAACATCACCGCTTCCGCCATCTCGCTCAACGTCCCCGACCCGGCCGCCTCGGCGAAGTTCCTCATCGACCACCTCGGTTTCGAGGAGAAGATGTCGGCCGACGGGTTCGTCTCCCTGGACCGCGCCGACGCCGGATCGAACGTCATCTACTTGCGCACCGGGCTGGCGAGCTTCAAGCCGAAGAGCGCCGCGGGCAGCGCGGGCGAGGGCCTGCTCGTCGTCTTCGTCGTCGACGACATCGACGCCGAGTACGCCCGGCTGCAAGGCGAGGGAGTGCCGATCGTGACACCCATCGAGACCGAAGAGTGGGGCGAGCGGTACTTCCAGATGAGTGATCCGAACGGAATCATCATCCAATTGGTGCAGTGGGTATGAGCGAACGGCGCGGATCTCGCGAGGATCCGCGCCGTTCGGCTTCGGCGGCACTCAGCCGAGCGCGGCCCGGAAGACTTCGACGGCCGCGGTAGCCGGTCGGCCGAGCAGTTTCTCCAGGTCTCCTGAGCGCACGTCGAGAATGCCCTCGGCGATGCCCGCGTCGGCGTCGGCGAGTGCCTTCGCGTAGACCTCCGGCAATCCGGCCTGGATCAACGCGGCGGCGTAGTCCGCCTCCGGCAGGTTCTCGTAGCGCACCGGCTTGCCCGCCGCCTCCGAAATCGCTTGGGCCAATTCGGCATAGGTGAGGCTGTCCCCGCCGCCGAGTTCGTACACCCGGCCCGCGTGACCCTCGGTGGTGAGCACCCGTGCGGCAGCTTCGGCATAATCGGCGCGCGCCGCACCGGCCACCCGCCCGTCGCCCGCGGCTCCGTGCAGCACGCCCGACTCCACCGCGCCCGCGAGGCCGCCCAGGTAGTTCTCCCAGTACCAGCCATTGCGCAGAAGGACATGCGGCACGGCGGATTCGGCGAGCACCGCTTCGGTGGCCTTGTGCTCCTGCGCGAGAATCAACGGGTTGTCGATCGCGTTCGGAATGCTGGTGTAGGCGAGTAGTTCCACGCCCGCGCGTTCCGCCGCGCGGATGACGTTGGTGTGCTGAGCTACTCGTGCGCCGAACTCGTTGCCCGAGACCAGCAGCACCCGGTCGATGCCCTCGAGAGCGCGTTCGAAGGCCGCCGGGTCGCCATAGCCGGCCTGCCGGACATCCACTCCACGTTCGGACAGGTCGGCCACCTTCCGTGGATCACGCACGATCGCGACGACGGGCGTCGCCCCCGCGCGCAACAACTCCTCCACCACCAGTCGGCCCAACTGTCCACTGACTCCGGTCACGGCGACGGTCATGAATACCTCCCAGGCATACGAATTTTATAGTGCTAACTATTCGTAAGCACTATGCATTCCGTGGCCGCTGTGGTCAAGTTCGCTACCATTACGGTCATGACCACCCAGCGAACCGTCTCGGCCGAGGCCGACGACCCCACGCTGGAAGCCGACGTCTTCGCCCGGAACTGCACGTCACGACCGGTCTTGCAGAACGTCGCCAGTCGCTGGGGCACCTTGGCGCTGGTCGCGCTGCGCGAAGGCGCCTTCCGGTTCAGCGCCCTGCGCCGACGCGTGGACGGCGTGAGCGAGCGCATGCTGTCGCAGACCCTCCAGGCACTCGAACGCGACGGCATGGTGCATCGGGAGGTCCTGGAGACCATTCCGCCGCGGGTGGAATACACCCTCACCGAACTCGGCGCCGAGGTCGCCGCGCACTTGGAGGCGCTCATCCAGGTGCTGGAGACCAACATGCCGCGGGTGCGCGAGGCCCAAGCGGCCTATCACCGCGACTGAACCGCGACGGCGGGAAGAGACCGGCGTCACCGCGGGTTACACGGGCATGGAACTCGCCGCCGCAGTCGCTTTCGCGCGCGACCACCGCAGGTCCGTGCTCACCACGATCCGCCGCAACGGACGGCCGCAACTGTCCAACGTGCTGCACGTCGTCGGCGATGACGGCCGCATCCGCATCTCCATCACCGCCGACCGTGCGAAGTATCACAACCTCGTTCGCGACCCGTGGGCGGCGCTGCACGTGACCCGCGACGACTTCTTCGCCTACACCGTGCTCGAGGGCACGGCCGAGCTGACCCCCGTCGCCGCCGCGCCCGGCGACCCCACCGTCGACGCGCTCGTCGACTACTACCGCACCGCCACCGGAGAACACCCCGACTGGGACGAGTACCGCAACGCGATGGTCACCGATCGCCGCGCCTTGGTCCTGTTCACACCGACCCACGCCTACGGCATGCTCTGATACAGGGTCGTCGAAGCACCGTTCGCCGGTCCACGATCACGCGGGCTGGTCTTTGTCCGAGGCCAGCCAGACTTGCAGGTTCTCCGGGTTGATCGGAATCGAGACATGCTCGTGCCCGATCAGCCATGTGCCGTTCGACTGTCGAAGGCACACGGTCTCTCGCACCCATATCGCGCTCTGAAACCCTCCCTTGCGCGTTCCCGAGTCCGGCCGCATCTGCCTCGACCTGCTCGGCTCGGCGCGCGCCAGACGGGAACGCTATGTGGGCGAGTGGATTCCCGCACCCCTGCCCGACCACGGAGAGTGGACCGGCAACCGGTCCGGCGGCTCCGCCGACCCCGCCGACCGGATCACCCTCGACGAGTCGGTCGACATGGCGTTCCTCGTCGTGCTCGAATCCATGACCCCGGCCGAGCGCGTGGCCTTCATCCTGCACGACATCTTCCGCTTCCCCTTCGGACATCAACGCCCTCATCGGCCTGCTCGACCCCGATGCCACCGGAATCGCCGACGGCGGCGGCCAGGCCAACGCCCTCCCGCACCCGATCGAAGGCGGCGAGCGGATTGCTCGCTACATCATCGGTCTCACCGCCAGGACATCCGGCCAAACGATGCTGGAACGCACGGTCAACGGCCGTCCCGGTCTGGTACTCCAGCTGGGCGAGACCACAGCGACGGTGGTGGCGTTCGAGATCGCGGGCGACCGGATCAAACGCCTCTGGGCCGTCCGCAATCCCGACAAGCTCCGCCAGTGGACAACCGGAGGCAACGACTGAGCGAAGGGCCGCGGGGTGGCCGACCACGGCCGCATCGGCGGTGGGCCGACGAGAGACTCAGCGGGACATCAAGTCCGATACGGTGACGAACTGGTAGCCCGCCGCACGCAACTCGGTCACGATGCGCGGGATGGCGTCCAAAGCGGCGGTCGTGCCGAACATGACGTGCAGCAGGATGATCGAGCCGGGACGGACCTCGGCGAGGGTCTCGGCGACGATGTCGTCCGCGGTGGCGCTCTTCCCGGAATCGGGTTCGACGTCCCACATCACGGTGGTCCGGTCGTGCTCGGCCAGGTAACGCGGCAGCGTGAACAGCTTCTTGCCGTAGGGCGGGCGGAAGGTGATCGGACCGACGTAACCGGTCTTCATGATCTCGGCGTCGGTGCTCTCGACCTCCTCGCGGACCGTGCCGGGGGTGACGAAGACCATCCGCCGATGCGAATAGGTGTGGTTGCCGATCTCGTGGCCCGCCGCGGCGATCGCCCTGCCGTGCTCCGGGCGCGCCACAAGATCGCGGCCGTTCAGATAGAACGTGGCCGGAACCTGAGCGGCGGCGAGCACTTTCAGCACTTCGGGCGCGCGATCTGACGGCCCGTCGTCCAAGGTCAGTGCGACCACCCGCGCGTCGGTGTCCACCCGGCTGACCACGTGACCGGCCAATTGGAAGGTGCGCGCTTTCGTCAGATAGTAGGTGCCCGTCACCAGCAGCACCACCACGACGAGCAAGGGCACACTTCCGATCAGCCACCTGCGAAACATGCACGCTGTATAACAGAATTCGCGTATCGGCGCCGTGTCCCGCCGTCGCTACCGACGCGGAACCATTGCCCGGGAGACGAAAAGGGCGTGCGATCGATGACCGCACGCCCTCGTCGGGGACAGCTCAGAAGTTGATCATGTGGCCTGCCAAGCCGTGGAAGGCTTCCTGCAGGGCCTCGCTGAGCGTCGGGTGGGTGTGCACGTTCCTGGTCAGCTCGTTGACGGTCAGATCCCACTTCTGCGCCAGCGTGAGCTCGGGCAGCAGTTCGGAGACGTCCGGGCCGATGAGGTGCCCGCCGATCAGCTCGCCGTACTCGGCGTCGGCGATGAGCTTCACGAAACCGGTCGGGTCGCCGAGGCCGTGCGCCTTGCCGTTGGCGGTGAACGGGAAGGTCGCGACCTTCACGTCGTAGCCCTCGTCGCGGGCCTGCTGCTCGGTCAGGCCGAAGCTGGCGACCTGCGGCTGGCAGAAGGTGGCCCGCGGCATCATCCGGTAGTCGCCGAGGGTGACGGTCTCCGCACCCGCGATGGTCTCGGCCGCGACCACGCCCTGCGCCTCCGCGACGTGCGCGAGCTGGAGCTTGCCGGTGACGTCGCCGATCGCGTAGATGTGCGGCACGTTGGTGCGCATGTAGTCGTCGATCCCGATCGCGCCGCGGTCGGTGACCTGCACGCCGGTGGTCTCCAAGCCGTAGCCGTCGACGCGCGGGGCGAAGCCGACGGCCTGCAGCACCTTGTCGACGGTGACGGTCTCGACCGAGCCGGTCTTGTTGTCCTTGATCGCGACGGTGACCTTGGCGCCGTCGTCCTCGATGGACTGCACGGCCGCACCGGTGGTGATGGTGATGCCGAGCTTCTTGTACTGCTTGGTGATCTCCTTGGAGACGTCCGCGTCCTCGTTCGGCAGCGCGCGGTCGAGGAACTCGACGATGCGCACGTCGACGCCGTAGTTCTTCAGAACGTAGCCGAACTCCATGCCGATCGCGCCCGCGCCCACGATGAGGATCGAACCGGGCAGGTCCCGGGTGAGGATCTGTTCCTCGTAGGTGACCACATTGGCGCTGAGCTGGGTGCCCGGCAGCAGTTTGGTGACGGTGCCCGCCGCGATGATCGCGTTGTCGAAGGTGATGTTCTCGGTGCCGCCCTTACCGAGTTCGACCGAGAGCGAGTTCGGGCCGGTGAAGGTGCCCTTGCCGTCGAACTCGTCGATCTTGTTCTTCTTCATCAGGAAGTGGACGCCCTTGACCCGGCCGTCGGCGACCTTGCGGCTGCGGTCGAAGGCGACCCCGAAGTCGAAGTTCACCTCGCCGGAGATGCCGAAGGTCTTCGCCTCCTTGGTGAAGATGTGGGCGAGCTCCGCGTTGCGCAGGAGCGCCTTGGACGGGATGCAGCCGACGTTCAGGCACACACCGCCCCAGTATTTCTGCTCGACGATCGCTGTTCGCAGGCCGAGTTGAGCGGCGCGGATCGCGGCGACGTATCCGCCGGGACCAGCACCGAGAACGACGACATCGTAGTGGGAAGTCACGACCCGAGCCTAACTCCGCGGCGGGAAGTTCACCCACCCGTCCCCCACTACTGTGAGGCGTGGACCACACCGGCGGGCGAACTTCCCCTGATCGGGAAGAACGCGGTGGCTGTGCGCGGTTAGCATGCCGCGTGAGCAGCCGTGTCGACCCGATCCCGGCACCCGTTCGCGGCGCGGCCGAGACCCCCTCCGACCCGCTCGACGGGACCGCTTCCACCCATCTGACCCGGCTGGTGCGCGACACCGCCGCGGCCGCGGGAGTCGGGCCCGACCTGCTGGCCGCCATTCCCGGCACCGATGACGCGACGCTGACCGGCGAGTTGAACCGGATTCCGCTGAGCTCGGTGATCCGGCTGTGGGACCTGCTCGCCCGCACCGCACCCGAACCGGGCGCCGGGCTCGCCGTGGCCGCCGCCGCACCGCTCGGCACCCTCACCACCTGGGACTACCTGGTCACCAACGGGCCGACGCTGGCGGATTCGCTGCGCACCTCCCAGCCCTACCACCGCCTGGTCACCGCGGCCCCCGAACGCTTCGATCTCGGCGAGGACGGCGCGCTGACCGTCGCCTTCCACACCACCGCCCCGGACCCCGCGACGGTCTCCGTGGTCACCGAATACGTGCTCGCCTACTACCTGCGCCGCGCCCGCGAAGCCACCGGCCGTCTCGTGGTCCCCGAACGGGTCGTCCTCAGTCGCTCCGCGCCGCCCGGCCACCGGATCCTCACCGAGGCGTTCGGCACCGCACGTATCGACTTCGACGCTCCCTTCGACGCGATCACCTTCGCCGAAGCCGATGCCCGAGCGCCGCTGGTAGGCGCCGATCCCCGACTGGCGGAACTGCTGCGCAGCCACGCCGACCTGGTGCTGGCCGCCGCCCGGCCGATCCCAGGACCACTGGAGTCCTTGCGGCTGGCGATCGCGGCGGCGATCGATGACGGCGATGCCTCACTCGGCGCCCTTGCCCGCAGACTGACGGTGAGCACCCGCACTCTGCAACGCCAACTGGCCGAGCAGGGCACCACGTGGAGCAAGGAATACGACCGCGTCCGCTACGAGCGGGCGCGCACCCTGCTGACGGAGGGACGGCTGACCACGGCCGCGATCGCGGGGCGGCTCGGGTTCGCCGACGACCGCGCGCTGCGCAAGGCCTATCAGCGGTGGAGCGGCTCACCGCCGTCGCGGGCCAGAGGGCGGTAGCGCTTCCTGCCAGGTCTCTGATCGCCCGGCGCGTCCGGACCGGTTGATGGCGGCGGAGGACCTGGGCGCGGGACCTCGGCGCTCATAGCGTCGTCGGTGCCGGATCGCATCCGGCGAATCCTGAACAACCGGCCGCCCCGCGGCCGTACGAAAGGCACCGCCATGACCCTCCCGCTCACCGCGCGTGAGTTCCACCTCGCCGCACGCCCGACCGGCGCGCCGACGGCGGCGAACTTCGCTCTGGTCGAACGCCCGATCCCCGAACTCGGCGAAGGACAGATCCTGGTGCGCAACACCTGGATGTCGGTCGACCCGTACATGCGCGGCCGGATGGACGACCGTCCGTCCTACATCCCGCCGTTCCAGGTGGGCGCGGCGCTGGAAGGCTCGGCGGTGGGCGAAGTGATCGCCTCGGCATCCGGCATCCCGGTCGGCGCGACCGTCACCCATTTCGCGGGCTGGCGCGACTACTCGGTGGTCGACGCCGCCACCGCCACGCCGGTCGACACTTCGCTCGCCGCACCGCAGCACTATCTCGGCGCACTCGGCACCACCGGCTTGACCGCCTATGCGGCGCTGACCGATGTCGCCCGGGTCGATTCCGGCGACACCGTGTTCATCTCCGCGGCGGCAGGCGCGGTCGGCAGCGTCGCGGGGCAGATCGCCAAGAAGCGCGGCGCGGCGCGGGTCATCGGGTCAGCGGGCGGCGCGGCCAAGACCACCCTGCTGCTCGACGAGTTCGGTTTCGACGCCGCCATCGACTACCGAAAAGGTGACCTCGCCGGACAGTTGACGTCGGCTGCCCCCGAAGGCATAAACGTGTATCTCGACAGCGTCGGGGGGGAACACCTGCGCGTCGCGGTAGAGGCCATGCGGCCCACCGGCCGCATCGCGCTGGTCGGCGCGGTCAGCGGGTACAACGGCCCCACCGCCGAAGCGGGCCCCGACCTGTATCTCGCCGCGACCAGGGAGCTCTCGCTACGCGGCATGCTGGTCAGCAGCTATTTCCCGATCTTCGGCGAGTACATCACCAAGGCCGCCGGCTGGCTGACGGACGGCACCCTACGCACCAGGCACACCGTGTACAACGGCCTGGAACAGGCCCCCGCCGCATTCCTCGGCGTCCTCTCCGGCGCCAACACCGGCAAAATGCTGGTCCGGCTGGCGTAATCCCCCGACTTGTCTCGCGAGCGGCACAGGGCGGCTGCGGCAAGCTGGGTCGAGGACTATTGCGAGGGCGACTATAGGCCAGTCAACGACTCCCACAGCAGTATTCCCGCCGATTACTGGTGGCATTCGGTCGTCACCGACCTTCGACTCGACACCACGTATCGTCTTCACGCGCGCTGCGCGTTTACCGCGACCAATGGACACACCACCGCGCCAGGCAACGTGCAATACACTGCCGAATTCACGTTGCATTCGACATGAATTCGCGCCGGTGTCCTGCCACGCGCGGGTAGAGATCATGCGCGCCCAGTTATAGCTCACGGACATCGAGGAGAGTGCTGTACTCCCTGCGACCGCGCTGGCGGTCGGGCAGACGTTCGACGTGGCGGATCGGCTGGAACTCGTCGTCGACGACGGATGGATCGTGCGTGTGACACCCCGGGCCGATACCCATGGCGAGCTTCTTTGTGAGCCAACAGACTCGACGGGCGAGGACTGCCTGTTCCCGCCCCGCTTCGCGGCCGATGAATACCGCACGGTCGACCGGACCTGTGTCTGGGCTGCCTCGGCGGGGGGTGTCCGGCCGCTAGTTGTGGCCAGACGTACGCACTACAGGTGCGTCACACGCTGGGGACGCTACCCCAGCAGGTCGGTCGTGAGCCGGTCAGGGCGCAGAGGGCGTTGAGGGCCGCTTCCAGCAGATAGCCCGAGCCGGATGAGGATCCGGAATCGACCGGCGACGCTACCGAACCAGCGGTAGCGGGTTGGCCGGGGAAGGCCGACGCGGCAGGGGCTCCGGCCACGGCCAGCGTCAACCCGATGATGACAGTTGTCACAGCCCTGTGGAGACGGGTGCGGGTGGTTTCGGTTCGCATGGTGTTCGACCATGCGCGGCCGAATCGAGAATCACAAGCCCCTATTAGATACGGCTGGCTTCGCGTCGGTCGACGGACTAATAGTTCCGGTAAGACCGGCACGGGCACGACACAATCCCCGACATGTCTCGCGAGTGCTACATGGCTGTGGCAAAACACGAGTAGGTCCTACGGCGATGTGCCTCCATGGCAGGGTTCGGTGGGACCACCTGGCTGGGTGGGGGCGAGGCGTCGGCGCGGCCGACCGGTGTCGATGCGAGATTCGGCCCCACCCGCAGGTGATCGGGCTCAGTTCAGCAAGCGGTCACAGACACTCGCGTCCGCCCCACGACCGTAGGCCCGTTCGATATCGGAGTAATCCGGATCGACTTTGTCCAGATAGTATGGAATCAAGGCCGCCTCGACGGTGCCGCATACCCACTTTTCACCGGTCGCACTGTTTTCCATTTGGAAAGTGATCATGTGCCAACCGCCCAGTGGGGCACCCCCCGAGGAAGTGCATTCGCGGCCTTTCACGGATCCGAAATGCGGTTCGTCGAGCGTGTATTTGCAGGTGTAGGTCGGCAGGGCTTGCGCGGCAGCGGTGGCGTCGGTCATCAGACAGGCGGTGGCGGCCAGCACGAGTGCGGGCAGCCCGAGGCGGAACAGGGGAGTCGTGATCATCGTGTTTCTCGTTCCGAATAGAAATCGGCAATTATCAGAAGAGGCGGCTCGCATGCTGCATCGTTTGCGTCGCGCGGTCAGATCGGGCGGCAGTTGCTCGCGTCGACCCCGGCGTTGAGCACCTGCTCCGCGTCGTACTGAGACATTCCCGGGTGGATCGGATTGTCGAGGTACACGAATGCGGCGCCGCAGTCCCATTTCTCACCGGTGAGGCCGTTTTCCATCCTGACGGGGTAGAAATAAATATCGTCCAGCGGGGCGCCCGGTGACGCCGTGCATTTGCGCCCCCTCATGGAGTTCAATACTACGAAGTAGTGCTCGATGGGCGTGTATCGGCACGTGTAAGTCGGCAGCGGGTTTTGCGCCGCGGCGACGGGAGTCGTCGCCGGACCGGCAACAGCGGCCAGCACGAGCGCGGGAAGCCCCAGGAGGGCGAGGCGGGTGGTGATCATCAAGGCTCCGTTCGACATCGAAATCACTGCCGCAATGGAAATCCGGCCGCACAGTCCGAGTCTTGTCAAGTTCTCGTACCGACCGGCGGATTCGCGATCACACTCGCCGATCAGACTTGCGAAATCCTTAACGACAGGTAAAGAGGCCGACCGGTATCGCTGTCGTACAGACCATTTCCTACCGCAGCGCATTCGACATCCTCCCGATACGGTTGCGCCGCTCAGAGCAACGGGTCCAGCCTTGCTGAAATCGCCTCGACTACATCGCCGTCGGTACCCGGATCCGCCCATGCGGTTCCGCATCACCTGTGGCCTTCAATTCCTCCACACCAGCGCGGCGGCGCGCCGGAAGTTCTCACCGAATACCGCCGCCAGATCCGCAGCGGTGAACCCGCGCCGGGCCAGCGCCTCGGCGAGGCCGGGCACGTCGGCGGCGCCGAGCAGATCTTCCGGCGGAACCCACTGCAACGGACCCCATTTCGTGTATGCCTCGGAGAAGGCGTGCGGATTCTGCCGCATTTCGGCGTTGAAGTCCTCGGCGTCGAAGGAGTAGTCCGAACCGATCCCGATGTGCTCGATTCCGACGAGTTCGGCGCCGTACTCGATGTGCCGCGCCATCGCCTCGATCCGTTCGGCACGCTCGCCAGGAGCGTTGCGGCCGAGGAAGATTCCCACGCCGTTGATCCCGATCACGCCGCCGGTCGCCGCGCAGGCTCGCGCCTGCTCGTCGGTGATATTGCGCGGATGCTCCCACAGCGCGGCGAAGTTCGAGTGGCTGTAGATCATCGGGACGACACTCAGCTCGGCGATCTCCAGCCCGGTGCGCCGGGAACAGTGCGACCCGTCCGCGAACATCCCGGCTTCGTTGAGCGTGTGTACGAGGTCGCGCCCGTACCCGGTGAGTCCGGTGTCCTCGGTGTCCAGACACCCACAGCCCGCGGCGTTGGCGTGGTTGTAGGTGGGCAGCAGCGAGCGCACGCCGAACTCGTAGAACCGCGCGACGTTGTCCAGGTCGCCGCCGAGCGGCCCGGCGTCCTCCAGATCGAACGCCAGCCCGATGGTGCCAGGATCGCCGATGTCGTCCACGGTGCGGACCAGGCGGAACCGGTCGTCCGCCTGCGCCTCCCGGCGGAAACGGCGCAGCAGGGCCAGGGAGTCGTCGGTCGACTGCCGGGAGTACCCGACGTTCACCGACAGGTAGGACCCGGCCGGGTAGCGCGCGAGGTCGCCGATGCGCGCGGCGGGCGACAGCGGTAGACAGCAGTGCTGCTCCCATAGCAGTGGTGGCAACCTCAGCAGTGGTGGCAACCTCGAACCTCCTGGTCGGATCGGCCTCGGAGCAGCGATCCTACTGTCCGGTCGCAGCGGGCGTCCGCAGACAGCAAACGATGAGCCTCGATGCGCCACACAGTGGCCGAGTTGCCGCGTTCGACAACGCTTTTGGGTCGCTGCAGCTGTAACAGGGCGCCCGCGATGACCGATGCATATTACGCATCAATACTCCTGTGCCCCGAAGGCGGTGCGGCCATGCGTCGCTTGCTTCTCCTGTTCTTCTCCTTCGTGACATTCGCCGGTCTCTGGATCGCGCCCGTCCCCGCCTCCGCCGCCCCGGAGTGCGCCTCCGGCTGGGGCTCGATCCCCAAGGTGAGCCAGGCACGAACGCCCGCGCCGCTGACCGGCGTGCGCGCCGGGCGGCACGACTGCTTCGACCGCTTGGTCTTCGACATCGCCGGGCCCGCGACGGGCTACCACGTCGGCTACGTCGAGCGGGTGGTCATGGACGGCTCCGGCGCACCTGTCCCGTTGCGCGGCGCGGCGTTCCTGAGCATCACCGTCAACGCCCCCGCCCACGACGACGCGTTCACCCCCACCTACAACCCCGCGAACCGGGCCGAACTCGCCGACGTGCGGGACTACCGGACCTTCCGCCAGGTGTCGTGGGCCGGTTCCTTCGAAGGCCAGACCACGGTCGGTCTGGGTACGCGCGCCCGGTTGCCGGTCAAGGTGCACACCCTCGGCGGGCCGGGCAACGGATCGCGCGTCGTGGTGGACGTAGCGCACTCCTGGTGACCCCGCCGCGGCAGGGCTCGGCAACAATGTGGGGATGAGCGGCGTTGAGCAGAACGTGACCGACCCCTACCTCTGGCTCGAAGAAGTGACCGACGAGCGTGCCCTGGACTGGGCCCGCGCGCACAATGCCGTCGTACATGCCCGGTTCGCCGAATCCGATCGCTTCCGCGAACTGGAGCGCCGCATCCTCGCCATGCTCGACACGGACGCCAAGATCGCCTACCCCGGCCGCCGCGGCCGCTGGCTCTACAACTTCTGGCGGGACGCCGAGCACCCGCGCGGCCTCTGGCGGCGCACCACGTTCGCCGAGTACGCCAAGGACGCGCCGGACTGGGAGGTGCTGATCGACGTGGACGCGTTGGCCGCCGCCGAGGACGAGAACTGGGTGTGGGGCGGGGCCGGGGTGCTGCGGCCCGAACAGTCCCGCGCGCTGATCAGCCTGTCGCGCGGCGGCGCGGACGCCAAGGTGGTGCGCGAGTTCGACATCGAGCGCAAGGTATTCATCGACCCGGCCGACGGCGGCTATTTCCTGCCCGAGGCCAAGTCGGAGATCCGCTGGATCGATATCGATTCGGTGTACGTGGGCACCGACTTCGGCCCGGGCTCGCTGACCGATTCGGGGTATCCGCGGATCGCGAAGCTGTGGCGCCGCGGCACCGCTCTGGCGGAGGCGAAGACCGTCTTCGAGGGCGAGCCCGGTGACGTCGCGGTCTCGGCGGGTTACGACCGCACTCCGGGTTACGAACGGCACTACGTCGGCCGCGCCACCGACTTCTTCAACGAAGAGGTCTACCTGCTCGAGGAAGACGGCACGCTGCGGCATCTCGACATCCCGAGCGACGCCAGCGAATCCTGGTACAAGGATTGGCTGCTGGTGCGGCTGAAGTCGCCCTGGGAGGTCGGCGGCGCGAGCTATCCCGCGGGTGCGCTGCTGGCCACCGACTTCGAGAAGTTCCTGGCCGGCGCACGGGAATTCGAGGTTCTCTTCACCCCCGACGCGCACACCGCGCTGCACGGCTACGGCTGGACCGAGAATCACCTGTTGCTGGTCACGCTCGAGGACGTGCAGACCGAGCTCTACGTGCTGACCCCCGGTACGGAGGGCTGGCGCCGCGAACCGCTGGCCGACACCCCGTCGATGGCGACCACCAGCGTGCTGAACCTCGACCCGCTGGAGGGCGGCGACGAGTTCATGTTGAGCACCAGTGGATTCACCACTCCGGCGACGCTGCTGACGAGTTCGGTCGGCGGGCGTACCGAGCGGCTCAAGCAGGAGCCCGGGTTCTTCGACGCCGACGGAGTCGAGACCGAGCAGTTCTTCGCCCGCTCCGACGACGGCACCATGGTGCCGTACTTCGTGATCCGGCGCGGTGACCGCAAAGACGTTCCGGGACCGACGGTGATGTCCGGCTACGGCGGCTTCGAAGTGTCGCGCACCCCCGCCTACAGCGGCGCGTCGGGCATGGGCTGGCTGGAGCGCGGCGGAACGTGGGTGATGACGAATATCCGCGGCGGCGGCGAGTACGGGCCGCAGTGGCACACCTCGGTGCAGAAAGCCAACCGGCACAAGGTCTACGAGGACTTCTCCTCGATCGCCAAGGATCTCGTCACGCGCGGGGTCACCACCGCCGATCAGCTCGGCGCGGTGGGGGGCAGCAACGGCGGACTGCTCATGGGCGTGATGCTGACCCGCTACCCGGAATTGTTCGGCGCGATCGTCTGCCAGGTGCCGTTGCTGGACATGAAGCGCTACCACCTGCTGCTCGCGGGAGCCTCGTGGATGGCCGAGTACGGCGACCCCGACAAGCCGGAGGAATGGGAGTACATCAGCAAGTACTCGCCCTACCAGAACGCTCGCGCCGACCGCGCCTACCCGCCGATCCTGCTCACCACCTCCACCAGGGACGACCGGGTGCACCCCGGCCACGCCCGGAAAATGGCCGCGCTGCTGGAGGAGCAGGGCCACGAGTTCTGGTATCACGAGAACATCGAGGGCGGTCACGGCGGCGCCGCCGACAACAAGCAGTCGGCTTTCCAGGCGGCGCTGATCTACGAGTTCTTCACGCAGATGTTGATCGAACGCCGCGCCTGATCAATCGACGCGCCTGATCAATCGACGCGCCTGATCAATCGACGCGCCTGATCAATCGACGCGCCTGATCAATCGACGCAGCCGTGCGCAGTCCGTTCCGTTCCCGCGCACGGCGCGGCGGCCTGCGCACGGTCCAGCGAAGGCGCAGGTTCGGCTATCGGTCGCGCAGCCACTTCTCGATCTGGTCGACGGTGCTGGTGTACTGGCGGATCCAGCCGTTGTGGCCCAGCGGTTCCGGCTGACGCCAGCGCGTCACCTCGGCGTTGGGCAGCTTCTCCAGCAGGTGCTCGGCGGAGCTGGGCGGGGTGAGGTCGTCGCCGGTCATCGTGATCGACAGCACCGGCAGTTTCAGCCTGGCGATGCGTTCCTCGTAATCGATGTCCGCGCCGACGGGTACGAACCGGCCGGTGCGCGCCAGCCGGGCCCAGTCCGAGATCAGGACCTTGGACTGGCGGCCGAAACCCATCGACACGCGGTCGCCGGGCCAGAAGCCCGCCAGGTTCGCCGTCAGCGACATCGCCGCGGTGCCGACCAGCATGCCCGGACCCGAAAGTCCCCGGTAGCCACGGTAATACGGGGTGCCCGACGCCACCAGGATCAGCCCGCCCAGCCTGCCCCGGATGCGCGCGGCGTACATGACGCCGAGCTGGCCGCCCATGCTGTGACCGAGCAGGTAGGGCGTGCTGTCCGGGAACTGCTCGCGGACCACCTCGAAGATCGCGGGGAAGTCCACCGAGACCAGTTCGTGGTAGCCGAAGGTGCTGGCGGAACTCGGCCTCGGCCTGCTGTCGCCGTTGCCGCGCATCTCGCCGATCGCCACGTCGAATCCACGCGCCGCCAGACCCGAGGCGAACAGTTCGTAGTAACCCCCCGGAACGCCGAGCCCCGGCACGATCACCAGGACCGGGCGCGGTGCGTCGGGGGTGACCGGGTGCCGGTGCGCGCCCTCGGCGGGTATCAACCGCACCGGAACCGTGGTGCCGTCCGGCATCTGGATCGGAACTGTCTGCATGTTCGCACGCTACCGCGCCCGTCGCCCCTGGTCGCGCAGGCCGGGACGCTAGGCGCGGACCGCGCCGATGATCACTCTGCTCAGCACCCGGATGACGTCGTCGAGCGGCGGGCGCGGCTCCGCGCCGCTCCACGAGTCGACCACGTAGTTGACGGCGCCGATGGTGGCGAGCATGCGCATCTCGTAGTCGCCGGTGGGTATCTCACCGTGCAGCGCGGCGTCTTCGGCGGCGCCCGCCAGCAACGAACCCCACTCCCGGCGCACCGCGAGGCGGAACTTCTCCACCTTCGGGCCCGCCCCGACCACTTCGACCAGGGCGACGCGCGCCTTACGCGGATCGGATCCGAGGGATTCGACGTAGGCGCGCACGGCGGCGTCGATGACGTCCAGCGCCTTGGCGCCGGACTTCGCGTCCAGCGCCTTCTTCACGGCGTCCCGCGACTCCCGGTCGATCTGCTCGTAGAGTTCTAGGAGTAGCGACTCGCGACCGGTGAACTCCTCGTAGAACTGTCGCGAGGAGAGTCCGGCGTCCTTGCAGATGGCGCCGACCGAACTGTTGGCGTAGCCGTCTCGTGCGAAGACCGTCAGGCCTGACTCCAGAAAACGCGCACGCCGCTGACGCTGCCGGTCCTCGACGGGTTGCCCGGCATACATTCGACCTGTATTCGCATCCTGTGACATTGGGGCAGACAATACAGAAGGGCCCGAACTCATCGTCATCGATCGGGCCCTTCGTTACAACCCTCGGCGGAACAACAATTAGCCGAAAGTTGGCTGAGCAGTTGCTACCTCATTGATCGGTCGCCGAGCCTGAGCCCGGCGACCATAGTAGCCTGCGCACTAGCACGCTCATCAGCGGATCGAACATCCGGCAACTCCGATCTGACCGTTGAACTTTCCTTGTCACTGGCTATTTGCCGAAACAGACCATACCGAGACACCTTGTGATGCGGGCAATTTTAGAGGGAAACTGTAGAATTTTTTGTTCCATTCCGATTCGTCGGTTACGGCCGGTTCGCCCACTTTGTCGGAACACCCAATAATTCCGGCAGCGCGGCCACGGAATCGAGAACGTGATCGGGCGCGCGGTCGGCCGAAGCGAGCACACCGGACCGGAACTTTCCGGTGCGTACCAGGACGCCGGTCAAACCCGCGTCTTGCGCCGCAAGCACATCCGAGTGCAGGTCGTCACCGATCATCAGGACTTGCGCCGGGTCCAGGCGCATCAGCGCCGCGGCGGTCCGGAATCCTGTCGCGGCCGGCTTGCCGACCACCTCGATACGGGCGTTGCCCGCCGCTTCCAAGCCGGGTAGGTAGGCGCCCGCGTCGATGCGCAGACCCTCCGCCGTCGCCCAGGTCAGCCCGCTGTGCATGGCGACGACGGGCACGCCGTCCAGCATCAGTTCCGCCACCCGGCTCAGCGCCGCATGGGTGAATTCCGGTCCGGCTCCGCCGATCACGACGACGTCGGGATGATCGTCGTCGAGCGGCAGACCGGTGAGGTCCGCCGCGATGTCGCCGTGATTGAGCACCCAGACGGTGGCGTCAGGGTAGCGGCCGCGCACGAACTCGGCGGTCAGGCGTGCGGCGGTGACGATTTCGGCGCCGTCGACCTCGATACCGGTGTCGCACAGTCGTTCCGCGATCTCGGCGCAGGTGCGCGAGGTGGTGTTCGTCAGGAAGGCGCGGCGCAGCCCGCTGTCCCGGATCCGGCGCACCGCGGCGGCGGCGCCCTCGATCTCCTGCCAGGAGGTCACCAGGACGCCGTCGATGTCGTAGAGCACGCCCTGAATCCGATCGCGGTCCGGCATGGCTTCAGCGTACGACCGCCACCCCCGCCAGACGCCGGGAGCCGCGGCTACGAGGCCGGGTCGGGACGGATCGAGTCCAGTCGGTCGGCGCATCGAGTGAGCAGGTCTTGCAACGTCGCTCGTTCGGCGGCGGTGAATTCCTCGGCCAAGGCGCGTTCGACGCGGATCGCGCGGGCGTCCGCCTCGCGCATGAGCGCCGTGCCTTGCTCGGTCAACGTGGTCTCCAGGACGTTCTTGTGCCACGGGTGCGGTGTGCGCTCGATTAGGCCACGGTCTTGCAGATTGCTCAACACGGTGTTCATCGACGGTGGGGTGACGCCGCACAGCCGCGCCAGGGCGGCGGCCGAGATGCCGGGATTCTCGGCGAGGTACAGCAGCGCGGCGTACTGGGGGACGGTGACGCCCGCCGGCTTCAACGCGGCGTTCTTGGCCGCGTTGAGGGATTGCTCGGCACGTTTGAGATACGAGCCGATCCGTTCGGCGGCGGGCATGGACGTCATGAACGCATGCTATCCGCCTGATCTATTATTCAACCCTTGACTGATATTAGAGTTCTAACTTATGTTCTATGACATAGAACGATGTAAGTCGATTCGATCGCCCTGACTCGAAGAGGTAGACCGATGTCCCACGCCCTGTCCCGCCGCCTGCTGTCGAGCCTGGCGTCCGCGAGCGCCTGCGTCACGCTTGTGGCCTGCGGCGCGAGCGACGCGCCCGCCACCGCCGTCCACACCGCCTACGCACTGCCGGGCGAGCATGTCTACCCGGAGGGCATCGCGGTGGACGAGCGCACCGGCGACAGCTACGTCGGCTCCTACACCACCGGGGCGGTCTACCGCGCGACTCCGAACACCCGTCGAGCCGAGGTCTTCCTGCCCGAAGGCGCCAACGATCACAAAACCGCCAACGGCTTGGAAGTCGACGCGGCGGGCCGGCTCTGGGTCACCGACTCGACCACGGGAGTCGCGGTCTACGACCTCGCGACTCGCGCGCTGCTGGCCGACTTCACCGTGCCCGGCCCCGACCCGCGCTTCGTGAACGATCTCGCCATCGCCCCGGACGGCACCGCGTATCTGACCGACAGCATCCGAGCGGTCGTCTACAGCGTCACCCCCGACCAACTCGCCGCTGCCAGAGCACAGGGCGGGCGCGGCGAACTGACCCCGCGGTTCGACCTGCGCTCCGCTCTGCCGCCGATCGAACCGGGCGCCTTCAGCCTGAACGGCATCGTCGTCGATCCGGCGGGCCGCTATCTGCTCACGGTCGACATGCCGCGCGGCGACCTCTACCGCATCGCGTTGACTCCGCAAGCGAGCGCGATCAGCGAAGTCACCCTTCGGGGCGGTGATCTCCGGCAGGGCGACGGCCTCGAACTGCGCGACGGCACGCTGTGGGCAGCGCACAACACGACCAACACCATCAGCCGCTGGAGCGTCTCCGACGACGGCGCCACCGCGGCGCTGGCGCAGCAGCGCACCGACGAAGCGCTTTCCATCCCTACGACTCTGGCCCGCGCCGGTGACCGCACCCTGATCGTCTCCTCCCAATTCGACAAGGGCGGTCCGATGGGGCCAGGCAGCCCGCAGACGCCGTTCGCCGTCGTCACCCTCGACGGGATCTGAGCGGAAACGCCGGAAGCCGGCCCACCTCGCGGTGGGCCGGCTTCCGGTTCGAAATGTGCTGCCGGGTGGCCGGACTCAGAAGTCCATGCCGCCCATGCCACCGGTCGGGTCGCCGGCGGGAGCGGCGGCCTTCTCCGGCTTGTCGGCGACGACGGCCTCCGTGGTCAGGAACAGGGCCGCGATCGAGGCCGCGTTCTGCAGCGCCGAGCGGGTGACCTTGACCGGGTCGGCGACGCCGGCGGCCAGCAGGTCCTCGTACTCGCCCGAGTCGGCGTTCAGGCCGTGACCCGCGGGCAGGTTGGAGACCTTCTCGGCGACGACGCCGGGCTCGAGGCCCGCGTTGAACGCGATCTGCTTCAGCGGAGCCGACAGCGCGACCCGGACGATGTTCGCGCCGGTGGCCTCGTCACCGGTGAGCTTCAGCTCGTCCAGCGCCGGAGCCGACTGCAGCAGGGCGACGCCACCACCGGCGACGATGCCCTCCTCGACGGCGGCCTTCGCGTTGCGGACGGCGTCCTCGATGCGGTGCTTGCGCTCCTTGAGCTCCACCTCGGTGGCCGCGCCCGCCTTGATCACCGCGACACCGCCGGCCAGCTTGGCCAAGCGCTCCTGCAGCTTCTCGCGGTCGTAGTCCGAGTCGGAGTTCTCGATCTCGGTGCGGATCTGCGCGACCCGGCCCTTGATGGCCTCCGGGTCACCCGCGCCCTCGACGATGGTGGTCTCGTCCTTGGTGACGACGACCTTGCGCGCCTGACCGAGCAGCTCGAGACCGGCGTTCTCCAGCGAGAGACCGACCTCTTCGGTGATGACCTCGCCACCGGTCAGGATGCCGATGTCGGCCAGCTGCGCCTTACGGCGGTCGCCGAAGCCGGGCGCCTTGACGGCGACGGACTTGAAGGTGCCGCGGATCTTGTTCACGACCAGGGTCGACAGGGCCTCGCCCTCGACGTCCTCGGCGATGATCAGCAGCGGCTTGCCCGCCTGGATGACCTTCTCCAGCAGCGGCAGCAGGTCCTTGACGGTGGAGACCTTGGAGCCGACCAGCAGGATGTACGGGTCCTCGAGGACCGCTTCCTGACGCTCCGGGTCGGTGACGAAGTAACCGGAGATGTAGCCCTTGTCGAAGCGCATACCCTCGGTCAGCTCCAGCTGGAGGCCGAAGGTGTTGCTCTCCTCGACGGTGATGACGCCTTCCTTGCCGACCTTGTCCATGGCCTCGGCGATCAGCTCACCGATGGACGAGTCGCCCGCCGAGATGCCCGCGGTAGCAGCGATCTGCTCCTTGGTGTCGATCTCCTTGGCGGTGTCGAGCAGCTTGGCGGTGACGGCCTCGACGGCCTTCTCGATGCCCCGCTTCAGGCCCAGCGGGTTCGCGCCGGCCGCGACGTTGCGCAGACCCTCGCGCACCAGCGCCTGGGCGAGCACGGTGGCGGTGGTGGTGCCGTCGCCCGCGACGTCGTCGGTCTTCTTGGCGACTTCCTTGACCAGCTCGGCGCCGATCTTCTCGTACGGGTCCTCCAGCTCGATCTCCTTGGCGATGGACACACCATCGTTGGTGATCGTGGGAGCGCCCCACTTCTTCTCCAGGACAACGTTGCGACCCTTGGGGCCCAGCGTCACCTTGACCGCGTCGGCGAGGCTGTTGAGACCCCGCTCGAGGCCGCGGCGGGCCTCTTCGTCATACGCAATTGTCTTGGCCATGGCGTTGTTGAGATCCTCCATGTGTATGGCTGACACACAGGACGACCGCTGGTTGGGTCGCCCCAGTTACGCTGGCCAGGTTCGGTGCCCGCGACGGACGACCGAGGGTGTCGATGGAACCCGGTCTCACCGTCCCGACCTGGCACTCACAGGTCGAGAGTGCCAAAAGCATTTTTAGCACTCGAGGGTGGCGAGTGCAAGGTCCCCGGCGCCGCCGCGCCGGTCAATACCGGTCGTCGACGCGCAGGACCAGCGCGACGAAGGCGTCGGTGCGGCGTTCCTCGGGCGTGCGGGGCTCCCCGCCCTCGACGGTGACGAGCTCGGCGTCGTGCAGCAGCAACTCCGCCTCCACGCGCATGATGGCGCGGATGAAGGGCGGCGCGACGTCGGGCGGCAGGTCGCCGTTCACCACGTAGCTGCCGTCCGGTTGGGACTCGGTGGACACATACGAAAGCGCGCGCAGCAGATCTGCGCGCCGTTCCCCCGCTATTAGGTCGGAATCCGTTTCATCCGCCATTGCTATAGCTTAGCCGCCAGCGGTTCGCCTCTGCCCGACCTACGATTCGCCCGTTCCGGCGCCGACGGCGAAAGCGCAGTTCAGAACGCCGCCCCGGTGACCTTCGGCATTCGGACGCCGCGCCCGCACGGCCGTGGCGGCGTAGATTCCGGGTGCGACCATGATCAACCCGATCCCGAGAGGGGAGCCGGTGACCGCCCTGCCGTTCGATTCGCTGTACCGCCACGGATTCGCGCGGGTGGCGGTCGCGGTACCCCGGGTACGGGTGGGCGACCCCGCCTACAACGTGGAGCAGACCGTGGAACTGGCCGCCCAGGCCGCGTCCGCGGACGCCGTGCTGACGGTGTTCCCCGAGCTGGGCTTGTCCTCCTACACCGCCGACGACCTGTTCCACCAGGACGCGCTGGACGCGGCGGTCGAAGCGGCGCTCGCCAGGCTCGTCGCGGCCAGCACGGACCTCGACACGGTTCTCGTGGTGGGCGCCCCGGTACGGGCCCAAGGCAGGTTGTTCAACTGCGCGATCGCGATCTGCCGGGGCCTCGTGCTCGGCGTCGCGCCGAAGAGCTACCTGCCGAACTATCGCGAGTTCTACGAGAAGCGCCAGTTCGCTGCGGCGCGGGAAGCGCTGGAGGATCACATCACCGTCGCCGGGCATCGAGCGCCGTTCGGCTCCGATCTGCTGTTCCGCGCGACCAACCTGGAGGACTTCGTCTTCCATCTGGAGATCTGCGAGGACGGGTGGGTTCCGTTGCCGCCGAGCGGCTTCGCCGCGCTGGCCGGTGCGACCGTGCTGGTCAACCTGTCCGCGAGCAATATCGTGATCGGGAAGGCGGACTACCGCCGGTCGCTGTGCACCTCCCATTCGGCGCGCTACCTCGCCGCGTATCTGTATTCCGCCGCCGGGACCGGCGAGTCCACCACCGACCTCGCCTGGGACGGGCAGGCGGTGATCTGCGAGAACGGCGATCTGCTCGCGGAGGGCGAGCGGTTCGCCGATCATCCCCAGCTGGTCACCGCCGACCTGGACTTGCGCCGCCTCGCCGCGGATCGCCTGCGCACCACAGCCTTCGCCGACAACGTGCACGACCACCGCGACCGGCTGGTCACGATGCGACGCATCGACGTGCGGCTGCCGGTCCCCGAGGAGCCGGTCACACTGCGCCGCGAGATCGAGCGCTTCCCCTACGTCCCCGCCGACCCGGCCGTACGCAGCGAGCGCTGCGCCGAGGTGCACCACATTCAGGTCGAGGGCCTGAGCACGCGGTTGCGCTCCACCGGCCTCGAGCGCGTGGTAATCGGAGTATCCGGCGGATTGGACTCCACCCAGGCGCTGATCGTGGCGGCCAAGACGATGGACCGGCTCGGCCTGCCGCGGGCGAACGTCTTGGCCTACACCATGCCCGGATTCGCGACCAGCACCAGGACCAGGACCGACGCGCACCGCCTGATGGCCGCCCTCGGCGTCACGGCACGCGAGATCGACATCCGGCCCTCGGCCACGCAGATGCTGCGCGACCTCGGCCACCCCGCGGCCGACGGGACGCCGCAGTACGACATCACCTACGAGAACGTGCAGGCGGGCGAGCGGACCTCGCATCTGTTCCGGCTGGCCAACATGCACGGCGCGCTCGTCGTCGGCACCGGGGACCTGAGCGAACTCGCGCTCGGCTGGTGCACCTTCGGCGTCGGGGACCACATGGCGCACTACAGCGTGAACGCCTCGGTACCCAAGACCCTGATCAAGTACCTGATCACCTGGGCGATGGACACCGATCAGCTCGGGCCCGAAGCGGGTGCGGTGCTGTCGTCGATTCTGCGCACCGAGATCTCCCCCGAGCTGATCCCGCATGCCGACTCCTCCGCGCCGGCCCAGAGTTCCGAGGCTACGGTCGGCCCGTACGAGTTGCAGGACTTCCACCTCTACTACGTGCTGCGCTTCGGCTACCGGCCCAGTCGCGTCGCCTACCTGGCCAGGCACGCCTGGTCCGATCCCGCGACCGGCCGCTGGCCCGATCTCGTCCCCGCCGACCAGCGCAACGCCTACGACCTCGCCACGATCAAGCACTGGCTGGGCGAGTTCTTGCTGCGCTTCGTGCAGACCAGCCAGTTCAAGCGCTCGACGCTGCCGAACGCGCCCAAGGTCGGCTCCGGCGGTTCGCTCTCGCCGCGCGGCGATTGGCGAGCGCCGAGCGACGCCTCGGCGGCGGCCTGGCTGGAGGAGCTCGCCCGCAACGTGCCGGACGCCTGACCCGGCGAAGCGTTCGACGCCCCGGCGTCGGCCGGATGCGCCCTGCCTATGGTGGCTGGGTGAGTGAAAAACCCGGCTGGGATGCCATCGATGAGGCGTTGCGGCCGCTGTACGGCGATATCGAGCCCTTCCACTGGGCGTCCGACCAACCGTGGTCTCTCGGCGGGTCCGACCCGCTCGACGGGATCAGCGCCTACGCCCGCACCGAACCGGTGCCGCACTGGCACTACATCAGCTACGGCATGACCGAGCTGTACGAGAAGGAATGGGACAACCCGGCGGAGTCCGGGTGGGGCTTCGAGTTCACCTTCCGCTTGGCACGCAGGCCCGACGAGACCGAACCGCCGGTGTGGCCGACGAACTTCGTGCAGAACCTCGCCCGCTACGTCTTCCAGTCGGGCAAGTGGTTCGAGCCCGGACACACCATCAAAGCGAACGGGCCGATCGCGGCGGGACGTGCCGACTGCACCAATCACGCCGTCTGCTTCGCGGTCGACCCGGAACTGGGCAGCATCCACACCCCGCACGGCCGCGTCCTGTTCTTGCAGATCGTCGGGCTGACCATGCGGGAATACCGAGCCGCGCAAGGTGGGCGCGCCCTTTCCCTGCTCGCCGAACTCCAACCGCGGCTTCCCCTGTACGTCACCGATATCCACCGCGAGCCTTTGATCACCGAGCCGAAGCCGCAAGCTCGATGGCCGCGCTGGGGAGGCGGCCTGGCGGGGCGAGGGTGATCAAGCCGCGTGCATCATCCGTCGTTCGACCGGAGCGCGCCGGGGCGGCCCGGCGCTCCACGCTCCTCGGGTGCGCAGCGCCCGGCGACGGCGCACCCGTGCGCTGTGCGCGCCACGCATCCCGTTGACGGCGTTGCGTATTCGGTGACCGGAATCCGCTCGCGAAGACTCGGTGATCACCAGTAGGGCCACCGTGACAGCGAGTACGATCCCCGCGCGGAGCTTCCCGCCGCTCATCGGGGATCAGGATTGCCCGGAGGTGAACGTCGCGAGCAGCTCGCCCAAATGCGTCTCGGCCCTGGCCTTGTCGACGCCGAGATCGCTGAGCAGACCGGCGCCGTTCTCCTGTTCCAGCAGCGCGAGCAGGACGTGCTCGGTGCCGATGTAGTTGTGCCCGAGGCGAAGCGCCTCGCGGAAGGTGAGCTCGAGTACTTTCTTGGCGTCCGGGCCGAACGGGATGAGCGTGGGGACCTCCCCCTCGCTCGGCGGCAGGGACGCCGACGCCGCGGCGGACAGCACATCGAGGGAGACGCCCTGGTGGACGAGCTCGTGCACCGCGAGTCCCTCCGGTTCCGTGAGCAGTCCCAGCACCACGTGCCCGAGCGCGATCTCCTTGTTGCCCGCGGTGCGCGCGGCCTCCTGCGCCGCCATCACGACCGCGCGCGCCCGCGGGGTGAACCGCGCGAAGCCCGCGTTCGGGTCCATGGCCGAGGCGGCGGCCGGATCGGGCGCTTTGGGCACGAACCGCTTCTGCGCGGCCTGTTTGCTGACGCCCATGCTCGCGCCGATGTCGGTCCACGAGGCGCCGGAGCGACGGGCTTGGTCCACGAAGTGGCCGATCAAGTGGTCGGCCACCTCGTCGAGGTGATTGGCCACGACGACGGCGTCGGACAGCTGCTCGAGCACGTTGTCGGGGCGGGCTTTCTTGATGCCTTCGATCAAATCGTCGAGGCGGAATTGTGAGGTCATGCGTCAACCATAGGTTGACGACAGCGCGTCGTCAACCAGTAGTTGACGATTGCCGCCTCAGGGTCTGGCAGCCCAGACCGCGCTGCGCACGATCCGCTCCTTCACCCATGCGCCCGTCCGTCCGGTCAGCACGATCCGGGCAGGAGTGTCGTCGGCGTGCACGGCCTGGACTACCGCGTCGCGCCGCCCGAGGCTGATGCACTGCAGCACATAGCGGAACCGCAGCGGCGCAGGCTCGCGGCCGCGCATCCGGGCGACGGCGGCGTCGGCCGCGTGCTTGCCGGTGGGCAGGGCCGTAGCACAGGCCATGCGCAGGTCACGCCCGCCCGGTCCCGCGATGACGGCCGCGTCCCCCGCCGCGTAGATGTCCGGGTGCGACACCGAACGCAGGGTGACGTCGGTCAGCACCCGGCCGTCGGAATCCACCGCCAAGCCGGCGCGCGCGGCGAGGGCGGGCACGCGAAAACCGGTGGTCCACACAGTGGTAGCGGCCTCGACCAGCGAACCGTCCGCCAAGCGCGGCCCCTCGGGCGAAACCTCGATCACCTTGGCGCCGGACCGGATCTCGACCCCCAGACGTTCCAAGGTCCGCCTGATGTGCGCCTGCGCCCGCGCCGAGAGCCAGGCGCCCGGTTCCTCCGAGCCGAGCAACAGCACCTTGGTCCCCGGGTGCGACTCGGCCAGTTCCGCCGCCAGTTCGATCCCCGTCGCCCCGGCCCCGACGATCGCCACGGGTCCGCGGACAGCCGACAGCGCGTGCACGTCTTCTTGCGTCGCGACCGAATACGCGTGCTCCGCCACGCCGGGGACGCTCTCGGCATCGGCGACGCTGCCGAGAGCGTAGATCAGGATGTCGTAGTCGAGGGCGGGTGCCACGTCGAGCACCACGCGCTTCGCAGCCGTGTCGATGTCCGTCGCCATGGCGCGCACGAAACCGATCTTCTTGCTTTCCAGCGCTTCCCGCAGATCCCACGAGGAAATCCGTTGCCCTGCCGCCTGCTGGTGCAGTCGTACTCGCTCGACGAACGACTCGTGAGCGTCCACCACGGTGATCCGCGCGCCCCGCGCCGTGCGAGCGAGCCTGCGTGCCGCCGCCAACCCCGCGTACCCCGCGCCGAGAACAACGATCCGATGCTGTCCGGTCATGATGTGGCTCCTTTCGATCGGCCATCACCCTTCAGACCGGACAGGCCCCCCGATCCTGACAACCCCGGCGGTGAAGCGCGTCACAGCCGGTGGTGGCGCCGGTCGGGCAGCGCGCCGACGCCGCCATCCGGCCCGCTCGACTCGGCGAAGTAGGACAATTTGTCCGGATTGACGATCAACCGCAGCGCGGTGACCACGCCGTCGGCCACATCGATGCCCATCACGAGCAGTGGCGCGCCGTCCACGCGCGCGACCACGGCGGGCGCGCCGTTGACCTCTTCCACCAGCAGCCGCATTCCCGGCACCTCCCAGCGCAACAGGCCCGCCAGGTAGCGCGCCACATTGTTCGCGCCGTGCACCGGGCGCCGTGCCGCGTTGATCTTGCCGCCGCCGTCGGCCGTCGCGCTCACGTCGGCGGCGAGCAACCGCTCCAGCGACTCGACATCACCTTCGCGTGCCGCCTTCGTGAACCGTTCGACCAGTTCGCGGGCATGCTCGGCCGAAATATCGAAGCGCGCCTTGCCTTCTCGCACGCGCAGGCCCGCCCGGCGGAAGATCTGCTGGGAGTTGGTCTCGGTCACGTCGAGCATGTCGGCGATCTCGCGGTGCGCGTACCCGAATGCCTCGCGCAGCACGAAGACGGCGCGCTCGATCGGGGTCAGCCGCTCCAGCGCGGTCAGCAGCGCGAGGGAGACCAGTTCGCGCTCTTCGACGGTCTCCAGCGGACCGAGTTCACCGCGCGCGGTCGGCACCGGCTCCGGCAGCCATGGGCCGACGTAGCTCTCCCGCCTGGCCCGCGCCGAAACCAGCCAGGTACGACAGATATTCACCAGCACGGTGGTCAACCACGCCTCGGCGGAGCGGATATTGCCGCGGTCGGCGCCGTCCCAGCGCAGATAGGTCTCCTGCACCGCGTCCTCGGCCTCACCCGCCGCGCCGAGCATTCGATAGGCGAGCGCGAACAGCCGCGGCCGATGCTCTTCGAATTCCCGCAGCCCGTCCGGCTCCATCGCTGTCCCGCCTCCCCGAGTATTCAGGCCGTGCCGGTCACTGCCGCGAGATTCGCGTGCAGCTCCCGCGTTCGGTGCCGCTCAGCTCTGGGCGTACCCGATGAGTCACCCATGTGCTCACGAATTCAATTGTTACCCGCTAGATGCCGGTTCCCGGCGGTGGGTGGCCGTTCTGGCGTTGCTTCGCACCAGGTCGGCGCAGGCGCAGACGAGCCGAGGAGCCACGAATGGCCGGACGCCGGATCGCGGGCAGCCGCCGGTTCGCCCGTCGTTGCGCACGCCGCTCGGCGGGCTTGTGGGTCCAGGTCTCCGGGCGCGCGGCCACCCAGCGCTGGGAATGCCAGGCGAAGGGGATGTGCCCCAGATACAGCGCGACCAGCACCAGCAGCAGCACGATCGGATAGGTGACCAGCGCCGCCGCGGCGAGCGCGACCAGCACCAGCAGCCCGGCCGCGGCCTGCGGGGCCACCGAGACCGACTTCATGGCCAGCGTCGGGATGGTGCTGACGCACAGCGCGGCCGCGAACACCGTCCACGCCGCGACCTCGTAGAAGCCGACCCACCAGCCGTCACCGAACTGCACGAGCAGCGCGACCGGCACCATCGCGATGAGCGCGCCCGCCGGAGCGGGCACGCCGACGAAGTACTCCCGCGCCCAGTCCGGCCGGGTGTCGTCGTCCATCAAAGTGTTGAACCGGGCCAGGCGCAGCACGATGCTGACCGCGAACAGCAGTGCGACGATCCATCCCACGCTGTTGCTGCTGAGCAGGGTCACATACAGCACAAGCGCGGGCGCGACGCCGAAGGAGATGGCGTCCGACAGCGAATCCAGCTCGGCGCCCATCTTCGTGGTGGCGTCGAGCATCCTGGCCAGTCTGCCGTCGAGGGTGTCCAGCACCGCTGCCGCGCCGATCATGGCCAGCGCGATACCGAGCTTGCCGTCGAGGCCGAACTTCACCGCCGACAGCCCGGAGCACAGCGCCAGGATGGTGACGATGCTGGGCAGCAGCCGGATGCTTCGCCGCCTGCGCCGCTGGGTGGGTACCGCCGCCTCCATCACGCGTCAGCGGGTGAGCCGAGCACGGCGAGCACGGTCTCGCCGCCGATGGTGCGCTGGCCGGGCTGTACGAGCAGTTCGGTGCCGGGCGGGAAGTACGTGTCGACCCGCGAGCCGAAGCGGATCAGTCCATAGGTGTCGGCGATGGTGAGCACGTCACCGACCTGGGCGTCGCAGACGATGCGGCGCGCGAGCAGCCCGGCGATCTGCACCACGACGATCCGTTCGCCCTCCGGGGTCTCCAGGACCATGCTGTTGCGCTCGTTCACCGAGCTCGCCTCGGGCAGGTCCGCGGAACGGAACTGACCGGGCTGGTGCAGCACGGTTCGCACTGTGCCGGAAACCGGCGTCCGCTGCACGTGGACGTCGAGCACGGACAAGAAGATGCTGACCCGGGGCAGCGGTTGATCGCCGAGACCCAGCTCGGCGGGGGGAGCGGCGGTGTCGACCAAGGCGATCTCGCCGTCGGCGGGGGCCACCACGACGCCAGGCCGGTTCGGCGGCACGCGATGCGGGTGGCGGAAGAACGTCGCGCAGGCAGCCGCGGCGAACAAGCCCGTACGCCGCACCCACTTGCGCTTGCCGCCGACCACGGCGACCGCGATGGGTGCGGCGACGAACGGAAGCCCGGCGGGATGCAACGGAGGGATCGCGTTGCGGACCAGATCGACGACGTGGCCGACTCCGGTTCGTTCAGGCGTGCCGGGCGGGGTGGGACGGCGGGCCACAGGCTCCTCTTTCGTGCTCGATGCAGACGGATTGCGCCCCTCAACGATAGGACCGGCGCAAGCGTTCACACCTTACGGGAAGGGAGCCTGTGGCACGCGAGGTCAGGACCTGACGCGAGAGCCCATGACCAGCCGAACCAGGAACAGCAAGATGATCGCGCCACCCAGGCAGGTGAAGAAGCTGAACCAGAGTCCGGCGCCCTCGACATCGACTCCGAACAGCCTCAGCAGGAACCCACCGAGCAGGCCACCGATCACCCCGACGACGATATTCAGCAGAATGCCCTGCTGCGCGTCCGTCTTCATGATCTTGCTGGCGATCCATCCGGCGAGACCGCCGATGATGATCCATCCGATAATCCCGAGACCGAGCATGGTGTCCTCGCATCCTAGTTGGGCCACGCCTCGTGCAGCGGTGGCGTGCGTCGGGGGAGATACCCACCGATTGTCGAAATACGCGCGGCAAATGAGCGACTTTCGGGCTAATATGAGGAGGCCTCATGTCTATCCACCGATGGACAGTGGCTGATGAGGGACCGATTTCGATGCTTCGGGGAACACCCGGCGGCGCCGCCGCAGGTACATAGGAGACGCAGATGGCTGCTCGAATCGCCCAGACCACCGGGGCAGAGCACACGGCGATCCTCGGGCTCGGCGTTTACCGCCCTGCTCGAGTGGTCACCAACGACGAGGTGGCGGGTCCGATCAACTCGAGCGACGAGTGGATCAGGACCAGATCGGGCATCAAGACCCGGCGGTTCGCCGACGAATCGGAGACGATTCAGAGTATGAGCGTCGCGGCTTCGCGCGGCGCGCTGGAATCTTCGGGCATCGCGGTCGACCAAGTCGATTGCGTGATCGTTGCTACCTCCACCCATCTGTTGCTGACCCCGGCCGCTGCCCCGCGCATCGCCACCGAGCTCGGCATGAACGGCGCCGCCGCCTTCGACGTCTCGGCCGGTTGCGCGGGTTTCTGTCACTCGATCGCGCTGGCGTCGGATCTGGTCCGGGCCGGTACCGCCGCGCACGTGCTCGTGATCGGTGTGGAGAAACTGACGAACACGGTCAACCCCACCGACCGCTCCACCGCCTTCCTCTTCGCCGACGGCGCGGGCGCGGTGATCGTCGGCCCCTCCGACGAGCCGGGCATCGGCCCCACCGTATGGGGCTCGGACGGCACCCAGCATCACGCCATCCGGCAGGACAAGGACTGGATGGAGTACTTCCACGAGATCGACGAGAAGGGCTTGGACGCAGTGCGGCCCTATCTGGCCATGGAGGGCACCGCGGTGTTCCGGTGGGCCGCGCACTCGTTGGAGAAGGTGTGCCGCGACGCCATCGACCGCGCCGGTCTGTCCCCAGAGGACCTGGACGCGATGATCCCGCACCAGGCCAACGGCCGGATCATCGAGATCATGGCCCGGGTGCTGAAGCTGCCGGAGCACTGCGCGCTCGCCAACGACATCGAGGAGGCGGGCAACACCTCCGCCGCCTCGATCCCGCTGGCCATGGAAGGGCTCCTGCGCAAGGGCGAGTCGAAGCCGGGTGACACGGCGCTGCTCATCGCGTTCGGTGCGGGTCTGTCCTACGCGGCCCAGGTCGTCAACCTGCCCAACTGGAAGTAGCTCACGCGAACAGCTCCGCCCTCCCGGTCGCGCGCCGGGGGGCGGGCCACGGCTGGGGGGTGAGGGCGCGGGGGCGCGCGACCGCGTGCGCTCAGGCGCCGGTCTCGACCGCCTTCTTGATCTTGCCCAGCGTCTCGTTCATGCCGCGCACCAGATCTTCCTCGAACGAGGCCTCGCCACCGAGCGCGACATCGATCCCTTTGCGGGAAAACCAGGTGGTGCCGTTGGGCACATCCCGCCGCTCGATCAGCCGCGTGCCGGATTCGGTCGGCTCCAGGGTGTAGCTCCACACCGTCCGGTTCTCGTTGACCTTGAAGGCCCAGGCCTGGTTCGGCTCGAACCGCACGATACGGGCGGTGGTCGGCCAGAATTTCTTGCCGTCCCGGTTGAGGTTGATCGTCCAGGTGCCCGCCGCGGGCCTGCCCAGCGCCACCATGCGGACGCACTGTGGGCTGAACTCCGGCATCCGCCTCAGATCGGAGACCACCGCCCACACCCGCTCCGGGGGCGCGGCGATGTCGATGCTGGCTTCGAGATTTTTCGGCAACGCTGCCTCCGGGTGACGAGCGACGGACCGACGACCATCCGTCCGAGCGCTTACGGTCGATTCGCGCACATTTTAGACGGGAGGACAGTTGCGTCACATTTCCGCTATACGCGCACCGGCCGCTGTAATGAACGGCGCACAATAACGGATAGATGAAGCAACAGACCAACAGACACTGCCTCCGACTTTCGACGTCCCCACGTGAGGTGATCGGCCGTGAAACTGCGCTCCCTGCTGCATCGTCGACCAGCGGACCAGGTTCCGCTACTGCCGGCTATCGAGCCCGAGAACGGGCGAAGAGCCTCCGGCGCCTCGGCGTCCCTGCGCAGCGTCCGCGCGGCCGCGCAGGAAGAACGCCTGGAGCGCCTGCTCACTCCGAGTGAGCTCGATCTCGTTCTGCGTCGTCGGCTCTGAGCTCTGCGCGAACGCCCACGACAGAGCCCGTCCAGAGGCTCCATACTCGTCAGGTGACTTCACCCGCTGCTACGAAACCGGCCATCCTGAGCGTCGATGACGATCCGGGTGTTTCCCGGGCGGTCGTGCGCGACCTGCGCCGCCGTTATGGCGCCGATTACCGGATTCTGCGCGCGGAATCGGGTGCGCAAGCGCTCGACGCGCTTCGCGAGATGAAGCTGCGCGGCCAGCCGGTCGCGGTATTGATCGCCGACTATCGGATGCCGGGCATGGATGGCATCGAGTTCTTGGAGCAGGCCATGGACCTGCACCCCTACGCGCGTCGCGTGCTGCTGACCGCCTATGCCGACACCAATGCCGCGATCGACGCGATCAACGTCGTGGACTTGGACCACTACCTGCTCAAGCCGTGGGATCCGCCGGAGGAGAAGCTCTACCCGGTGCTGGACGGCCTGCTGGAGGCCTGGCGCAGCAGTGAGCATCGTCCGGTCACCGAGACGAAGGTGGTCGGCAATCGCTGGTCGCCGCGCTCGTCGCAGGTGCGGGAGTTCCTCGCCCGCAACCAGCTGCCCTACCGGTGGTACCTGGCCGACGAGCCCGAGGGCGCGCGGCTGCTGGAGGCGGCGGGAGCCGACCCGGAGCGCTGTCCGGTGGTGATCACCTCGGCGGGCGAGGCGCTCGTGCAGCCCACCGACAGCGAACTGGCGCAGAACGTCGGCCTGACCGTCGACCCGGCGGGCGAGTTCTACGACCTGATCGTGGTCGGCGGCGGTCCAGCCGGTCTCGGCGCGGCGGTATACGGCGCGTCCGAGGGTTTGCGCACGGTGCTCGTGGAGCGGACCGCCACCGGCGGACAGGCCGGGCAGAGTTCGCGCATCGAGAACTATCTCGGCTTCCCCGACGGCCTGTCCGGCGCGCAGCTGGCCGACCGGGCGCGGCGGCAGGCCGCGAAATTCGGCGCGGAGGTGATCACCACCCGCGAGGTGGTCGGGCTGGAGGTCAACGGGTCCGCGCGCACCGTGCGGTTCGCCGACGGCGGCAGCCTGTGCGCGCACACCGTGATCATCGCGACCGGCGTCGACTACCGCCGCCACCCGGCGCCCGGCGTCGACGACTTCACCGGGCGCGGCGTCTACTACGGCTCGGCCATGACCGAGGCGTCCGAGTGCGCCGATCACGAGGTCTACATCGTGGGCGGCGCGAACTCCGCGGGGCAGGCCGCGGTGTTCCTGTCCCGCAACGCGCGCACAGTGCACCTGGTGGTCCGGGCGGATTCGCTGGAACAGTCGATGTCGCACTACCTGATCCAGCAGATCGCGCAGATCGCGAACATCGAGGTGCACACGAACACCGAGGTGATCGCCGCCGACGGTGGCGATCACCTGCAGCAGATCGTGCTGCGCGACAACCGGACCGGAGCCGAGGAGAAGGCCGACGCGGAGCGGCTGTTCCTGTTCATCGGCGCCGCGCCGCAAACCGATTGGCTCGACGGCGTGGTCACGCGCGACAGCGCCGGTTACGTGCTCGCCGGGCCGGACCTCATGGTCGACGGCGCGCGCCCCGCCGGCTGGGAACTACCCCGGCCCCCGCATCATCTCGAGACGAGCGTGCCCGGCGTGTTCGTGGCAGGCGACGTGCACGCCGAATCGGCCAAGCGCGTCGCCTCCGCCGTCGGCGAGGGTGCGATGGCCGTCATGCTCGTGCACCGCTATCTCGCCTGATCAGGAGGCTGCCAGATGACTTCGAACCCGACCGCGGACCGCCGTAGCCGGCTGGTCTGCGACCCCGCCGAGCTGCGCACCTTGTTCCTGTTCGAGAAGCTGAGCGACGAGCAGCTGGCCTGGCTGTGCGCCGACGGCCGGATCGAGACCATCGAGCCGGGGGTCGTCTACCACGAAGGCGAACCGGCCACCTGCCTCTACGTGCTGATGGACGGCGAGGTGGTGCTCACCAAGCAGTCCAGCGGCGCGGAGATCGAGCTGGTCCGCACCGAGCACCGCGGCTCATACGCGGGGGCGTGGATGTCCTACATCGGCGACAAGGTCGAGCAGACCTACAACAGCTCGCTGCACGTGACGCGGCCGTCGCGGTTCTACGTGCTCGACGCCGAAGTCTTCGCCCGGATGATGCGCGAGTGGTTCCCGATGGCCGTCCACCTGCTCGAGGGCGTGTTCTTCGGCAGCCGCAACACGAATGCGCGCATCGGTGAGCGCGAACGGCTGCTCGCGCTCGGTTCGCTGTCGGCGGGCCTCACCCACGAGCTGAACAATCCGGCCGCCGCCGCGGTGCGCGCCACCTCGGGTCTGCGCGAGCGGGTCGCGGGCATGCGGCACAAGCTGGCGATGATGGCGGAAGGCAAGTTCGACGCGGCGTCCTTGGGCGCCTTGGTGCGCCTGCAGGAGGAAGCTGCCGCCCAGGTCGCGAAGGCGCCGGAACTCACGCCGATGGAGGCCGCCGACCGGGAGGACCTGCTCGGTGAATGGCTCGAGGAGCACGGGATCGCCGACGGCTGGAACCTCGCGCCGAACTTCGTGCAGGCCGGTTTCGACACCGACTGGCTGGAGCGGGTGGCCGCCACCCTGGAGGGTTCTCCGGAGCAGGTGTTCCAAGGCGCGATCCGCTGGTTGAACTACACCATCGAGACCGAGCTGCTGATGAACGAGATCGCCGACTCGACGACGCGCATCTCCTCGCTGGTCGACGCCGCGAAGCAGTATTCGCAGATGGACCGGGCGCCCTTCCAGGTGGTCGACGTCCACGAACTGCTGGACAGCACGCTGGTGATGCTCAGCCGCAAGATCGGCGACGGGGTGCGCGTGGTCAAGGAGTACGACCGGAGCTTGCCGCAGGTGCCCTGCTACGCGGCCGAACTGAACCAGGTGTGGACCAACCTGATCGACAACGCCGTGTACGCGATGAACGGCAGCGGCACGCTGACCATCCGCACCAGGCACGAGAACGACTGCGCGGTCGTGGAGATCGGCGACACCGGGCCGGGTATCCCGCCGGAGGCCCGCAACCGGATCTTCGAACCGTTCTTCACCACCAAGCCGATGGGCGAGGGCACCGGGCTCGGGTTGGACATCTCGTTCCGCATCGTGGTCAACAAGCACAACGGCGACATCCGGGTGGACTCCGAGCCGGGCGACACCAGGTTCACCGTCTGGTTGCCGCTTCGCCGCCCCGAACAAGAGCAGATCGATGCCGTCGCCGCGACGATCACGGAAGGACAGTCATGACCGAGCAAGTCGCGGGCATCGATCCCGCGGTCCCACCCAGCGGCCCCGGTTGCCTGGAGTGCGAGCAGAACAGCGGCTGGTGGGTGCATCTGCGCCGCTGCGCCCAGTGCGGGCATGTCGGCTGCTGCGACACCTCGCCCGCGCAGCACGCGACCCAGCACGCGAAGAGCACCGGACACCCGTTCATCCAGAGTTTCGAGCCGGGCGAGGACTGGTACTACAACTTCGAAACCGAGCAGATGTACACGGACGGACCGGAATTGGCTCCACCGCGCAGTCATCCAGCCGATCAGGGCGCGCCGGGCCCGCGTGAGCGGGTTCCGTCGGATTGGCAGGCACACATCCACTGACCCCGGGAAAACCGGTACGCTGCTGCGAACGCCGGGCCTTCCGGCGCCACGATCCACCCGGGAAAGCACGGTATGAAACGAATTTCCACCATCGTCCTGGCTGTCGGGACGGTGGGTTTCCTGCTGGCAGGCTGCGGCGGAGCGGACGAGTCCAGCGACGCGAACGCATCGCGCCAGAGTTCCCTGAGCGCGACGATCTCCGCCCCGGCCACGCGCACCACGACCGCTCCCGACGCCGCGACGACGAGCGATTCGGCGCCGACCGACACCCCGGCCACGACGAAGGACAGCGACTCCTCCCTCGGTCCCGCCTCCAGCACCACCTGCGGTGAGTTCCGGAAGCTGGACACCGACGCGGAGAAGGCGCTGATCGAGCAGATCCTGGCGGAAAACCCGGGTGGCCCGTTCGACGGCAGTCCGAACGTCGCGCTGGGCACGGCCAAGCTGGTGTGCCTGTCGCCGAGCGTCGCCGACACCTCGGTCGCGGTGGCCGCCGGAATCGTGCGGAAGTAGCCGGTAGATCGCGGTCCGCGGCCATACCGAGACGACGGACCGTGACCGAGGGCGGGGGCGCGCGGCAGAATGGCACAGTGGCAGAACTGGCACTCACCGCCCGCCTGAATCCCTCGGCCGCCGACGCCCGGCGGGGGGTGGTCCGACTGCATCCGGAAGCGCTGACCGCGCTGGGGTTGCGGGAGTGGGACGGAATCATGCTGGTCGGCTCACGACGCACGGCCGCTGTGGTCGGCGTCGCTCGCCAGGGAACGCCCGCCGGGGTCGCCCTGCTCGATGACGTCACGCTGTCCAACGCCGGACTGCGCGAGGATTCGACGGTGGTGGTCTCCCCCGCGACCGTCTACGGCGCGAAACAGATCGCGGTGAGCGGCTCGGTGCACGCCACCCGCACGATCCCGGCCGCGACACTGCGGCAGGCGCTGCTCGGGAAGGTCGTCACGGTCGGCGACGCGGTCTCCTTGCTGCCGCGCGACCTCGGACCCGACATCAGCTCCACGGCCGCCACCTTGGCGCTGTCGCGCACCTTCGGGATCGCGTGGACCACGGAGTTGCTCACCGTCACCGCCACCGATCCGCGCGGGCCGGTGAGCGTGCAGCCGAATACCGCGGTGGTCTGGGGCGCGGGAGCGGTCGCCGCGCGGTACGCCGCCGATCTGGCCTCGGCCGGGACCCCGATCCCGGTTGGCGAGGCCTCGCGCGGCGCCACCGAAGCCGCCGTCTTCGGCACGGCGGCGGGCAACAACGGCGTCGCGACCGGGCGGACCGCGGCGGCCAGGGACACCACGCCGAGCATCTCGGTCGATGACCTGCCGGGAGTGCGCGGCCAAGCCGCGAAGCTCGACGAATGGCTCAGTCTCGCCTTGGACGAGCCCGAACTGCTGCGCACGCTCGGCGCACGACCTCATCTCGGCGTGCTGATCACCGGCCCGGCCGGCGTCGGCAAAGCCACTCTGGCCCGGGCGGTCGCGTCGCCGCGGCGCGTCGTGGAACTCGACGGTCCCACCATCGGTGCGGCCGAGAGCGGCGCACGGCTGCGCGAAGTCGCCGAGGCGGTGGCCGACATCGGCTGCGGCCAGGGCGGCGTCCTGCTGATCACCGACATCGACGCGCTGCTGCCCGCGGATGCCGAGCCGGTCGCCACGCTCATCCTCGACCAATTGCGCGCCGCGATCGCCGAACCCTGCGTCGCGTTCCTCGCGACCACGGCGCACCCCACCGGAATCGACCAGCGACTGCGGGCGCCCGACCTGTGCGACCGCGAACTCGCGCTGCCGCTGCCCACCGCCGCCGTGCGCAAGCAGCTGCTGGAACAGCTGCTGCGCAAGGTGCCGACCGCGGAGCTGAAACTCGACGAGGTCGCCGCGCGCACGCCGGGCTTCGTGGCCTCCGATCTCGCGGCGCTGTGCCGGGAGGCGGCGCTGCGCGCGGCGTCGCGGGCCAGGGAGCACGGCGAACCGCAGCTCACCCAGCCGGACCTGCTCGGCGCGCTGGAGGTCATCCGGCCGCTGTCGCGCTCGGGCATGGAGGAACTCGCCATCGGCAGCCTGGGTCTGCACGACGTCGGCGACATGGTGGAGACCAAGCAGGCGTTGACCGAGGCGGTGCTGTGGCCGCTGCGGCACCCGGACTCCTTCGCCCGCCTCGGCATCGAACCGCCGCGCGGGGTGCTGCTCTACGGCCCGCCCGGCTGCGGCAAGACTTTCCTGGTGCGCGCGCTGGCGGGGACCGGTCAGCTCAGCGTGCACGCGGTCAAGGGCGCCGAGCTGTTGGACCGGTGGGTCGGTTCGTCGGAGCGGGCGGTGCGCGAGCTGTTCCAGCGAGCGCGCGATTCGGCGCCCTCGCTGATCTTCCTGGACGAGGTGGACGCGCTGGCCCCCCGCCGCGGCCAGAGCGCCGACGCCAGCGTCGGCGACCGAGTGGTCGCGGCTCTGCTCACCGAGCTCGACGGCGTGGAACCGCTGCGCGACGTAGTGGTTCTCGGCGCGACCAACCGCCCCGATCTGATCGACCCGGCGTTGCTGCGGCCGGGCAGGTTGGAACGGCTGGTCTTCGTGCCGCCCCCGGATGCCGCCGCCCGCAGGGAGATCCTGCGCACGGCGGGCCGCGCGGTGCCGCTGGCCGACGACGTCGACCTCGAAGCCCTCGCACAGCAATTGGACGGCTACTCAGCGGCCGACTGCGCCGCGCTGCTGCGCGAGGCCGCGCTCACGGCGATGCGCCGGGACATGCAAGCGGCCGACGTCACCGCGGATGACGTGCAGGCCGCCCAAACCGTGGTGCGGCCATCGCTCGACCCGTCGCAAGTCGACGCGCTGCGCCGCTACGCCCTGGATCGAGGATAGGCCGCGCAAATCGCCCCGTTACGGGCAATTTGTCGGCAATCACAAGATCGCGCGCGAACCACGGGTATGTTCGACAACCGTGCGCAGGGTCGGCGACATTCTCGACGCGACCACGGCCTTCACGGGAGCCGCGGTCGCGGGCGTCACGCTGTTCCTGCCCGTCAGCGTCGGCACGCAAGGTCAGGCCTCGTCGTACCGGATCGCGGGCCTGCTCAACAGCGTGCCCCGCGGCGCCGCGCTGGGGATGATCGTCGCCGTGACGGTGGCCGTGCTGGTCACCACCACCAAGCGGCCGCTGACCGGGTGGGCGACGGCGACGGCCGCCGCGCTGGCGCAGCTGATCAACCACTTCGCCGGACGGCGGGGGTCCACGGCCGAGATGCTGACCACGCAGAACTACATCGACGCGGTGTGCGCCGCGGTGCTGCTCGGCGGGCTGGGCGCGGTGGTGCTGCGCCGACCCCTGCCCGGCGCGGCGTTCGCGGTCGGCGGGGTCGGAATCTTCGGCTTCGGCGATCTCGCGGCCCTGCTGGACATCACCGCGGATCCGTACGCGGTGCTGGAGACCCCGACGCGCTGGATGATCGCCGCGGCGCTGGCCATGCTGATGATCAGCACCATGCACAACTGGCGGCGCACCGAGGAGCCGAAGACGTCGCGGATGGCGATCGCGCTGCCGGTGGCGCCGATCCTCGCCGCCATGGTGCTCGCGCTGGTGGTGCTGGCCGGCACCGAATGGCTGGGCCGGCAATACAGCAAACTTCCCGCGGAGGGTCACGCGGTCGAGATCGGGATCGTCGTCGCCGCGACGATCGTCAGCGCGACCGCCGCGGCGATGCTGCTGCCCGGACGCGACGGCACCGGCGTGTACCTGGCCGTCAGCCTCACCGCGGCGGTCGACGCCGTGGGTTACGCGGTCCGTCCCGGGTGGACCTCCGCGGTGCTGATCGCGTTGACCGCGGCTGGCGTGGCCATCGGCGCCCGTGTGCCCTCGACGGCCATCGCCATCCTGCTGCTGGCGGGCATCGCGGTATTCGCCATCGTCACCTCCACGTCCGCGGGCACCGTCGCCTTCGCCGTCATCAGCGGCGTCATCGCGTTGACCGCTGGTTACTGCTGCGGTACGACGCGACCGCAGTACGCGCCCAGCGGTGTCCTGGCGATCAGCGCTCTCTACCTTCCCTCGGCGGTGTCGGTGATGCCGGACAAGTTCAAAGACTGGCGCGAGGACGTGGCGATCCACGACGCGACGCCCGGCCGCACCGCGCTGGCCATCGTCGTCGGCAGCGCGATCGGCCTCGTCATGCTGCGCAAACTCCGGCCGCGCAGCAAGTCGCAGGCGAAAGGGCAACTCGAGAGCGAATCATTAGCGGACATATAGCCCCGCTTCGAACCGATGGCGGACGCCATACTTGCCCCGTCCGCGAAAAATGCAGGGTTTACGTAGGATTGTCCCGAACACCCCGCCGCCCCTACTCGACGGAGTGAGTTTGCTCGCAATCCTGCTCGTCCATGCCGCAGCCGCCTTGTCGGCTCCGCTGTGGGTGCGGGCACTGGGGCGCAACGCTTTCTACCTGCTGGCTTTGGTCCCGCTCGGCTGTCTCGGCTGGGTGATCGCGAATTGGTCCGTTCCGCAGCGCGTTCGGCTGGCTTGGGCGCCGAGCGTCGCGCTGAACGTCGACCTGCGCTTCGACACCCTCGCGGCCGTCCTGTGCGCGCTCGTGCTGGGCATCGGGGCGCTGGTGCTGGTCTACTGCGCCAGGTACTTCCAGGACGACGAGCCGCGGCTGGAAGTGTTCGCCGCCCAGCTGGTGGCGTTCGCCGGGGCGATGTTCGGCCTGGTCACCAGCGACAACATGCTCTTGCTCTACGTGTTCTGGGAAGCGACGACAGTGCTGTCGTTCCTGCTGATCGGCCACAACGCCGAACAGGCGGCCGGCCGCAGAGCCGCGATCCAGGCGCTGCTGGTGACCGGCGCGGGCGGATTGGCGATGCTGGCCGGCATCGTCGTGCTCGGCACGGTGACCGGCAGCTATCTGCTCTCGGACCTGATGTCGGGAGCACATTCCCCGAGCGGGGTGGCGGTCGAGATCGCGGTGGCGTTGGTGCTGGTGGGCGCGCTCACCAAATCCGCTGTGGTACCACTGCATTTCTGGCTGCCCGGCGCGATGGCCGCGCCGACACCGGTGAGCGCGTACCTGCACGCCGCGGCGATGGTGAAGGCCGGTGTGTACCTGGTCGCCCGGCTCGCACCGGTGTTCGCGCAGAACCCGGTGTGGCATCCGCTGGTGCTCACCCTCGGCCTGGCGTCGATGCTGCTGGCCGGGCTGCGAGCACTGCAAGTGGTGGATCTGAAACTGGTGCTGGCCTTCGGCACGGTCAGCCAGCTGGGCTTCCTGATCGTGCTGGTCGGCATCGGCACGCCCGGCGCCGCACTGGCCGGAGTCACCCTGCTCGTCGCGCACGCGCTGTTCAAGGCGTGCCTGTTCCTGGTGGTCGGGATCATCGATCACGGTGCGGGGACCCGCGATCTGCGGCGGCTGTCGGGTCTCGGCCGCCGTGCTCCGGTGCTGTGCGGCACCGCGATCCTCGCCGCGCTCAGTATGGCGGGCATCCCACCGCTGCTCGGGTTCGTGGGGAAAGAGAGCGCCCTGAGCGCCGTACTGGACGCCGGTGTGCTCCCCGCCTGGGCTCGCGGCGCGGTGCTCGCCGGAATCGTGCTCGGCTCGATGCTGACAGTCGGCTACAGCATCCGGTTCATCTGGGGAGCTTTCGCGGACAAAGGCAACGAGCCGCGGGCCGCTCCTCGCGCCGCATCCATGGCCCACCAGCCCAGCGACGTACCCGTCATCGGGGGTCGGCCGGAGGCGGTAAGCAGTTTTCGCTGGCACGCGCCGGGCGCTGTCTTCGTGGCGGCACCGGTGATCCTCGCCGTCGCGAGCCTGGTGGCAGGTCTCGCACCGTCCTGGCTGGACGCACGGCTGCGCCCCTACGCCGAAACGCTGACCGGCCCCGCGTTTCCCCCTCTGGCGCTGTGGCACGGATTCACCCCGCCGCTGGCGTTGACGGTGCTGATCGTCACCGTGGGCGTCCTGCTGTTCCGGCTGCGCGACCGCTTCCCCGAATCCGCGCAGCCCCGCCTGGGCAACGCCGACCGCGCCTACGACGCCACGCTGCGCGCGATGGACACCCTCTCGCTGCGGATGACCGGCGCCGTGCAGCGCGGGTCGTTGCCGCTGACCCAGGCGACGATCCTGGTCACGCTGATCATCCTGCCGACCGTCCTGCTCGCCCTCGGCGCCCGCACCGGCGTGACGCCGCGCCTGTGGGATTCGCCGCTGCAAGCGGCCATCGGCGCGATCATGGCGGTGACCGCGATCGCCGCGACGGTGCTGCGCAACCGCTTGGCCAGCGTGCTGGTCGTGGGGGTGACCGGGTACGGCTGCGGGGTGATCTTCGCGCTGCACGGGGCGCCCGACCTCGCGCTGACCCAATTCCTGGTGGAGACGCTGACCCTGGTGATCTTCGTCCTCGTCCTGCGCGCTTTCCCCGCGCGGATCGAGGCCCGCCGCAGGGCCGCGTTCAAGGTGCGCAGGGCGATCCTGGCGGTGGGGACGGGAACGGCGGTCGCGGTGCTGGCCGGTTTCGCCGTCGCGGCCCGCACCGCCGAACCCGTCTGGCCCCGGATTCCCGATGCCGCCTACGAGTTCGGCGGCGGCAAGAACGCCGTCAACGTCCTGCTCGTCGACCTGCGGGCGTGGGACACCCTCGGCGAGATCTCGGTGCTCGTCGTCGCCGCTACCGGCGTCGCCTCACTGGTGTTCCGCAGCAGGCGTTTCGGCAGCGCGCCGCGCGCGACGGACTCCCCCGACTACGACCCGGAACTGGTGAGCTGGCTGCCCGCGGGCCGTCTGGTCGACCGGGCCGAACGGTCGATGGTCCTGCAGATCACCACGCGGCTGGTGTTCCCGACCATCATGGTGCTGTCGGTCTACTTCTTCTTCTCCGGCCACAACGCACCCGGCGGTGGATTCGCCGGTGGGCTCACCGCTGGACTCGCGCTGACCCTGCGGTATCTCGCGGGTGGCCGCTACGAATTGGGCGAGGCGCTGCCCGTCGACGCGGGTCACGTCCTGGGCGCGGGTCTCACCTTGGCCGCGGGCACGGCCGTTTCGTCGCTGCTGCTCGGCGCGCCCCCGCTGTCCTCGGCGATCTTCGAGGTGTCGCTACCGGTTGTCGGCCACGTCAAGGTGGTCACCGCTCTGTTGTTCGATCTCGGGGTCTATCTCATCGTGGTCGGCCTGGTGCTGGATGTGCTGCGCAGCCTGGGCGCGCGGCTCGACAGCGAACTGGCCGACGCCGAGAACCCCTCGGCGAAAGGCGACCCCGGCACATGACCGTCAATCTGACACTGCTGGTGGTAATCGGCATCCTGGTCGCGTGCGGGGTGTATCTGATCCTGGAACGCGCCGTGTCGAAGATGCTGCTCGGGCTGATCCTGTTCGGCAACGCGGTGAACCTGCTGATCCTCACCGCGGGCGGCGGCGACGGCAAACCGCCCATCCGCGGCGAGGCGGACGTCGACGAGATGGCCGACCCGCTCGCCCAGGCGATGGTGCTCACCGCGATCGTGATCACCATGGGCATCGCGGCATTCGTTCTCGCCCTGGCCTACCGCGCCTACACGCTCACCACCAGCGACGACGTCGCCGACGACCAGGAAGACGCGGATGTCGCACGGCGGCGCGCCGGAGAGGACCCGGAGACGTGAACCTGTCCCCCGGCCTGCTGCCGATTCTCGCGCCGCTGCCGGTGCTCGTTCCGCTGCTCGGCGCCGCGGCCACGCTCGTGTTCGGCCGCAGGCCCCGCGTCCAGAGCGTGGTCATCGTCGCCGCGCTCGCCGGTGTCGTGGTGATCTGCGGTCTGCTGCTGTACCTGGCCGATCGGGACGGCACCACCGCGTTGCAGGTCGGCGGCTGGGCGGCCCCGATCGGCATCACGCTGGTGGTCGACCGGCTCTCGGCGGCGATGCTGCTGGTCTCGTCGGTGGTGCTGCTGTCGGTCGCGCTGTACGGCGCGGGCCAGAACATCCGCGACGGCGACGAGCGACAGCCCACCTCGATCTACCGCCCCACGTATCTGGTGCTGACCGCCGGTGTCTGCGCCGCCTTCCTGGCCGGTGACCTGTTCAACCTCTTCGTGGGCTTCGAAATCCTGCTCGCGGCGTCGTTCGTCCTGCTCACCGTAGGTGCGACCACCGAACGCATCCGGGCGGGCGTGGCCTACGTGATGGTTTCGATGGTGTCGTCGCTGATCTTCCTCACCGGCATCGGCCTGGCCTACGCGGCCACCGGAACGCTGAACCTGGCCCAGCTCGCCGTCCGGTTCGGCGACGTGCCGGAGGGCACACGCACGGCGATCTTCGCGGTGCTGCTGGTGGCGTTCGGCATCAAGGCGGCCGTGTTCCCGCTGTCGAACTGGCTGCCCGACTCCTATCCGTCCGCCCCGGCCCCCGTCACCGCAGTGTTCGCCGGTCTGCTCACCAAAGTCGGTGTGTACGCCATCATCCGGACGCACTCGCTGTTGTTCCCCGACGGCGGCTTCGACTCGGTGCTGCTGGTGTGCGGCCTGCTCACCATGCTCGTAGGCATCCTCGGCGCCATCGCGCAGAGCGACATCCGCCGTCTGCTGTCGTTCACGCTGGTCAGTCACATCGGCTACATGGTGTTCGGGGTCGGACTGGCCAATGCGGCCGGACTGTCGGGCGCGGTGTTCTATGTGGCGCACCACATTCTGGTGCAGACCGCGCTGTTTCTGGTGGCGGGCCTGATCGAACGGCAAGCCGGATCCACTTCGCTGCGCAGATTGGGCGGGCTGGCCGCGGCCAGCCCGCTGCTGGCCGTGCTGTTCCTGATCCCCGCCTTGAATCTCGGTGGCATTCCGCCGTTCTCCGGGTTCGTCGGCAAGGTCGCGCTGTTGCAGGCGGGCGCCGAGCGGGGCAGCGTGCTGGCCTGGATGCTGGTCGGCGGCGCCGTGCTCACCAGCCTGCTCACCCTCTATACCGTCGCACGGGTATGGAGCAAAGCGTTCTGGCGACCGCGCGAGGACGCGCCCGAGGGCCATCTCACCGCGGCGAGGCCGCCGACGCTGATCGAGGAAACGACCGACGTGCACTACGACGAGCGCACCGATCCAGGCCGGATGCCGCCGCTGATGGTGTTGTCCACCGCGGCGCTCGTGCTGGCCGGTCTGTGCCTGACGGTGCTGGCCGGTCCGATCCTCGCGATCGCCGACCGGGCCGCGCTCGACCTGCGCGACCCCGGCGTGTACATCGGTGCGGTGCTGGGTGATACGCCCGGCGATCGAGGAGGTCCGCGATGAGCGTCGAGCAGACCGGGCGCGGCAGGGCGCGCGACACTGTCGTCCGGGTCGGCATCCTGGTCTGGCTCACCCTGGTGTGGCTCGCCCTGTGGGGTGATCTCAGCACCGCGAACCTGTTGGGCGGACTGGTGATCGCCGCACTGATCATGGTGGCGCTGCCGCTGCCGCGAGTGCCGGTGTCCGGCCGGCTGAATCCGTTTCCGCTCCTCGAATTGGTCGTGGTGAGCGCTTATTACGCGGTGGAATCGAGTCTCCAGGTCGCCTGGCTCGCGATCCGGCCCGCCCCGATGCCGGTGTCCGGGGTGCTGCGCGTGTACGCCCGCACGCGATCGGACTTGGTGCTGGTGTTGTGGAGCGATCTGCTGAACCTGATTCCCGGCACCATGGTGCTGGAGATCGACCGCGGGCGCTGTGTGGTCTACGTCCACGTCCTCGACGTCGGCAGCGACGCAGCCGTCGACAAGTTCTACCGGACCACCCGGCGGCTGGAACGACTGCTGATCGAAGCGTTCGAGCGCTCGACGGGATGGCCGTACTCCCGACCGGTCGAGCCTCCGGAGGCGACATAGTGACCGTGGTCGCCGTGGTCGCCGCCGTCATCCTGACCGCGGCCGCGCTGCTCACCACTTACCGCGTCGTCATGGGGCCGAGCACTTTGGACCGGGTGGTCGGTGTCGACTCGCTGATGGCCATCGCGGCCTCCGGACTGGCCGTGTGGGCGGCTTACAGCGCCGACACCACCGTGGTGCCCGCGATCGTCGCGCTGGCGCTGGTCGGGTTCCTGGGCTCGGCCGCGGTGTCCCGATTCCGGGTGCGGGACGACAAATGAATCTGTGGCATGTGCTCGCGGGCACCTTGATCCTGTTCGGCTCGACGCTCGCGCTGACCGCCGCGGTCGGCATCGTGCGCTTCCCCGACACGCTGACCCGGATGCACGCCGCCACCAAGCCGCAGGTCATCGGGCTGATCCTGGTGCTCGCGGGCGCCGCGATCCAGCTACGCGGGCACGGCAACGTCTGGGCGCTGGCGCTGGTCGGGCTGTTCACCCTGCTCACCGCACCGGTGATCGCCCATCTCATCGGCCGCACCGCCTATCGCGAGCAGCGCCACCGCGACGGGCTGTTGCGCATCAACGAGATGCGCGACGACGACATCGACTAGCTCGGGTCTCGAAGTCGGTGAGGGCGGGCCTTGCCCACCCTCACCGGTGTCGGATCCATTGGTTGGTGGCGGCGATGCGGAGTGCGGCAGGTAGAGGTAACCCGTCAGTGGTCAGGCCGGAACCCGGTCGGCGGCGAGGAAATCGTCGACGAAGCCCAGCGCCCGGTTCTCGAAGCCCGCATAGTGGGCTTCACGGACCGCGCCGGTGAGGGCTTCATCGAACAGCAGATTGCCCGCGGCGTCCAGACGCTGCCGCTTTTCCTCCGCGCCGGCCAACAGCCCCACCGACGACTGTGCGAGGCCGCAGTAGTAGGCGACACCGTCGTTGAGTTGCGCGCTCAGGGCATCCTGCATGAGTTCGACGACCGCGTCGTCGTCTGCCGCTCCCGCCAGGCCCAGCCACAGCATCCGCTTGCCCGCGAGCCGGGGCTTGCTGCGGCCGTAGGCGAATCCGTAGTTCCACACCCGATCGATCCAGCCCTTCAGGATCGCCGGGACCTGCATCCAGTACACCGGGAACACGGCGACGATCACGTCGGCGGCGCGGATGCGCCGCATATGGCTCTCGGCTTCCGGAGAGTAGGTCTTCTCCCGATTGCCCCAGTCCGGGAGGTCGGCGGCGGTCATCCGGGGATCGAAGTTCTCGGCGTGCAGGTCCAGCAGGTCGATCCGGTAGCCGGCCGCGGTGAGCCGCCGGGTGGTCAGTTCAGCGATATGGGCGGTCAGCGAATCGGGCCGGGGGTGAGCGACGACAACCAGCGCGGTGCGGGTGGTCGTGGTGTCCACGGTCGGGTTGTGCTGCACGGGGGCCTCCCATGTGAGTCCGGAGTTCCGGACGAGTCGGTTTGTGCGGTCTGGTCCCATTCCACACTCCGGACAATGGACGATCTATGGGTAAAGATCTACATTCGATAGGAGTTCGTCTACCATCGACGGTGTGGACCCATTGAGCAAACTGCTGGGCGGTATCCGTGCCGAGGGAGCCGTGCTCACCACCGCGGTTTTGGAAGCACCGTGGAGCATCCGGTTCGCCGACGAAGCGCCGCTGACCATGGTCACCGTCCTGCGCGGTGGGGGAACACTGCTGCTGCCGGGCGGTCTCGAGCGTCGGATCACGGTAGGGGACACCGCGATCGTGCGCGGCCCGGAACCCTTCGTCCTCGTCGACAGCGCGGATACTGTCCGCCTACCGCACGAGGAATACGAGGTCGCCTGTTTCGCGCCGGACGCGAAATGCGATCCCGTGCTGGACGGCGGTCGCTGGGGAAACAGCCCCGCCGGTGAGACCGCTCTGATCGTCGGCGCCTACCGCGCGTCCGGCCGGCGCCACGAACGGCTGCTGAGTGCTATACCACCCGTCCTGGTCGTGACCGACGATGTCGAGGTGTGCGCGTGGATGGAGTCGATCGCCGTGGATGCGGCCCGGCGTCCGGCCGGAGCGCAGGCGATGATGGACCGGCTGCTCGACTGGGCGCTGGTGTGCACGCTGCGCGACTGGTTCGAGGGGCTGGACGCTGCCGCGCCGGGTTGGTACCGCGGGTCGGCCGATCCGGTGGTCGGGCCGGCGTTGGAGGCCATGCACGGAAAGCCGGCCGCCGGTTGGACGGTCGCGTCACTGGCCGCCGAGGCGGGGGTATCGCGGGCGCTGTTCGCACGGCGGTTCTCCGAGGTCATGGGACAGTCACCGCTGGCGTATCTCACCGAATGCCGGATGGATGAGGCGGAGGAACTACTGGTCGACCGGAGTCTCACCGTGGCGCAGGTGGCGAAGGCCGTCGGTTATGCGGACGCTTTCGGTTTCAGTGCGGCGTTCAAGCGCCATCGGGGTATCCGGCCCAGCGATTTCCGCGCCACCGCCGATCTCGGAGCGTGAACCGGTACCGGTCTCAGCTCGCGACGGGCTCGACTTCCCGCTCGGCCTGCCGCGGCTGCCGCACGGTCGCGAACCACGTCGCGTGGAATGCCGCGGCGAGTCCGGCCAGCAGCCCGAGCACGACCGTGCCCGCGAACACCGGGTACTCGGCCATGGGCACGGCGAGGTACCGGTAGGACAGCAACAGCACGGCCAGCACGACCGCACCGGAGGCGACCAGCCGGACCCGGAACCATCCCCAGCCGCGCTCCGGCTCGCGCAGCGCCGACTCGACGGTCAGGCACAGCACCGCGCCCGCGACCAGGTCGACGCCGTAGTGGTATCCGAAACCCAGGGTGGCGGCCAGAGTGGCCAGCAGCCAGAACGCACCACCCCAGCGCAGCCAGGCCGGCGCGGGCTCGCCGTCGCTGTCGCGACGGGTGTGCAGGAACACCGACAGCGCCCAGGCCGTGTGCATGGAGGGCATGCAATTGCGTGGAATCGCGGCGTCGAACGGCAGCGGCATCGGAGTCCGGTCGATCGGCGGCACCACGCCCGGCCAGTAGTTGCCCAGTTGCAGCCCGTCGCCGTCCGGTCCGTACGCGAACATCGGCCCGACGACCGGGAACAGGACATACACCACAGGGCCGATCAACCCCAGCACCAGAAAGGTCCGCACCAGGTAGTGCGACGGCCAGCGGCCCGACGACATCACGCGGCGCAGCTGCCACACCGCCACGACGATCGCCGCCACCGGCAACTCGATATAGACCCAGTGCAACACCGCGTAGACCACTGGGCCGAGCGCGTCGACCGCACGGCCGAGCACCCACGACGGATCGCCCAGCGCGTGGTCGGCCAGCATCACGTACTCGTCGAGCACCGTCGGCCTGCCGATGACGGTGACGTGCAGCCACACGTCGCCGACCTTGGTGGCCAGGATGAGCAGCGCGCCCAGCGCGGCCGCGTGCAGCGCGGCGCGTCGTTCGGCGCCCGGCCAGCGCAGCCAGGCCACCAGCGCCAAGCCGGTCAGCACGATCACCGGGCCGTTGCCTATCGCGAACGGCTCGCCCGCCAGCAAGCGGGCCCCCGCCCACACCACGTCGACGGACACCGCGATGCCGACAGCGACCAGCCGCCTGCGGGCCGAGATGCCCACCAGCGCAAGGACCAACCCGGCCCAGGGCACCGACATGGATTTGGGTGTGCCGACGTAGTCCCGCGCCAAACTCTCCAGCGGGCCTTCGAACCCCTGCCAGGTGGCGACGACCTGCAACACGATCAGCAGCACCGGCACCGCGGCCACCGCCGCGGTGACCCGAACCCGGGTCTGTGGCACGCGGCGGCTCGATACCGCTCTTCCTGCTTTGGAACCCGGGTCTTCGACTAGCATCCGACCATAGTAAACGGGGGGTGAACTGCGTCCCCCTGGCCAGCTGAACAGCAACCGACCTGTCCGCGGCCGGACGCTACTGTTTCAGCTCCTCGACCAGCGCGTCCACCACCGCGACCAAATCGCCCTGCGACGCCGCGGCAACTCGGCGTTGACGCTGATAAGAGGCCCCGCGCTTGGGGATCTCGGCGACCAGCGCGAGCTCGTCCGCGCAGTTCAGCCGCGCCGCCGTCGGTTCCAGCCGGTTCAGCAGATCGTTCAGGTCGTCGGTGACCAACCGCTCATTGCTGTCGGAGTCGGTGATGATGATCGCGTCCAGCCCGTAACGGGCTGCCCGCCACTTGTTCTCCTGCACATGCCACGGAGGCAGGGTGGGCAGGTCCTCGCCGTTCTCGACGCGGCGATCCAGGTCGACGATCAGGCAGTGGATGAGCGCGGCCATCGCGGCGAGCTCGGCGCGCGTGGAGATCCCGTCACACACCCGCACCTCGATGGTGCCCCACTTCGGCGCCGGACGGATGTCCCAGTGCATGCCGCCGAGCTGTGTGAAGACGCCGGTCTTGATCTGATCGTGCACGAAATGCTCGAACTGGGTCCAGTTCTCGAACTGGAACGGCAGGCCCGCGGTCGGCAGCTGCTGGAACATCAGCGTTCGGTTGCTGGCGTAGCCGGTGTCCGATCCGGACCACATCGGCGAGGACGCCGACAACGCGAGCAGATGCGGATACGACAGCAGCAACGAGTTGAGGATCGGGAACACCTTGTCGCGGTGGGAGACTCCGACGTGCACGTGCACGCCCCAGATCATCATCTGCCTGCCCCACCACTGCGTGCGGTCGATCAGCTCGTCGTAGTGCTCCGACCGGGTCAGCTGCTGAGCCGACCACTGCGCGAACGGATGGGTGCCCGCGCAGAACACGTCGACGCCGAGCGGGTCGCCCGCGCGCCGCACCGTGTTCATGGTGCCGGTCAGATCCTCCACCGCCGCGCCGACGGTCTCGTGCACGCCGGTGACGAGTTCCACGGTATTGCGCAACAGCTCCTTGGTCACCTGCTGCGTGCCGTCGTGGGCGCGCAGGTCACCGAGCGAATCGAAGACCGCCGCAGCGGTATTCGACAGATCGCGGGTCACCTTGTCCACCAAGGCGATCTCCCATTCGACCCCGATGGTGGGCCGGGGCGAACCTTCGAAGGGAACGTGCTCGATTCCTGCCCCGGCCATATGCCACCCGCGCTACTGGATCACGCCACAGGCGACACGGCCACCCGCGTCGCCCGTCGCTAGGGTCGTGTCGTCGGGGCCCGCGACGCCATCGGCACGGACGTAACGGTTGGGAATGTTGCCGAAGTTGTCGGCGTCGGCGTGGATGATCAGGGCCTTGCCCTTCACCTCGTCCAGGGTCACCGAATCGGTGGTGGTGACCAGCTTGGCGGCGCCGTCGGAGCGCACCTCCAACGATGTCAGGTCACCGCTGGCCGGGTGGGTGTTGGCGCTGCCGACCTGGAGGTGACCACCGGCGGACAGGAAGTCGCCCGCCGGGCCTCCGGTCGGCGCGACCGAGTTGGGCTCGCACTTGCCGACCTGGTGCACATGCATGCCGTGGAAGCCGGGACGCAGTCCGCGGACCTCGACCGTGACCTGCAGGTGCTCGCCCTCCTCGGCGAAGTTCGCGGTGCCGATCGAGGCGCCCGAGGGGTCCTTCAGCTGCACGGTCACCCCCGGAGCGGTGTGCGGCGTGCCGTGCTCGGTGCTCGACTGTCCGGCCGGAGCGGGGGACCCGGTCCACACCGGCGGGGGCGTTCCCTGGACGTCACTCGACTCCTGGCTGTTCGAGCAGGCGGCGAGGCCGAAGACCGCGACCGCGAGCACCGGGGTCACAGTCCGCCAGGACGGGCGTCGAGTTGGGGACGGGGCCATCGGGGAACTCCTTTACGAGTACCGAGTTTACGAGTAAAGCTGGGTGGACACGTTCGTTACCGGACAAGATGATGCCACGGCCGCCGTGTCGCGCCCCCGACAGGGCGGCACGCCCTCACCTGACCTTCACCGCTGCGTGCGCGCGAACGGCGACCACACGGGTCAGTTACCCGTGACGATCACCGTTACACCCGGCCCGGTGTCCCCGATCCCGGCCGACTTCGGCTCCACGGATGCGTCGAGTTCGTCCGCGACGGCCTGCGCCGCCTCCTTGTCGCCGGGCGAATTGCCGTAGTACACCGTGGTTTTCGCGATATTGGCGCCGGGATAGTTGCCGGTTCCCGCGATCGTCCACCCACTTGCCGAGAGCTGATCGGCCGTCTTGGCGGCGAGCCCGGCCACCATGCTGTTGTTGAGCACGCGCACCGGCACCGAACGGGCTGCCGTGGAGGTGGCCGCCGCGGGAGTCGACGTCACGGTCGCCCGCGCGGTGGACGAGGACGCGGCCGAGGTGGGCGCCTTGGGCGCGGTGGTGCTCGCCGGTACCTGGGGCGCGGCGGTCGCGCTGGTGGTCGGCGATTCGCTGGTTCCCGAGGCGTCGGTGTCGGCATCGGAATTCGACAGCGACATCGCCCCGAGACCGGCGAAAACGATGGCCAACGCGATCAGCACCATCGCCAGGGCGCGCAACGGTGGCCCACCGGAGGTGGGATTCGGGTAGCTCACCCTCGCGAGCCTAGTCGCACCGGGCGGGTCCGGGTCCGCATCGCCGGGTCAGACCTGGAATCCCAGCCGCCGCGCCGCGCGCGCCTTCTGCCTGCTCGCGCGCAGCCTGCGCAGCCGCTTGACCAGCATCGGATCGGCGGCCAGCGCTTCCGGCCGGTCGACCACCGCGTTCAGCACCTGGTAGTACCGGGTCGGCGACATGGCGAACAGCTCGCGGATGGCCTCTTCCTTCGCCCCGGCGTACTTCCACCACTGGCGCTCGAAGGCCAGGATGTCGAGGTCGCGACGGCTCAGCCCGTCGCCGTCGGCCTGCTCGGCCGCAGTGTGCCCCGCCGTGGCATCCGCGCTTGCGGAAGGGTCGTCCTGGATCGCGGAAAGATCCCGTGCCGCTGCGCCGTCCATCTCGCTCCCTCGCCGAGTGACCACCAGACGAAAATGGTGCTTGTACGTCGCGGAACATTCAACCACGCGCACCGGGAATCGCCCGGTCCGCGGCGCGGCGTGTTCCCTACCGGCCGGTAGCGGCGGTACCCGAGGCGCTGTGACGTGGCACCCACGGCAATAATCGGCATATGGCAATCCTCCCGATCGTGATCGTCGGCGACCCGGTTCTGCACAACCCGACCGCGCGGGTCACCCAATCGCCGGAGGAATTGGCCCCGCTCATCGCGGATATGTACGACACGCTCGACGCGGCGCACGGCGTCGGGCTCGCGGCCAACCAGGTCGGCGTCGGGCTGCGCCTGTTCGTCTACGACTGCCCCGACCTCGGCCCGGACGGCACCGCGACCCGGCGTCGCGGGGCGGTGATCAACCCGGTGCTGGAGACCTCGCAGATCCCGGAGACCATGCCGGACCCGGACGACGACGAGGAGGGCTGCCTGTCGGTGCCCGGCGAGCAGTTCCCCACCGGCCGCGCCGAATGGGCCAAGGTGACCGGCACCGATGAGCACGGGCAGCCGGTCGAGGTGGAGGGCAAGGGCTTCTTCGCTCGGATGCTCCAGCACGAGGTCGGGCATTTGGACGGGTTCCTGTACGTGGACGTGCTGCTCGGCCGCAACGCGCGGGCCGCCAAGAAGGCGATCAAGCGCAACGGCTGGGGCACACCGGGTTTGAGCTGGCTGCCCGGCACCGATCCCGACCCGTTCGGGCATGACGACTGACCCCGCCGCCGGCCTGCCCGATATTCCGCTCGGCCGCCGCGTGGTGCTGCGCTATCAACTGCCCGCGGGTTATCCCCAACCGCTGACCGACGTGATCGGCGAACTTCTCTCGCTGGATCCGCCCACCGTGCGCGGCGCCGACGGCCAGGTCGTCTCGGTGGCGCCGGACCGGGTGGTCGCGTTGAAAGCCATCGGCCCCAGACCGATTCGCACGAAGGAGATCCGCGCGCTCGAGGCCGCGGCCGCCTACGCCTGGCCCGGTGTCGAGCACAGCTGGATCGACGGGTGGTTGGTGCGCGCGGGCCACGGCTACACCGGCCGAGCGAACTCCGCTGTGCCGCTGGGCAACTTCGGCAGCCCCGCCGTCGTGTCCGCGGAGACGCTGCACCGGATCGGCGAGTGGTACACCGCGCACGGCCTGCCCTTGCAGCTCGCGCTGCCCGACCGGCTGGCACCGACGCCGCCCGGCTGGCACAGCTGGCGGGAGACGCTCATGCTGGCACTCGACATCGACAATTTCGTCCTGCCGCGGGGTCCGTCGATGGTGCGGATCGCGCCCGCCCCCGACGCCGACTGGCTGGAGATGCACCGCTATGGCGGCGAGGCCCCGGCCGCGCAGGCGGTGCCCGCCCCCGCGCCGGTTCCCGAGGTGCTGACCGCGGTCCTGGACGGCGAACTCGGCTTCGCCTCGCTGGGCCTGCCGCGTCCCATCGCGATCGGCCGCGGCGCGCTCACCACCGCCCCGGACGGACGCCGGTGGGTCGGGCTTACCTGCGTGGCCGTCGCGGCCGCGCACCGCAGGCACGGGCTCGGCTCGCTGGTCTGCGCCGAACTGGTGCGCTGGGGCCGCGAACGCGGCGCGACGCACGCCTATCTCCAGGTGGAAGCCACCAACGAGCCGGCCCGCGCGATGTACCGCGAACTGGGATTCGTCGAACACCACGCCTACCGCTACGCCGCGCCCGAACCCCTCGCCGGGCCCGGCGGCCTGCGGTAGAACAGACCTGTCACCCCGTGCGAAGGAAGTCCGCAGTGCGTCTCGCCACCTGGAATGTCAACTCGATCCGCTCCCGGCTCGACCGCGTCGCGGACTGGCTGGACCGCCAGGACATCGACGTGCTGGCCCTCCAAGAGACCAAGTGCCGCGACGACCAGTTCCCGTTCGAGCGCTTCGACGAGCTCGGCTACGAAGTGGCCCACCTCGGGATCAATCAGTGGAACGGGGTGGCGATCGTCTCCCGGGTCGGTCTGACCGACGTCGAGTTCGCCTTCCCGGACCAGCCGGGCTTCGACAAGGACGCGGAAGAATCTCTGATCAGCACGCCGGTGGTCGAGTCGCGCGCGATCGGGGCCACCTGCGGTGGCGTGCGGGTATGGAGCCTGTACGTGCCCAACGGCCGCACGCTGGGCGATCCGCACTACACCTACAAGCTGGAATGGCTTGCCGCGCTGCGCGACAACGGCGCGCGCTGGTTGGCCGAGGACCCGCAGGCCAAGATCGCGCTGGTGGGCGACTGGAACATCGCGCCGACCGACGACGATGTGTGGTCTGTGGAGTACTTCGCCGACAAAACGCACACTTCGCAGCCCGAACGCGACGCTTTCCAGGCCGTCGTGGACGCCGGCTACGCGGACGTCATGCGTCCGTTCGCGCCCGGGCCGGGCGTCTACACCTACTGGGACTACACCCAGTTGCGCTTTCCGAGGAAAGAAGGGATGCGCATCGATTTCATCCTCGCCTCCCCCGCGCTGGCCGCCACCGCGACGGACGCGATGGTCGATCGCGAGGCGCGAAAAGGCAAGGGCGCCAGCGATCACGCTCCGGTGATCGCCGAGTTCGCCGACGGCCCCGGGCACTCGTGACCCGCCCGGCGCAGCCGCCCTTCCCCCGCCGCAGCGGGAGCCGGACGACCGGCGCCAGGTTGGGCGGAATGAACAACGACGCGGCCGTGGGGCCACGGCAACGTGCGCAACACCTCGGCCCGGAGCGCCGCCGCCCGCAGGTGCTCGACACCGCGCTCGCCATCGCCGTGGAGGACGGCATCGCCGCGGTCACCATGGCCGCGATCGCGGAGCGCATGAACGTGACCAGGCCGGTGGTCTACGCCTGCTTCGCCGATCGCGTGGAGCTGATCGAGGCACTGATCCAGCGCGAGGAGGGCTACCTGGTCAGCGGCGTGCTCGAGGTGGTCACGCCGCGCCCCGTGAACGCGGACGAGACCGTGTTCGTCGAGGGGTTCCGCGCCCTGCTGACGAAGGCCGCGATCCGGCCCGAAGCCTGGCGGCTGGTCTACGGCAATCCCGATCCCGCGGTGGCGAATTCGTTCGGTCGCGGCCGCGCGCTCGTCATCGAGCGCTGTACGAAACTGTTGCGGCCGACGCTGCGCGCCTGGGGCACCGCGGACGCCGAGCGCAAGCTGCCCGTGCTGGTGGAGCAGTGGGTGTCCGCGGGCGAAGGGGCGGTGCGCGCGCTGCTCGCGGACCAGCAGGGCTGGACACCGGCGGATCTCGGCGCGTTCGTCGGCGCGGCGGTCTACCGCGCCCTGCGCAACGCCTGATTGTCAGGCTGCGTTTCCGCTGCCCTCGCCCGGCCCGGTCACTACGATGGTGATCAACTATCCGACCACCGGCTGGCGGAGGAACGGTCATGGCGTTCTATCGGCAAGTGGGTGCGGTGCCGCCGAAGCGGCACACCCAGCATCGTGACGAGCGGGGCCGGCTCTACTACGAGGAGCTGATGGGCGAGGAGGGCTTCTCCGGCGACTCCTCGCTGCTCTATCACCGCGGCCTGCCACCGGCACTGGTCGACTCGACAGTGTGGGAACTGCCCGATCAGCGGACGACGCCGAATCATCCGCTACGCCATCGGCATCTGCGCCTGCACGCCCTGTTCCCCGGCGACGTTGCGGCGGAGACCGACCCGGTCACCGGGCGGCGCCTGCTGCTCGGCAACGCGGACGTGCGCATCTCCTACGTCGTCGCCGAGAACGAATCGCCGCTGTACCGCAACGCGATCGGCGACGAGCTGGTGTACGTGGAATCCGGCACCGCGGTGGTCGACACGGTATTCGGCGCGCTGCCCGCGCGGCAAGGCGATCAGGTGCTCATCCCGCGTGCCACGACCCATCGCTGGCGGCCTACCGGCCCGGACCCGTTACGGGCATATGTGATCGAGGCGACCGGGCACATCACGCCGCCGAAACGCTACCTGTCGAAGTTCGGCCAGTTGCTCGAGCATGCCCCGTATTGCGAGCGCGACCTGCACGGACCGACCGAGACGATCACCGAATCCGGCGCGGAGGTGGAGGTGCTCGTCAAGCACCGCCCCGGTGGAGAGATCGTCGGCACCCGGATGGTCTACGCCACCCATCCGTTCGACGTGGTCGGCTGGGACGGCTGCCTGTATCCGTGGACGTTCAATATCGCCGATTTCGAACCCATCACCGGCCGCATCCATCAACCGCCCCCCGTGCACCAGGCATTCGAGGGCGGCAACTTCGTCGTCTGCAACTTCGTTCCGCGCAAGGTGGACTACCACCCGCGATCGATCCCGGTGCCGTACTACCACTCCAACGTCGATTCCGACGAGGTCATGTTCTACTGCGGCGGGGACTACGCGGCGCGGAAAGGATCGGGTATCACCCAGGGCTCGGTGTCGGTGCACCCCGGCGGCTACGCCCACGGGCCACAGCCCGGCGCCTACGAGAACAGCATCGGCGTGGAGTACTTCGACGAGCTGGCCGTCATGGTCGACACCTTCCGCCCGCTGGAACTCGGTGAAGGCGCCTTGGCCTGCGAGGACCCGGCCTATGCGTGGACCTGGTCCGGGCGGAGCCCCGAGTGAGGACCGAGCTCGAGGTACCCCCGGAGTCCTTGTTCGGTCCGGACAACCTGCCTTATGGAGTGTTCGCACCGGCCGGCAGCGCCCCTCGGGTGGGCGTCCGGCTCGGCGAATACGTCATCGATCTGGCTGTGCTCCTCGATGATCCGGTGTTCGCCGCGCCGAATCTGAATGCTTTCCTGGCGCAGGGCCCCGCACGCTGGCGCGAGGTACGCGATCGGATTCGTGAATCCGTGGGCGGTGAGATCGACAGCGCCGCGGTACACCACCTGGACCGAGTGGAACTGCGGCTGCCCGTGCGAATCGGCGATTACGTTGACTTCTACGCGAGCATCGATCACGCGACGAACCTCGGCCGCCTCTTCCGGCCGGACGGTGACCCGCTGCTGCCGAATTGGCGCCACTTGCCGGTCGGCTACCACGGGCGTGCGGGGACCGTCGTGGTCTCCGGCACCGAGGTGGCACGGCCGTGCGGTCAGCGCAGGACCGAGTCCGGCACACCGGATTTCGGACCGTCACGGCGGCTGGACATCGAGGCGGAACTCGGCTTCGTGATCGGTGTCGGCTCGCGGCTCGGCGTCCCGGTCGGGATCGATGAGTTCGCCGAACGGGTTTTCGGCGTCGCGCTGGTCAACGACTGGTCCGCGCGCGACATCCAGGCCTGGGAGTACCAGCCGCTCGGCCCGTTCGTCGGCAAGTCGTTCGCGACATCGATGTCGCCGTGGATCACCCCGCTGGCCGCTTTCGAGGCCGCGCGGATCCCGCTGCCCGAGCAGTCGCCCGAGCCGCTGCCCTACCTGCGGGGAACCGAGCACTGGGGGCTGGACATCGATCTCACCGTGGCGTGGAACCGACAGCCGGTCGCGTACCCGCCCTACGCCCGGATGTACTGGTCACCGGCGCAGATGCTCGCCCATCTCACCTCGAACGGCGCGTCCACCCGCACCGGCGATCTGTACGCCTCCGGCACCATCTCCGGCCCCGCACCCGACCAGCGGGGCTCGTTCATCGAGTTGTCGTGGGGCGGCAGCCGTCCGGTCCTGGTGAACGACCGGCAACGCACCTTCTTGGAAGACGGCGACGAAGTCACCATCACGGCGCAGGCTCCCGGACCGGGCACGACCCGGATCGGATTGGGCGAGGTCACCGGCCGCATCCGCCCCGCAGCTCACTAGCCGGAATCGCCGTCGCCGGTGCCCTGCTGCTCCCCGCGCAACTCGCCCCCGCGATCGCCACCGCCGCCCCGGCGCCGGTCGCCGATTCCGGATCGTCATCGACCGGCTCGGGGGGCTGCACCTCCAGCCAGCCACCGACTTGCAGCTCGCCCTTGGCTTACCTGCTCGTCCAACTCATCTCGGCCCTCTCCAGCGGTTCCGCCAACGCCCGCTGACGCGTTCCGGCGTGGGCGCGCCGGCAGATCCACTCGAGGATCCGGCGCGCCGCGCGGGGCCGCAGCAACCTGCCGGTGCTTGAGCACCAAGGCATCGGGGTACGCCGCGGCTACGGCCCCATACGCCAGACAAGGAGCGAGGTCATGACCGATCGCCCGGACGTGCTGCACCGCCGCCCCGACGGCGTCGACGACGCCACCGTCGCCGCGACCGGCAAACTCTCCGAAGCGCTGGAGACCGTCGAACGCGCCCGCGGCCACCTGTACGCCTTCCATCAGCTGACCGGCGGCGCCGACCTGGCGCTGGACGAGGCGGTGGAGATGTTCCGCGCGGCGGGCCACGCCCACATCGCCGACCGCATATCGACCGAGCTGATCGGGCGCAACGTCCTGGCCGGGCGCTGGACGTTCCAGATCGTCGAGGATTACGACGACAATTACTACGACGTGTTCCGCGGTATCGAACGGGCCACCCGGGAGGAACTGCTCGGCGGCCGCCGCCATCTCTACGAAGCCGAGATGAAGGAATCGCGGCGCACCCACGGTTTGCCCGGCCATTCGGCCACCCCCGAAACGGCGGAAGGTTCGTAACCCGAGCGTCGACACGACATTCGGCGTCTCGGATCACCCACGGCCCGCACGAGCGCTGCCCCGGCTCCCTGGCGGTTCAGTCGATCCTGCCGAATCGCCGGGCGCTCGTCGAACCGGGCCGGGTATGGTCGGGCGGGACAATTTCACACCCAACGGGGGCTCGCACCAGCGGGCTGAGAGGACGGCTAGCCGAGAGGCGTCAGGGCCGTCGACCGTATGAACCTGACCGGGTAATGCCGGCGTAGGGAGGAACAATATGGCACCCGCCGCTGCGTCCGACGGCGCATCCGCACCTGTCGACAGCGTCACCACCGGCCCCATCGAGGGCAGCGTCAAGCACTATCTCGAAGTCGACGACCTGCGCATTCCGGTGCGCCGGGTCAACCTGACCAACGGAGAGCACTTCGACGTCTACGACACCTCCGGCCCGTATACCGACGAGACGGCGACGATCGATCTGGAGAACGGTCTACCGAAGCTGCGCGATACCTGGACCAAGCCCGAGGGGGCGGGGCCGCGCACCCAGCTCGCCTGGGCCCGGGAAGGCATCATCACGCCGGAGATGCGCTTCATCGCCGCGCGCGAGGGCGTCTCACCGGAGCTGGTGCGCGAGGAAGTGGCCGCGGGCCGCGCGGTGATCCCGGCCAACCACCGGCACCCGGAACTCGAGCCCACCATCATCGGCAAGAAATTCCTGGTCAAGATCAACGCCAACATCGGCAACTCGGCGGTCTCGTCCTCGATCGCCGAGGAAGTGGAGAAGATGGTGTGGGCGACCCGCTGGGGCGCGGACACCATCATGGACCTGTCCACCGGCAAGAACATCCACGAGACGCGCGAGTGGATCCTGCGCAACTCCCCCGTCCCGGTCGGCACCGTGCCGATCTACCAGGCGCTGGAGAAGGTGAACGGCGATCCGACCGCGCTCACCTGGGAGATCTACCGCGACACCGTGATCGAGCAGTGTGAGCAGGGCGTGGACTACATGACCGTGCACGCCGGCGTGCTGCTGCGCTACGTCCCGCTGACCGCCAAACGGGTGACCGGCATCGTCTCGCGCGGCGGGTCGATCATGGCGGCGTGGTGCCTGGCGCATCACCAGGAATCGTTCCTGTACACGCACTTCGAGGAACTCTGCGAGATCCTGGCGCGCTACGACGTCACCTTCTCCCTCGGTGACGGCCTGCGGCCCGGCTCCATCGCCGATGCCAACGACGAGGCGCAGTTCGCCGAGCTGCGCACCCTCGGCGAGCTGACCAAGATCGCGAAATCTTATGGCGTACAGGTGATGATCGAGGGCCCCGGCCATGTGCCGATGCACAAGATCGTGGAGAACGTCCGGCTCGAGGAAGAGTTGTGCGAGGAGGCGCCGTTCTACACCCTCGGCCCGCTCGCCACCGACATCGCGCCCGCCTACGACCACATCACCTCGGCCATCGGGGCCGCCATCATCGCCCAGGCGGGCACCGCCATGCTCTGCTACGTCACGCCGAAAGAGCATCTCGGCCTGCCCAACCGCGACGACGTGAAAGTGGGCGTGATCACCTACAAGATCGCCGCGCACGCCGCCGACCTCGCCAAGGGGCATCCGCACGCACAGGAGCGCGACGACGCGCTGTCCAAGGCACGTTTCGAGTTCCGCTGGCGTGATCAGTTCGCGCTGTCGCTGGACCCGGACACCGCCCGCGAGTACCACGACGAGACGCTGCCCGCCGAACCTGCCAAGACCGCGCACTTCTGCTCCATGTGCGGCCCGAAGTTCTGCTCGATGCGGATCTCGGCGGACGTGCGCGAGTACGCCGCGCGTCAGGGACTGACCGAGACCGAGGCGCTGGAGGCCGGTATGGCGGCGAAGTCCGCCGAGTTCGCCGACAAAGGCAACGCGGTCTATCTGCCGGTCGTCTCGTAGCGACCGGCCGCCGCCCGCCGCATCCCGAGGATGTGACGGGCGGCGGGACGCCGGTTCATCACCTGGTCAAGGTTCGAGGTAGAGCCGTTCGCAGGGCAAGCGTGGGAGCCCGGTCGTGTCGCCGGGCAGCACAGTTACCGCGTCGGGGCGGTGGTGGGTGTTCCATTCCTGCACGAACACCACGGCGGCGGTCAGGCAGGCCGCAAAGTCCATGCGCTGATCGTGCAGGTACACCGACAGGTGGACGTCGGGCTCCTCCGGGCGCGGAGACCCGGCCGGGCCGATCACGGCGCACACCCGCGCGAACTCGGCCGGGACCGACCCGCCCAGATGCGCCATCCCGGAACGATCACCGCACCCGCCCGCGCCACATGCACCATTTCCAGCACAGCGGCCACAACGACCGACGAGACCGTCTGCGGTGCAGTCACATATGTGTGAGCCAACCTATAGCCATGCCGACGCGCCAGCGCCTCGATGGCGGTCTGATCGCTCGCCGCCTCCGCACCCGATACGCACCGCAACCCGATCGCCGACGCGCCGGGCGTTTCCGTCGGCAAGCCACGTAGCGGCGTCGACTCGTCTCTCAGATACGCCGCTATACGTTCCAGCTCGGCCACTCCCGCCGCATACAATCCCCGCTCGCTGCTCGCATCCATACCCCTGCGCCTCCCTGCGATTCGAATGGAAGGCACCCGACGCCGAGGGCATCAACACCAGCCAGCGGCCATAGCTGTGCTGGCGCGGCCGCGAGGAATCGGCCCGCTCACCCCGGCGTCGGGGCCGGAGCTGACGTTATGAGCAGGGCTACAACGGTTTTGTCCATCAAGGACAAACCACGGGGATTGATCAGTTCTTCGGTGCGGCTTCGGGACCGATGCCCAATCGCCAAGCCAGACCGCGCAATTCACGCCCTCCGACGTCGCGGCGAGCGGCACGTAGCACGTCGGCCACGGCTTCGCGTGCCAGGACATCGGCGTGGACACGTTGCGGTGCGAGATGTTCGGCGCGCAACAGCACTTGCACACCTTGTTCACGGCGGGTGGGATCGGTCAGCAGTGCGCGCCCGATTTCCATGTAGAACTCGGCTTGCCGTGACTTGCTGGGAATGCTGTGCACATTCACCCCGCGTGCCTTCTCGGCGACCTTCACCCCGTCGCCGAGTTCCATGCCGATGCACGCGCGCCAGATACCGACATTCGATGACCCGAACCACAACCGCCCGAATGTCCCCGTCTCGGTGTCCATGCGCGCGGCCAACTCGGCGGCCTCGTCCAAATGCGTGTCGGTAGTCGCGCGGTCGCGCTGCACCGCCGAGGCAAGCGCGGCCGACAGGTGCAGCATCCCGGAGGTTTGCAGGACTTCCGCGTCGTCCAGGTGCGGGCTCAGTTCGTCGAGGCACCGCACCGCGCGCCGATACTGTTCCGGCCGCGACAACCCGCCCGTGGCATCACCGCGTAGCCAGACGGCGAACCCGGTCCATGCAGGAGATTCCAGCATGGCGGCGCACTCCTGCGCGGCTTTCGCAGCGAGCAGCGACAGGCCACGTCCGGCGAACCGCTTGGTCACCCACATAGCCGACGCATAACAGGTGATCAGGCCCAGCAGCGCGTTACGGCGATGTTCCGGAGAGCGGGCATAGACCGCGTGTAACTCAGCCAGCAGCGCAGGGGCAAGGTCGGCTTGACCGGCGTAGTCCGAAGACACCTGCGCCATATCGGCCAGTCGCTCGAGGTCAGCCGCGATGACGGGCCAATCGCGGACCTCGCCGCCGGGATCTTCGCCGAGTTCGTACACATCGAGCGCGCGTTCGATTGCCACGACGCCCGCATGGGCGGACTCGTTGCTCTCGGCACAGGAACCGGCTTGCCCGGCTGCGGGATAGAACTCCGCAGGCGAAACGCGCAGCGCCCGAGCCAGCGCCTCCAGGGTGGCGCGGTTGGACAAGGCTTGTTCACCGCGTTCGAGGCGAGCGAGGTATCCGAAGCTGATACCAGCCAGGCCCGCAACGACCTGGAGGCTCAGCCCGCGCCACGCGCGGATCTCACGCAGCCTGCGCCCGACTTCGTTCGGTGGAATGTCGTTCATGGCGTACTCCTCCGCCGATGGCTACCACTTGCGACGGTACCTTTCGCTTTCCATCGGCGAGTGGGGGCATGCAACAAAATTCGACATTTCGGCGTCCTGACGCCTGTGGCAGCCGACTACTGGCGCGGTCGACCCGACAAGGGGCATCCCTCGACCGAGTCGGCGCTCTGTCGGACTCTTAGCGCCAAGGCAGTCGAGCAGACCCGCGTCCTCGCACAGGCACCCAGCAAGGTGGACGCGCAGCGATCGAACGCGAACGCGCCGAGGCCCGTGCCGACAGCACACAGATCCTCGACACCGCACCCAAGGCCGCCGAGCGCTGAGCAGAACGCGCCCGAGCGCGACACCACGGACGCCGCCCAGGATGCGACCCCCGATGTAGCGGGTTTTCGGAAGCGCATGGGTTACGCCGAGCGTGATGATCGCAGGACATCGATCCGAGGAGAATTTATGCGACGACATGCCGGGCGGGCCTTGTTGGCCGCCGCAGGGCTGCTCAATACCGCGCCTGCGATCGGCGCGGTCGCCCCACAGGGAATGTACGCGGCCTACGGCATAGCTGCCGCAGACCGCGATCTCGAGGTGGTGCTGCGGCATCGGGCCGTGCTGTTCGCGGTCGTCGGTATCGGTCTGCTGCTGGCAATCCTTCGCCCCGTGCTACGTCCGATCGCTGTGTGCGCCAACACGATCAGCTTCGGCGGTTTTCTTGTCCTGGTGATCGCCGGAGGTCCGGTCGGCCCGGGATTGATGCGCGTCGCGGCATTCGACGTCGTGGGACTGGTCGCACTCGGCATCGGAGTCGCGTGCCTGCGGGATGAGCGCGCTGTCGAGCAGGATCGCTCGGTTGCCGGGCGGTAATGAGAACCACCGCGCCTGTCTGATCCGAACCGATTCCATCTCGAACGCCCGTGCGCGGTGGCGGGGCCACCATGCTGACCTTGCGCGACCAGGTCGTTCCGCCCACCCTGATGCTCGACCATCCCGACCCCGCGATCGATCTGGACATCGTCACGGGCGGCCCGCGCACCCAGCGCGTGGACTTCGCGTTGAACAACTCGTTCGGTTTCGGCGCGCACAACGTGGCGCTCGTGTTCGGCCGGGTCTGACCTCCAGCACGGTCAGGGTGCGGGCTACCGTCGTCGTAGAACGGATCGATCGGCCCGGAGGATGGACGAGGACGTGAGCGAGCGCCAGCGAGGGAACACGACGGAGCCGAGCGAGGCGCGGCCATGAGCGACGCCTTCTACCTCCCCGACCCGCGGCGTCCGGATCGGTTCGTCTCCACCGAGCTCACCCGCGGCCCCTGGTCGCCGGACGCCCAGCACGCGGGTCCGCCCTCGGCCCTGCTCGGTCACGTGATCGAGCGGTGCGAGCCGCGCCCGGGATTCCAGGTCGGCCGGGTCGCGGTCGAGATCCTCGGCCCGGTGCCGCTGGAGCCGCTGACGGCGGCCGCGCGTGTCGTCCGTCCCGGCCGCAGCGTCGAGCTCATCGAGGCGAGGTTGTCCACCGATCGCGGCCCGGTGATGCGGGCGAATGCCTGGAGGTTCAAGCTCGCGGAACCGGAATTGCCGCTGCCGGAACGTTTCCTACCGACCGGCACGCGGCCCGGCCCCGAGCAGGCGGACGCGCCCGCGCCGTTCCCGTCCACCCAGCCGGTCGGCTTCCACACCGCCATCGAATACCGCTTCGTCAGCGGATCCTTCACCGAGCCCGGCCCCGCCACCTGCTGGATCCGGATCAAACACCCGATCGTCGCCGGCACCGATCCGAGCCCGCTGGAGCGCACCCTCGCGGCCGCCGATTCCGGCAACGGCGTCAGCGCCATCCTCGACTGGTCGAAGTACCTGTTCATCAACACCGATCTGACGGTCACCCTGCACCGCCAACCGGCGGGTGAATGGGTCTGCCTCGACGCCGTCACCTACCCCCAACCCCATGGCATGGGTATGGCCGAATCGGCGCTCTACGACGAAAAGGGCCCCTTGGGCCGCAGCACGCAAACCCTCTTCCTCGGCACCCGGTAGCCGAGACAGACCCACCCGAGGTTCGTCACCGATCCGCTTCCGGACGGGTCGAGATCTGTTGTGTTGTATGACCGTTGCCATCGAAGTCCCAACAACGGAGCCGCAATGGTCTCCGCTTTCTACCCAGCAGAGGGGCGACCGTGGCCACCGCGCGGAGGCCGAAGAGACACGTGTGCACAGCTGCGGCCTCACCCGCACACCACCGAGGCTCGCTTCAGCGCACCCAGGAACTGCATGCAGCGCGCGCCGTGCCCAGCGTGCTGGGTCAAGATTATCTTCGCGACGGCGAGTGAGATTTCGCCGGGTTGTTCGCCGCAGACGCGATGGCGAATTCGAACGATATCCGCGCTGACGGGTAGGGTCATGGCGCCCTCCGCTGCACGCGTTCGTCCGGAACGATCTGCCCGGCACCGACCAGCGTCCAGTACGCGAAAGCCTTGTCCTGGCAGGAATCAATGCTGCATCGGACGTGGTCTTGCATCGTTGCATGAGCGTCCTCGATGTCGAGGCGGTCGATGATGTCGCCAAAGGGCACTGCTGATTTCGGTAGGACGTCATCTCTGTCGAGCAGGTAGGGCAAGACGTAGAAGGTGCCGACGGCCAGCAGCGCCAAGCCGACGGCAACGATTCCTGCGGTGACGATCTGAACCATGCGAAGAGTCTCGGCAGCGCACCAGTCTGTCCGCGCCGCCACCAATGCATCACCTTGATCAGCGAAACCGGCGGAGGTATCTTCTATGTCTCATCTTCGCTGCGTCGCCGGAATCAGGAAGACCAGAGAGCTGGTGTACCTATGGGAACCGTACTGAAAGCATTGCTGCAACAGCGCCACCTCCAAACCGTGTCCGCGTTCAACCGCGAATACGACAGAGTCGCGAACGAATCCGAACCCGAACTCGTCGGCGCAGGACCGAAGAAGGCGCAGTTCTATCGTTGGCTCTCCGGAAACCTCACCAGTCTCCCGTACCCCCATCACCGCCGGATCTTGGAGGCTATGTTCCCCGGCTGGTCGGCCGACGAGCTGTTCGAGGACTGCGCGAGTCCCAGCGATGTTCGATCACGCCGCGAAATACGTGATGCTGCACGCTCTTTCGTTCGCGATATGGCCGACGTCGAGGCGATCTTCGCAAACCGAACCCACTTCCTGCATGCCATACCGCCACGAAAACTGTTCGAGAACACCCGGCGAGTCGATATGGCGGGCCTGTCGCTGAATCTGCTCTGCCAGCAGTATTCGGATACCGACCTCATGAAGTTGCTCGAGTCCGGTGCCACACTCCGATGCCTATTCCTCGACCCGAGCGGAACCCATATCCGCCTTCGAGAGACCGAGGAGGGCCATGCACCTGGCGTGCTGTCGAGCCTCACGGAATTGAACATGAAGTGCTTGATACGAGTGCAGAGAAAATTCGCCACATCACAGGCGAAGCCCATTCGAATCCGCACCTACGATGAGACCGTCCGCTTCAATATCACCATTGTCGACTCGGCAGTCTGCATCATCCAGCCCTACCTACCGAGAGCCCGAGGAGTCGAATCACCGACGCTGGTCGCTCGCAAATCCGGGTCACCAGGGCTTTTCGAGACGTTCTCCGAAGTGTTCGAAACGATGTGGTCCAGCGGCCGGGAGGTTTCGTCAGTATGACAATGAGTCGAGACGAACTGCTCGCAGTAGCCCGTTCGGCTGTCGACCGAGGAGCGGCGCTCCTCCGCACGGCTGACCGAGGAAGCATCCGCGCCAAGAGCGACCGGGATTATGTGACCGACCTGGACCATCGGATTCAAGACCACATCCGGAGGTATCTGGCCGATACGACGCCCACGTTCAGTTTCCTAGGGGAGGAACTCGATGACATGTCGGTACCCAACTCCGGCCAACCCATGTGGGTGCTCGACCCGATCGACGGGACATCCAACTTCATCCATAAACTTCCGCTCTGCGCGGTCTCGCTGGCTCTGGTTCGCGACAGGGAACCAGTGATCGGAGTCGTCGGCGCACCCTTCCTCGGCCTGGAGTACTACGCTGCCGCCGGGCAGGGCGCGTTTTGCAATGACAAGCCGATCAACGCAAGCAATACCGAAACACTCAGCGGGGCGATTGTCTCCATTGGTGACTACGCGGTCGGACCGGAGGCGGAGCTGAAGAACAAGCGGCGGATCGCTCTCACCGCCGCACTGGCGGCAACCGTGGAGCGAGTACGAATGTTCGGGTCTGCCGCTCTCGATCTCGTGTGGGTCGCCGAGGGACGAACCGACGCCTGCGTGATGCTGTCCAATAAACCCTGGGATACAGCCGCTGGTGTGCTCATCGCCCGAGAGGCGGGCGCAATTGTCCTCGATTCCGCCTCTCGTCAGCACAGTCTCGACTCCCCTGACACGATCGCTGCATCACCCGCCGTCGCCGATCAACTCATGAGCCTGATTTATAAGACGATCCGCTGACTACCGACGGACTGGCCTGACCGGGTCGGCCATGCTTTCCATCGGTAGCTGAATCATCCTCACCCGCTCCGGACAGACGCGGCCGCTATCCGCAGCGCGCTCAGGGGCGAGTCGAGATCTGCTGAACGGCCCAGCCGTTTCCGTCCGGGTCGTTGAAGAAGAAGAATCCGACGTTGTCCAGTGGGTCCGGCATGGGTCTCGGGTTTTCGCCGAGGACCTGGATCTCGGTTAGCTCGACGCCCCGGGAGGTCAGTTCCTCGTGGGCCTTGCGCAGATCGTTGACCACCAGTTGCAGGCCCTGTTGGGAGCCGGGCGGCAGGTCCGGCACCGCGCCCTCGCCGATCACGATCGAGCATCCCGAGCCGGGCGGGGTGAGCTGCACGATGCGCACGCCGTCGGCGACCTTGGTGTCGTGGTCAAGGGTGAAGCCGAGCTGCTCGGCGTAGAACCGCTTGGCCCGGTCGATATCCGACACGGGGACGATCACGACCTCGAGTGTCCAGTTCACGGCACATCCTTTCCGGCGACTGCGGGTATTCCTACCAGTGCAGACCAGTGCGCACGGCGAAATTCATCGGCGCGCTATCGCCGCGCCCAGCGCCAGGAGAACTCACCCGGCGCCGGTGGGGGGCCGGGCAGGTCACCGTCCGCGCTGAGCCCGGCCACGAGCATCGCGAGGACGCGCCTGCGCAGCTGGACGGTGCGCTCCGGGGCGGGCACCGCGACCGCCGCGCAGGACTCCAGGATCAACCCGAGATCCTGCGGCGTCACGTCGGGACGCAGCTTGCCGGTGGCGTGGGCGCGGCTCACTATCTCTTCGGTCGCCGCACCGGAGCGCCGGATGTCCGGCAGCATCGATTCGTCGGGGGTGAAGGTGCCCGCGAGATGCACGGTGAGCGAGTGCACGTCGGCGTCCACCACCCGCTCCAGAAAGCCGACGAGGCCACGCCAGCCGTCCGCCTCCTCGAGCGCCGCTTCGGCTTCCACGTTGTACCGGCGCAAGCCGTCGTGGCAGAGCTTGCGCAGCAGCGCTTCTTTGCTCGGGTAGCGGCGATACAGGGCGCTGATCCCCACGCCCGCGCGTTCCGCGACGGCGGAGATCGGGGCGGTGGCATCGGCGAGGAATACCGCGCGGGCGGCCTCCAGGATCAGACCGTCGTTGCGGGCCGCCTGCGCCTTGCGGCCGGGTAGACCCTTCTGAGCTGGTACATCGGTTGTCTTCGGCATGAATTCAGGATAGCAGTTGAAACGGAATGCTCCGTTCTGATATGTTCAAACAGAACAGAACATTCCGTTTCAATCAGGAGCAGCAGATGACCGCGATCACCCCCTTCCGCATCGACGTCGACCAGGCCGACCTGGACGACCTGCGCGATCGGCTGGCCCGCACCCGCTGGGCCGAGCAGATCCCGGGCTCGGGCGACACCTACGGGGTGAGCGTTGAGCGGGTGCGCCACCTGGTCGGCTACTGGCGTGACGGGTTCGATTGGCGGGCGGTCGAGCAGTCGCTGAACGCGTATCCGCAGTTCACCACCGAGATCGACGGCCAGAACATCCACTTCCTGCACGTGAAGTCCGCGCAGGACAACGCGTTTCCGCTGATTCTCACGCACGGCTGGCCCGGCACCTTCGTCGAGTTCGTCGGCGTCATCGAGCCGCTCACCGCGGCCGGGTTCGATCTGGTGATCCCCTCCGTGCCGGGATACGGATTCTCCGGTCCCACCACCGAGACGGGCTGGAACGACACCCGGATCGCCCGCGCCTGGGCCGAGCTGATGCGACGGCTCGGATACACCCGCTACGGCGCGGTGGGCAACGACGGCGGCTCGCAGATCTCGCCGGAACTCGGGCGGGTGGCGCCGGACAACGTGGTCGGCGTGCACGTCACGCAGGTGTACTCGTTCCCCTCCGGCGATCCGGCCGAGCTGGCCGATCTCGACGAAGGCGAGCAGCAGTCGCTGGCCACCCTGGACTGGTTCGTCAAGAACAAGATGGGCTTCAACGTGCTGCAATCGCAGCAGCCGCAGACGCTGGCGCACGCGATCACGGATTCGCCCGCCGGGTTGGTCGGCTGGAACGGCCAGCTGCTCGGTCCGGATCTCGACGACGACTTCGTGCTGACCAACATCGCGATCCACTGGCTGACGGGCACCGCCGGTTCGGCGATCCGGCACTACTTCGAGAAGGACAAGGCCGAGCACCCCACCGCCCCGACCACGGTTCCGCTCGCGCTGTGCGGCTCCGCGGGCGATTTCCACGGCATCCGGCGCTTCGCCGAGCGCGACCACAACATCGTGTCGTGGCGCACGCACGACGTGTACACCCACTACCTGCACCATGTGGCGCCCGCGTTGATGGCGGAGGAGATCACGAAGTTCTTCACCGAGCTGCGCTGATCGGTGACGTGGCCGCCACGCCGGTCGCAGTGGCGGCCACGTCGCACGCTGGTTCGAGACAGTCTCTTATGTCATCGAGACTCACGGCCATGGTTCGTCTCGCTACGCGCTGATGTACTGGATTGACCAACAGCACAGAAGCTTTCGAACCAGGAGAGAAACCATGAGAATCGCAGTCTTCGGCGCCACCGGTACCGTCGGTCGTCTCGTCGTCGAGCGGGCCCTGCAGGAGGGGCATGAGGTCACGGCGTTCACCCGCAGCGCGGCGGGCGTAACGCAGCGCCACGAGCGGCTGCGGGTAGTGGAAGGCGACGTGCTGGACACGCATTCGGTGCAGCGCGCGGTGGAGGGACAGGACGCGGTGCTGATCTCGCTCGGCGACGGCCGCAAGGGCGTGGTCCGGGCGGGCGGCACCAAAGCGGTCATCGACGCGATGAATCGCACCGGTGTCAAGCGACTGATCTGCCAGACGACCCTCGGCGTCGGCGACAGCCGGGGCAACCTGAACTTCCTGTGGAAGTACGTGATGTTCGGGCTGCTGCTGCGTCCCGCCTACGCCGATCACGTCCGGCAGGAGCAGTACGTCCAGGCCAGCGATCTGGACTGGACGATCGTGCGGCCGAGCGCGTTCACCGACGGACCGCGCACCGGCAGCTACCGGCGCGGATTCCCGGCGGACGAGCGTGGTCTCGCCTTGAAGATCACCCGCGCCGACATCGCCGACTTCATGATCGAGCAACTGACCGACACCACCTACCTCCGCCAGGCGCCCGGCATCTCGAGCTGAGAACGGCCCGCCATGCGGTGGCGCAGCGACGGCCCACGTCCCGGCATCGGCGAGCGTGGGCCGCCGCCGTTGTCAGGCGTGTTCGTGCAGGTCCTCCCAGACCGGGAAGGGGTCGGGGTAGTCGGCCCACGCGCTCGGCCCCTCGGTGAACTCCTCGTCGGTGAGCAGGGCGGCATCCAGCAACGCGCGCACCTCCTCGGAATCCAGCTTTATCCCGATGAAGACGATCTCCTGTCCCGGCGGCACCTCCAGCGACGACCACCAGGCGGCGGGTTCGAAAACCAGGTTCGGCCCCGCCTGCGACCACACCGCGGCCAGCGTCGAACGGCTCGCGATCCAACAGAACCCCTTGCTGCGCAGCAGGCCGCGCAACTGCTCCAGCGCTTCGGACAGGCGCAGTGGATGGAACGGGCGGTCGGCGGTGTAGGTGAGACTGCGAATGCCGTACTCCTCGGTCTCGGGTGTGTGCCCGCCGGCGAGTTCCTCTGCCCAACCCTCGGCCTCCGCGGCGACCAGCGGGTTGTAGCGGCCGGTGTCCAGCACCTCGGCCAGGTCGACCACGCCGTTGCTGGTGCGCAGCACGTGGGCGTGCGGATTCAGGCGGCGCACCGCGGCCTCCACCGCGCCCGCGGCGGCGGCGCCGACCAAGTCGGTCTTGTTGACCAGCAGCACGTCGGCGAACTCGACCTGATCCACCAGCAGATCGGCGATGGTGCGCGCGTCGCCCTCGCCCGCTTGCAGGTTCCGCTCGGCTAGCGCCTGCCCGCGCGCCACCTCCGCGAGGAAGGTCGAGGCGTCCACCACGGTCACCATGGTGTCCAGCCGGGCGATGTCTCCCAGCCGGAACCCGTCCTCGAATTCCCAGTCGAACGTGGCGGCCACCGGCATCGGCTCGGAGATGCCGGTGGACTCGATAACCAGCTGATCGAACCGCCCCTCGCGAGCGAGCCGGGCGACGGCCTCGATCAGGTCCTCGCGCAGGGTGCAGCAGATGCAGCCGTTGGTCAGCTCGACCAGTTTCTCCTCCGTGCGGTCGAGGTGACCCTGGCCCGCGACCAGCGCGGCGTCGATGTTGACCTCACTCATGTCGTTGACGATGACCGCCACCCGGCGGCCCTCTCGGTTGGCGAGGATGTGGTTGAGCAGCGTCGTCTTGCCCGCACCGAGAAAGCCGGACAGCACGGTGACGGGAAGCAGATCGGAGTCCATGGGATTAATGATAACGATTTTCATTTGCTGTCGGCGAACCGGTCCCGGGCGCCGGTGTCGACGCGGCCGCACCGCCGTAGGGTTTGTGTCGTGAAATTGCTGCCATTGCCCGCCGAGGGGCAGACCCCCGTCCGGGCGCTCACCATCGCCGGTACCGATTCCGGCGGAGGCGCCGGAATCCAAGCCGATACCCGCACGATGGCGTTGTGCGGCGTGCACGCCTTGGTGGCGGTGGCGGCGGTGACCGTGCAGAACTCGGTGGGTGTCAGCGGCTTTCACGAGATTCCGCCGCAGGTCGTGGCCGATCAGGTGCGCTCGGTCGCCGGGGACATCGGCGTCGGTGCCGCGAAGACCGGCATGCTGGCCTCCACCGCGATCATCGAGGCGGTCGCCGCGGTGTGCCGGGAGGTCGGCATCGGTCGCGAGGGCGACATTCCGCTGGTCGTCGATCCGGTCGCGGCCTCGATGCACGGCGACCCCCTGTTGCACGCCGAGGCGCTGGACGCGGTGCGAAACACGCTGATTCCGCTCGCGACCGTGGTGACGCCGAACCTGGACGAAGTCCGCCTGCTCACGGGCATCGACGTCGACGACGACGATTCGGCGCGACGCGCGGCCGAGGCGCTGCACAAGCTGGGGCCGCGGTGGGCGATCGTCAAGGGCGGGCATCTGCGCTCGTCGGAGTACAGCACCGATCTGCTGTTCGACGGAGAGCAGTTCCTCGAGTTCACCGCGCCGCGCATCGCGACCGGCAACGACCACGGCGGCGGCGACACGCTGGCCGCCGCGATCGCCTGCGCGCTGGCACACGGCTATCCGGTGCCCGAAGCGGTGGAATTCGCCAAGGAGTGGACCTATCGCTGCCTTGCCGCGTCCTACGACCTGGGGGCGGGCCACGGTCCGGTCTCCCCGCTGTGGCGGTTGCAGAGCTGACCGCTCGGCGCGCGTCGTTTCTTGTCGGTGGCTGCTGCGATACTGAGGAGGTCGCGGACACAGGTGGCCTCAACGGCGAGGCGATCAGAACAACGTTGTTCGGCGTGGATGCGGCACCCGACCTCGGCGCCGTCCCGGGGGCGCTCCGGTCACATAGATGAAAAAGCCGAATGCAGCGGAAGTTCGGCCGCGATCACGATGCCGTGTAGCCGAGCGCTCGCCGTTACCAGCGCGAATATGATCTCGCTCAGATAGTCGGCGAACTCTTCGACCGACATGGCGGGCGGCTGCGAACGGTTCACCTTCAGCCACCAATCGGTGGCCGATGCCACCGCGCCGAAGATCGAATAGATCACCAGCTCCACGCTCACGATTCGCACCGACTCGTCGTCCACGGCGTCGGCGAACAGCTCGGCGGCGCGTTCGGCGGACTGCCTGGCCGATTGCAGGGCGCGGTCGCCATCATCGGACCGCTGCGTGAAATGACTGTGCAGCATGAACCGGAAGACGTTCGGCTGCCGCGACACCACCAGCGCGTATTCGGTCGCCGCGCGGCGCACGAGGTCACCGGCCGAGTCGCCGGTCAGGTCGAAGCTGGTCATGATCTGTTCCCAGAGCATGTCGCGCACCCGGTCGGCGATCGCGTTGTAGAGGTCGGTCTTGTCCTCGAAATGCCGATACAGCTTCGGCTTGGCCGCGCCCGCCTCCTTGGCGATGTCGCCCATGCTGACGGCGGGACCGAACTTGTCCAGCGCGCGGAACGCCGCGTCGACGAATTCCTCGCGCACCTTCTTGCGATGCTCGCGCCAGCGCTCGGTGCGCGCGTCCACGCGTCTGCTCGGCTGGTCCCCTACCGTCCGGCCGCTGAGCATCACGAATTCGGATGCTACCTGCAACCACCGGTACCAAGCCCGCACCCGCCGACTCGACCGAGCTGTGCGGGCACTACGGGAGGTTCGCGATGCTCGAGCACGACGCGCCGCCCCCGGCGGGAACCCCGCTGAGCGAGGGATTCTCGCTCAGCGGCGAGATCAGCGCTTCTTGGAATCGATGGTGGGCTCGCCGGCGGCCTTGGCCTTCTTGTCCGCTCGCTTTTCCTTGAGGGTCTTCTCGGACTTCTTGGACATCGAGCTGCGCGGAGATTTGTCGGACAATCGTGGTCCTTTGTTCGGAGACCTGAATGGTCCCGCTGCTACCGACCGTACGCTACGTGGGCCACTTTTCCGGTGCGACCGACGAGTTCGGCTTGCAGGAACCTCACTGCTGAGACCCAGCTCCGTGGCAGCGTGGCCGCCGAATGTGGTTCGCATGACCGAGACTCTGACCGTCACGGCGGCGGAACGAACCGAGACCACGGGTGCGCCCGTGCTGGACGTGGTGATACCCGTCTACAACGAAGAGACCGACCTCGGCGTGTGCGTGCGCCGACTGCACGCCTACCTGCGCGACGGGTTCCCGTTCCAGGCGCGTATCACGGTCGCCGACAACGCGAGCACCGATGACACGCTGCAAGTCGCCCAACTGCTCGCCGGGGAGCTGGACGACGTACGGGTCGTGCACTTGGCGGCCAAGGGACGCGGGCGGGCGCTGCGCGCGGTGTGGGAGCGCTCCGACGCGCAGGTGGTCGCCTACATGGACGTCGACTTGTCCACCGACCTGAACGCCCTGCTTCCCTTGGTCGCGCCGCTGATCACCGGGCATTCCGACGTGGCCGTCGGCACCCGGCTGGACTCCGCGTCCCGCGTGGTGCGCGGACCCAAGCGCGAGATCATCTCGCGCTGCTACAACCTGTTGCTGAAAGCTTCGCTGCGAGCGCACTTTTCCGATGCCCAGTGCGGATTCAAGGCCCTGCGCGCCGACGTGGCGCGCCGCCTGCTGCCGCTGGTGCGCGACGGGGAGTGGTTCTTCGACACCGAATTGCTCGTCCTCGCCGAGCGGGCCGGTCTGCGCATTCACGAGGTCCCCGTGGATTGGATCGATGATCCCGACAGCCGAGTCGACATCCTCGACACCGCGCGCAAGGACCTGCTCGGCATCTGGCGGCTGGGACGGGCGCTGGCCACCGGGGCGCTGCCGCTCGACGAATTGCGCAGCGCGGTGGGCCGGGAACCGCTGGTGGCGGGAGTGCCCCTGGGCATGGTCGGCCAGCTGGTGCGGTTCGCGATCGTCGGCGTGCTGAGCACGCTGGCCTATCTGTTGCTCTACGTGCTGGCGCAACCACTGACCGGCGCGCAGGTGGCGAACTTCGCGGCGTTGCTGATCACGGCGGTGGCGAACACCGCGGCCAACCGCGCCTTCACCTTCGGCGTGCGCGGCTCGACCGGCGCCGTGGCCCACCAGTTCCAAGGTCTGGTGATCTTCGGCATCGGATTGGCGCTCACCAGCGGATCGCTGTTCACGTTGCATCGGTTGGCCCCGAGAGCCTCGGTGCATCTGGAACTGTTCGTCCTGGTGGCGGCCAATCTGCTGGCGACGTTGTCGCGGTTTGTCGGGCTGCGGTGGGTGTTCCGCGACAGTGTCGATCGCCTCGCTGCCCGTGGTAGCACGGCGGTCTCCGGTATCGGGCGCGACGACGAGGGAGAACACTGATGACCGCGACCTCGAGCACCGTCGCGGCCGAACCGCTGCCCGCGGCCGCGCGAAGCCGCGAGTATCCGGCGCTGGCGGCACTGTTGCTCGGCACGGCGGTGGCCTATCTGTGCAACCTGAGCGCCAACGGGTGGGCGAACTCCTTCTATTCGGCCGCCGTGCAGGCGGGTTCGGTGTCGTGGAAGGCGTTCTTCTTCGGGTCCTCCGACGCGGCGAACTCCATCACCGTGGACAAACCGCCCGCCTCGCTGTGGTTGATGGAGCTGTCGGTGCGGGCGTTCGGGCTCGACAGCTGGAGCATCCTGGTGCCGCAGGTACTGCTCGGTGTGGCCACCGTGGCGCTGGTATGGGCGACGGTACGCAGACCGTTCGGGCCAGCGGCCGGACTGCTCGCCGGGTCGGCGCTGGCGGTGACGCCCGTCGCGGCGCTGATGTTCCGGTTCAACAATCCCGACGCGCTGTTGGTGTTCTTGATGGTCGCGGCGGCCTGGGCGATGACGCGGGCGGTGGAGGAGGGCCGCTGGCGCTGGCTGATGCTGACCGGCGCGCTGATCGGTTTCGGTTTCCTGACCAAGCAATTGCAGGTGCTGCTGGTGGTGCCCGCGCTCGCACTGACCTACTTGATCGCGGGTCCGCCGAAGCTCGGCAAACGCATCGCGCAACTGTTCGCGGCAGGAGCCGCGATGATGGTCGCCGCGGGCTGGTGGTTGCTGGCGGTGGAGCTGTGGCCCGCCTCGTCACGTCCGTGGATCGGTGGCTCGCACGAGAATTCGATCCTGGAACTGACCCTCGGCTACAACGGGCTCGGCCGGCTCAACGGCAACGAGCGCGGCAGCGTCGGCCCCGGCGGTGAACTTCCGGCGGGCGGGAACGGCATGTGGGGCAACACCGGCATCGCGCGGATGTTCGAACCGGCACAGGGCGGTCAGATCGCCTGGTTACTCCCCGCGGCGCTGGTCGCGCTCGTCGTGGGAATCCTGCTGCGCGGCAGAGCGGCTCGCACCGATCGACAGCGCGCTTCGCTCGTCCTCTGGGGTGGCTGGCTGCTGGTGACCGGGCTGGTCTTCAGCTTCATGGCCGGCATCTTCCACCAGTACTACACCGTGGCCCTGGCTCCGGCTGTCGCCGCGCTCGTCGGGGCGGGTGCGGCGCTGGCCCGGCGGGAGCGGCATCGGCTGTGGGTGCGGCTGCTGACGGCACTCGCGGTGGGTCTCACCACGGCGACCGCGTGGATGCTGTTGTCCCGCAGTCCCGAATGGCAGTCGTGGCTGCGCTGGACGGTGCTGGTCGTCGGCGTGGTCGCGACGCTCGCCGTCCTCTTCCCCGCCCCGCGAGAACTGGCCGCCCTGTCGGCGCTGGCTGTCGCGTTCACCTTCCTGGCCGGGCCGGTCGCCTACTGCGTGGACACGATCGCGACGCCGCACGCCGGTTCGATCCCCTCGGCCGGGCCGCACGTCGCGATGAGTGGCCGGCCGCCCTGGGGGGAGGGAATGCCGGGCATGGGTCGCCGCATGCCGGACGGATCGGCGATCACCAGCCGTGCCGACGGCGGGCAGGCCCCGGGCGGTACACCACCGGACGGGCTTTCGCCGGGAACAGGTCCGCAGGGCAACCCACGCGGCCAGCAGGCAGCGGACGGCATCACCTTCCCGCCCGCGACCATGCCCGATGGGCAGATCGCGCCGGATGACGGCGGTGCGGGACCCGGTGGCGGTGGCATCGGCGGTCTCCTCGGAGCGAGCGAACCGAGCGCGCAGGTGGTGACCCTCCTCGAGCACAACGGCGGCGACTACACCTGGGTGGCCGCGGCCATCGGCTCGAACAGCGCGGCCGGCTTGCAGCTGGCCACCGAATTGCCCGTGCTGCCCATCGGCGGATTCAACGGCAGCGACCCGTCGCCGACGCTCGAGCAGTTCCGACAGTATGTCGCCGAAGGAAAGGTCCACTACTTCGTCGGTGGCGGTCGTGGGGGCCCGGGTTCGTCCAATTCCTCCCCCAGCGCCCAGATCACACAGTGGGTCCAGGAGAACTTCACCGCCATCCAGGTGGACGGGGTCACGTTGTACGACCTGACCGCAGCGCGCTGAAACCGTGCGATGCGGTCCCGTCGCCCTGCACTCCCCCGACCGCATCGCCTGCCAGTGTTCAGCGCGACTCCCTGCGCCCGCTGAACACCGCATCCGCACCGAAGCCGACCCTCGGCGTCGGTGCGGATCGTGGGTGCGCCCTTCGCGCGTTCCGGCCGCTCCTCGAACCGATCCACAAGGGATTCGGCCGCCGCTCTTGGCATCCCGCAAAACGCCAGCGATGATGATCGGGATGTGTGACGGCTCCTGGTCGGAGCCGGGGCCACCGCCACCATCAGGTCACGCGTCCACCGCGAACATCCAGGGAAACAATTGAACGCTTTCGTGAAGCTGGCCGTGACGGTAGTCAGCGCATTGGTCGCAACCGCGCTCACCGTCGGATTCGCCGCCACCGCGTCGGCCGCCCCCGCCGACCGGGCCGAGCCGATCGCCGCCGCGACCGGCGAACCCCCGCAGGTCACTTACATCAAGGCGTGCCTGCCACCCGGCGACACGATCGAACTGCGCACGGGCATCGGCGCGGCGATCGGGGCCGCGATCGGGGCGCTCGTCGGCCTGCCCGTCTTCTTCGTCGGCGCGATCCCCGGCGCTATCATCGTCGGCCTGATCGGCGCCGCCATCGGAGCGTCTTCCTACGCCATCGACTCCGGGCGGCTCGAGCAACAAGGACTGTGCTGATCGCCTGACTCGGCCGAACGGGCTCGCCACGGCGTCGCACCCTGCTGAAACGGGTGATGGCACTTGTGCCGTGTCCGTGGCAGGCCCGGCCTCTCGGGCACCGAAGGTCGGGCCGCACGTCTTTCGGCCCACGGGCAGCGGTTTCAGCGCGATGCGTGCAAGGCGTCGTGCAGGGTGGCCGACCACTGCTGGACGATCTGCTTGCGGCGAGCCGAGTCGTCGGTGAGGACGTCGGCCAGGCCGAGGCCGCGCGCCATGTCGAGGGTCGCTTGGACCAGGTGGTGGGTGACGGGGTCGGAGTCGTCCACGCCGAGCGCTTCGACCGCGCGGCGGTGGGAGGCGCGGCCGAAGCGGGCCTCCAGCGGGACGATGCGTTCGCGCAACGCCGGGTCGGCTGCCGCGTGCGTCCACACCTGGAGCGCGGCTTTGAACAGCGGACTGGTGTAGGACTCGACGAGACCGGCCACCACGGCCTCCGTGCGGGCCAGGCCGTCGCCCAGCTCCACCAGCGTCGCGGCCTCCTGTACGGCCTGCCCGCTGCGCGTGTCGAACATGTACTCCAGCGCGGCGGTGATCAGATCCTCCCTGGTGGGGAAGTGATGCTGCGCCGCGCCACGCGACACCCCCGCCCGTTCGGCGACGACGGCGACCGTCGCGGCCGCCCAGCCCATCTCGGCCAGGCAGTCGATGGTCGCCTCGAGCAGGCGCTGCCGGGTGGCTCGGCTGCGGTCCTGCTTGGGTTCGTGCGGTGTCGCCATGGTCGCTATTCTGCCCAGCTGGGCGGGCGACGCTGCAAAAAGGCCAGCATCCCCTCGCGAACTTCCGGGGTGCCGAAGAAGCTCGCCGAACGACGCGCCAGTTCCTCGGCGGAGGCGTCGAACTCGGCGAGGATGCCGGCGTTGACCAACCGCTTGGCCTCGGCCAGTCCCTGCGGCGAGCCCTTGCGCACCTGCGTGCACAACCGCGCCACCTCGGCCGCCGGATCGTCGGCGGTGACGGTGACCAAGCCGATCTCCCGCGCCACGGCGGCGTCGAACTTCTCGCCGGTCAGGTAGTACCGGCTGGCCGCGCGCGGGCTGAGGCGAGGCAACAGGGTCAGCGAGATCATGAACGGCGCCAACCCGATGCGCACCTCGGTGAGCGCGAAACTGCTGGCCGGCCCGGCCACGACGACGTCACAGCCCGCCACGATGCCCATGCCGCCCGCCCGCACGTTTCCGTCGATCCGCGCGATCACGGGCTTCGGTATCTCCACCAGCCTGCGCAGCACGCCGATCATGACGCGGGTGCGCTCGTCGGCGGCCACGGCGGGATCGGCGGAGCCCGCTTCGCTGAGATCCGCGCCCGCGCAGAAGGTGTTGCCGGTGTGCGTGAGCACGATGACCCGAACCTTCTCGTCGGCGGCCGCGTCGTCGAGCCCGCGCAGCAGCTCGGCGACCAGCTTGGACGACAGCGCGTTGCGGTTGTGCGGCGAGTCGAAGGTGAGGGTCGCGACACCGTCGCCCACCTCGTAGCGGACGAACGGACCCGTCTCGGTCATGCGGTTCCTCTCAGTACGACTTCGGCAGACCCAGCGAGTACTGGGCGACGAAGTTGAGGATCATTTCGCGGCTCACCGGCGCGATGCGTCCGATGCGCGCGGCGGCGAGCATCGCGGCCAGGCCGACGTCCCTGGTCAGGCCCGAGCCGCCGTGCGTCTGGATGGCCTGGTCGAGTGCTTTGATACTGGCTTCCGCCGCCGCGTATTTCGCCATGTTGGCCGCTTCGGCGGCGCCCATCTCGTCGCCGGTGTCGTAGAGGGCGGCGGCCTTCTGCATCATCAGCTTCGCCAGTTCGAGTTCGATCTTCACCTGCGCCAGCGGATGCGAGATGCCCTGGTGGGCACCGATCGGCGTTTTCCACACCGTGCGCTCCTTGGCGTATTCCACGGCGCGATCGATGGCGTAGCGGGCCAGACCGATCGCCATCGCCGCGCCCATGATGCGCTCGGGGTTCAACCCCGCGAACAGCTGCATCAGCGCCGCGTCCTCCTTGCCGACCAGTGCGGTGGAGGGCAGGCGGACGTCATCGAGGAACAGGGTGTACTGGTGATCGGGCTCGATGATGTCCATCTCCTGCGCCGTCTTGGTGAAGCCTTCGGCGTCGGTCGGCACGATGAACAGGGCGGGCTTCAGTTTGCCGGTCTTGTGGTCGGAAGTACGGGAGACGATCAGCACGGCCTCGGCCTGGTCCACGCCGGAAATGAAGATCTTGCGGCCGTTGAGGATCCAGTCGTCGCCGTCGCGGCGCGCGGTGGTGGTGATCTGGTGGGAGTTGGAGCCCGCGTCCGGCTCGGTGATACCGAAGACCATCTTGCCGGAGCCGTCGGCGAGCTTGGGCAGCCATTCCCGCTTCTGCTCGTCGGTGCCGTATTTGGTGATGATGGTGCCGCAGATGGCCGGGGAGACCACCATGAGCAGCAGGCCCGCACCCTGGGCGGACAGCTCCTCCATCACCAGCGACAGTTCGTACATGCCCGCGCCGCCGCCACCGTACTCCTCGGGCAGGTTCACCCCGAGGAAGCCGAGTTTGCCCGCCTCCTGCCACAGTTCGTCCAGCGGCTCGTTCTTACGCGCCTTCGGCAGCACGTAGTCGCGGTAGTTGTATTTGGCGGCCAGCGCGGCGACGGCGGCCCGCAGCGCCTTCTGCTCGTCGGTTTCGATGAAGCCCATCAGTTCTCCTGTGTCTCGCGGGGGCTCACGCACCCCGTCGGATCGATGAGCGCTGCGCGATTGTGGCTCATCGCTCCTCCTGTGTTTCCTCGTTGTCGGCGGGTTCGACGACCGCGAGCACGGCGCCGACCTCGACCTGCTGGCCGACGGTGACGTTGACGGCGCTGAGCACGCCCGCGGCGGGCGCGGCGATGGTGTGCTCCATCTTCATCGCCTCCAGCCACAGGATCGGCTGGCCCTGTTCGACGTGGCTGCCCACCTCGGCGCCGAGCCGGATCACGCTGCCCGGCATGGGCGCCAGCAGCGAGCCGGTGGCCACCTGGTCGGCCGGGTCGCTGAAGCGCGGCAACCTGCGCACGGCGACCGGGCCGAGCGGTGAATCGACGTACACCTGGTCGCCGTAGCGGGCGACCTCGAAATGCCTGCGCACCGGGCCGCGTTCGCCCGGGATCGACAGCACGACGCGATCGGGAGCCGACTCGACCAGCTCGAGACCGTCGTGACCGTCCACGGTGACGCCGGTCCGTCCGAACCGGTATCCCACCTCGTGCGTCCCGGAGACGCGGCTTCCGTACGACTTGCGCTGCGACTGCGCCGGCAGGTTCCGCCACCCACTGGGCAGACCGCCGCCCACCCGCGCGCTGCCGCGATTGGCGGCGGCGTCGGCCAGCGCGGCGGCCACGATGGACAGGGCCTCGTCGGACTCCGACACCAGCGGGGCGGCGAGAGTCTCCAGCCCGTGCGTGGCGAAGAACGCGGTGTCGGTGTCACCGGCCAGGAACGCCGGATGACGCAGCACGCGCACCAGCAGGTCCCGATTGGTGACCAAGCCGTGGATCTTCGCCCGGTGCAGCGCCGCGGCCAGCAGGCGCGCCGCCTCGCCGCGCGTTTCGGCGTAGGAGATGACCTTGGCCAGCATCGGGTCGTAGTGCACGCCGACCACCGAGCCGTCCACCACACCCGTGTCCAGGCGCACGCCCGGCCGGTCGAGCAGGTCGAATTCGGTGCGCACCGAGGGGATGTCGAGCCGGTGCACGGTTCCGCTCTGCGGCTGCCAGTCGTGTGCCGGGTCCTCGGCGTAGAGCCGGACCTCGATCGAATGTCCGCGCATCGCGGGCGGTTCGGCGGGCAGCGCGCCGCCCGCGGCGACGTCCAGTTGCAGCCGGACCAGATCCAGCCCCGTGGTGCACTCGGTGACCGGATGCTCCACTTGCAGGCGGGTGTTCATCTCCAGGAAGAAGAACTCGCCCTGTTCGTCGGCGAGGAACTCCACGGTGCCCGCGCCGGTGTAGCCGATCGCGCCCGCCGCCAGGCGCGCCGCCTCGAACAGCCGCGCCCGCATGCCATGGGTGCGTTCCACCAGCGGCGAAGGCGCCTCCTCGATCACCTTCTGGTGGCGGCGCTGGATAGAGCATTCGCGCTCGCCCACCGCCCAGATGACGCCGTGCGTATCGGCCATCACCTGGACCTCGATGTGCCTACCGGTCTCGAGGTAGCGCTCGCAGAAGACCGTCGGGTCGCCGAACGCGGATTCCGCCTCGCGCCGGGCCGCCTCGATCTGCGGGGCCAGGTCGGCCAGCTCGCGGACCACGCGCATGCCGCGACCGCCGCCGCCCGCCGACGCCTTGATCAGCACCGGCAGGTGCGCCTCGGTGACCTGCGCCGGGTCCAGTTCGGCGAGCACCGGCACTCCGGCGGCGTCCATCATCTTCTTCGACGCGACCTTCGAGCCCATCTGCTCGATCGCCTCGACGGGCGGTCCGATCCAGACCAGCCCGGCGGCGAGCACGGCCTCGGCGAATTCGGCGTTCTCGGAGAGGAATCCGTAACCGGGATGGATGGCGTCGGCGCCCGCGGCCAGCGCCGCCTCGATGATCAGCTCACCGCGCAGATACGTTTCCGCGGGCGTGCTGCCGGGCAGCCGCACGGCGGCGTCCGCGTCGCTGACGTGCGGCGCGGCGGCATCCGCGTCGGAGTACACCGCGACGGTGCCCAGGCCCATCCGGCGGCAGGTGGCGAAGACCCGCCGGGCGATTTCGCCGCGATTCGCGACGAGTACGTTCGTGAGCCCGCCCGTCACCCGGTCGCCGCTGATCGAATCGCTCTGTGATGCGGTCATATTCGGCCTCACATTCGGAAGACGCCGAAGCCGTCGGCGCCTTTGATCGGGGCGTTGTGAATGGCCGACAAGGACATTCCCAACACGGTGCGGGTATCGCGCGGATCGATGACGCCGTCGTCGTAGAGCCGCCCGGACATGAACATCGCCAGCGACTCCGCCTCGATCTGCGCCTCCACCATGGCGCGCATCCCCGCGTCGGCCTCCTCGTCGAACGGCAGGCCCTTGGCCTCAGCGGCGGCCCGGCCGACGATCGAGATGACGCCCGCCAGCTGCGCGCCGCCCATGACGGCGGATTTCGCGCTGGGCCAAGCGAAGACGAACCGCGGATCGTAGGCCCGGCCGCACATGCCGTAGTGGCCCGCCCCGTAGGACGCGCCCATCAGCACCGAGATGTGCGGCACCTTCGAGTTGGAGACGGCGTTGATCATCATCGCGCCGTGCTTGATGATGCCCTTCTGCTCGTACTCCTTGCCCACCATGTAGCCGGTGGTGTTGTGCAGGAACAGCAGTGGCGTGTTCGTCTTGTTGGCCAGCTGGATGAACTGGGTGGCCTTCTGCGACTCCTCGGAGAACAGCACACCGCGCGCGTTGGCCAGGATGCCGACGGGATATCCGTGCAGTTCGGCCCATCCGGTGACCAAGCTGCTGCCGTAGAGCGGCTTGAACTCGTCGAAGTCCGAGCCGTCGACGATGCGGGCGATCACCTCGCGCGGGTCGAACGGGATCCGCAGATCCGACGGCACGACGCCGAGCAGATCCTCCGGGTCGTAGAGCGGCTCGATCACCTCGGCGCGCGGGGCCGGGCCCTGCTTGCGCCAGTTCAGCCGTTTGACGATGGAACGGCCGATGCGGATCGCGTCCTGCTCGTCCAACGCGTAGTAGTCCGCGAGGCCGGAGACCCGCGCGTGCATGTCCGCGCCGCCGAGGGATTCGTCGTCGGACTCCTCGCCGGTGGCCATCTTGACCAGCGGCGGACCGCCGAGGAATACCTTCGAGCGCTCCTTGATCATCACCACGTGATCGGACATGCCGGGGATGTAGGCGCCGCCCGCGGTGGAGTTGCCGAACACCAGCGCGATGGTCGGGATGCCCGCCGCCGACGCCTGGGTGAGATCGCGGAACATCCGGCCGCCGGGGACGAAGACCTCCTTCTGCGTGGGCAGGTCCGCGCCGCCGGATTCCACCAGCGAGATCACCGGCAACCGGTTCTCCCGCACGATGTCGTTGATGCGCAACGTCTTGCGCAACGTCCACGGGTTCGAGGTGCCGCCGCGCACGGTCGGGTCGGGCGCGACGATCATGCACTCGACGCCCTCCACGATGCCGATACCGGCGACGGTGCTGCCGCCGACGTGGAACTCGCTGCCCCAGCCCGCCAGCGGGCACAGCTCCAGGAACGGCGAGTCCTCGTCGACGAGCAATTCGATGCGCTCGCGCGCGGTCAGCTTGCCGCGCTTGCGGTGCCGGGCCAGCTTGTCCGGACCGCCGCCCGCGATGGCCTTGGCGAACTCGGCCTCGACCTCGGCGAGCTTGGCCGTCATGGCGTCGGCCGCGGCTTCGTACTCCGGCGCGGTGGTGTCGAGGGCGCTGCGCAGGATGGTCATGACTGGTACCCCAATCGCTTCGCCGCCAGGCCGGTGAGGATTTCGGTCGTGCCGCCGCCGATGCCGAGGATGCGCATATCCCGGTACTGGCGCTCGATCTCGGATTCGCGCATGTAACCGAGGCCGCCGAACAGCTGGACGGCCTGGTTGGCCACCCACTCGCCCGCTTCCACCGCGGTGTTCTTGGCGAAGCACACTTCGGCGATGAGGTCGGTCTCGCCTTCGGCGCTGCGCCGCACCACCTCGCGGGTGTAGACGCGGGCGACATCGATGCGCCGCGCCATCTCGGTGACCGTGTTCTGCACCGCCTGCCTGCTGATCAGCGGACGGCCGAAGGTCTCCCGGTCGCGCACCCACTCCAAGGTCAGGTCCAGGCAGCGCTGGGCGCTGGAATACGCCTGCACCGCGAGGCCGACGCGCTCGCTGACGAACGCGCCCGCGATCTGGAAGAACCCGGAGTTCTCCGGCCCGACCAGGTTCTCCACCGGCACCCGGACGTCGACGTAGGACAGCTCGGCGGTGTCGGAGGCCAGCCAGCCCATCTTGTCCAGCTTGCGGCTGACCGTGAAGCCCGGCGTGTCCTTGTCGATGATGAGCAACGAGATACCGCCGGAACCCGAGCCGCCCGTGCGCACCGCGGTGACGACGAAATCGGCGCGGACGCCGGAGGTGATGTAGGTCTTGGCGCCGTTGACGACGTAGTGGTCGCCGTCGCGGCGCGCGGTGGTGGTGAGGTGCCCGACATCGGAGCCGCCGCCGGGTTCGGTGATCGCCAGCGAGCCGATCTTCTCGCCCGCCAGCGTCGGCTTCACCCAGCGCTCGATCTGCCCGGCGTCGCCCGAGGCGATGATGTGCGGCACGGAGATGCCGCAGGTGAACAGCGAGGCGAACACTCCGCCGGACGCACCGGCCTGGTGCATCTCCTCGCAGACGATCATCGCGTCCACGCCGTCGCCACCGGACCCGCCGACGGATTCCGGGAACTGCACGCCGAGCAGGCCCAGCGCGCCTGCCCTCTTGTGCAGCTCGCGCGGGATCTCCCCGGCGCGTTCCCAGCCGTCCAGGTAGGGCAGGATCTCGCGTTCTACGAATCCGCGCACCGTGGAACGCAATTCGCGCCGTTCCGGCGTCTCCCAGAGTTTCGTCATGACAGCAGCTCCACTGGAATGTCGAGGTGACGAGACCGCAGCCATTCGCCGAGTCCCTTGGCCTGCGGATCGAAGCGGGCCTGATAGGCCACGCCCTGACCGAGTAGGCCTTCGATGATGAAGTTCAGCGCCCGCAGGTTGGGCAGGACGTGCCGCGTGACCGTCAGCGCGGCCGCTTCCGGAAGCAATTCCTTGACGCGCTCCACGGTGAGCGTATGCACCAGCCAGCGCCATTGCTCGTCGGTGCGCACCCACACGCCGACGTTCGCGTCGCCGCCTTTGTCACCACTACGGGCCAAGGCGATCGTCCCCAGCGGCACGCGGCGGGTTTCCCCGGGGGGCAGTGGCTCCGGAGCGGGCGGTTCGGCGACTTCGGTGAGTTCGGCTGTCTCCGTGGAGGGCGCGACCTCGACGCGGGCGCCATCGGGCAGCACCGCCGTGTGCGGCACCTCGGCGGCGTCGACGAACCCGGGCGTGAACACGCCGTAGGGAGATCCGTTGCCAGGCAGCGTCGTGAAGCTGCATCCCGGGTAGCTGGCCAACGCCAGCTCCACCGCGACGTTGGAGAACGCGCGCCCCACCTTGTTCGGGTCCGGGTCGCGCACCACGCAGCGCAGCAGCGCGCTGGCCTGCTCCTCGGTCTGCGCGTCCGGCCGGTCCAGGCGGGCCAGGGTCCAGGTCAGCTCGGCGGGCCGGACCGGTAGCCAGGACTCCAGCTGCCGCCGCGCCAGCTCCGCTTTCGCCTCGATGTCCAGACCGGTGAGGACGAACTCCATCTCGTTGCGGAGACCGCCGAGGGTGTTCAGCGACACCTTGAGCCGGGGCGGCGGGGCCTCACCGGTGACGCCGCTGATCCGCACCCGGTCCGGCCCGTCCTGCTCGAGCCGGATGGTGTCCAGGCGGGAGGTCACGTCAGGTCCGGCGTAGCGAGGTCCCTGGATCTCGTACATCAGCTGGGCCTCGACAGTGTCGACGGTGACCGCGCCGCCCGTACCCGCGTGCTTGGTGATGACGCTGCTGCCGTCGGCGCGGATCTCCGCGATCGGGAAGCCGGGCCTGCCCAGGTCGGCGAGTTCGGTGAAGAAGGCGTAGTTGCCGCCGGTGGCCTGGGTCCCGCACTCGATGACGTGCCCGGCCACCACCGCGCCCGCCAGCCGGTCGTAATCCGTTCGGCCCCAGTCGAAGTGCGCGGCGGCCGGGCCGACGATCACCGACGCGTCGGTGACCCGGCCGGTGACCACGATGTCCGCGCCCGCGTTCAGGCATTCGACGATGCCCCACGCACCGAGATAGGCGTTGGCGGTCAGCGGCGCGCCGAAACCGAGTTCGGCGGCGCGCGCGACCAGATCGTCGCCCTCGACGTGCGCGATCTTCGCGTCCAGTCCGAGGTCGGCGGCGACCTTGCGGAGCTTCTCCGCCAGACCGGCCGGGTTGAGACCGCCCGCGTTCGCCACGATGCGCACGCCGCGCTCCAGCGCCAGGCCCAGGCAGTCTTCGATCTGCTTGACGAAGGTCTTGGCGTAGCCCAGGTCCGGGTCCTTCATCCGGTCCCTGCCGAGGATCAGCATGGTGAGTTCGGCGAGATAGTCGCCGGTGAGCACGTCGAGCTGTCCCCCGTCCAGCATCTCGCGCATGGCACCGAACCGATCACCGTAGAAGCCGGAACAGTTGCCGATCCGGAGCACGTCCGGGTCGGCGGCGAGCATACTCATCAGCGGGAATGCCTCCTGTACGGCGAACCGTCAGGATGAGCCGCATGCCGCATCCGTGAAGTCCGCGTTCCGCGACCAGCATCACATCCGGGTTAGAAAAAAGCAAGCATGCGTGCTTGTTAATTGCCCTGTGACACCCGGGCACCGGATACGCCACCCGCACCGAGGTGGCCGACCGGGCTGGAGCAAGATGGGCACGGTGTCCAGCGACGTCACCGTGATCGTTCTGTTCGCCCTGTCCGGCTTCCTGCTCGGCGGCGCCTACACCACCTGGAAGACGGCCCGGCCGCTGTCGATCGCGCTCGCCGTCTGCGGCGTCCTCGCGGCGGGCGGCGCGCTGGTCTGGTGGCTCGGGTAGGGACGAAGGCTCGGCAGACGCCTAGCTCTTCGACAGCCGGAAGATCCGTAGGCCGTCGGGGACGCCGTTCAACGGCGCGGCGAAGAGACTGCGGCGGTAGGGCTTGACCGTCAAACCCAACTCCGTCAGCGTCTCCGGCCGCAATTCCCGCAGCGTGACCTCCGACAGCATGGTGTGCCCGTTGCCGCCCGCCTCCATGACCCTGGCGGCGATCGTGACGTCCACGCCCAGCCAGTCGCCGCCGATCTCGCGCGGCGAACCGGTGTGCAAACCGATCCGCATCTGCGGGGTGTAGCCGCGCACCTGCACATCGGCGAGGTTGCGCTTGGCGGTCACGGCGGCGCGCACCGCCCGGTCCGCCGAGGGGAACACGGCCATCACCCCATCGCCCATTCGCTTGACCACGTGTCCGCCGCGCTCGGCGATCGGGGGCTCGATGGCCTTGGCCACCTTGCGCAGCAGTTCCAGGGTGGCCTCGTCACCTGCCGACAGCGACCATCGCGAGAAGGCCACCAGGTCGGTGAACATGACAGTTACCTCTTGGTTACCTCTGCCGCGTCCGACCCGCTCCAAGGCGGCCTGCCAGACCTGCAAGGCCCCGAAACCGATCTCGCGCGCCGCGCTGGGAGTGTCGCCGACCAGTTTGTCCGCCGCGCGCGCGACCGCTCGCGCGCCACCGGGCCCGGAAACCGAGAGCGGATCACCGAAAGCGGGGTCCCCCGGCAACTGCCTGCGCGCCCTGCGCAGCACGCCGATCAGGTCGGCCCGCTGATTCGCCGCGCTCACCAGCGCGGACAGCTGGCCGCGGCGCAATCCGCCGGTACGGCGGGGAGGATCGACCGCCTCGGACGGCTCCAACGGAATGACCACCTCGGGCGGTACGCCTCCATCGGCCTCCGGCGTCGGCCTCGACTCGGCGCCGCCGGAAGGTGTTTCACTCACGCCCCGAGGGTATCTCAGCCCGCCAGGCGTGGACGGGTTACCGATCATCGCCATCTGCCACCTCCGCTACGAACCTCGGCGAGCACACCGTCGGGCTCGGCGATGGATAACGAGCTGGTTGCCGAATCGAGGCTACTCGGGCGAGAACGGGTCTCGGAAGCGGCGCGCGGCATAGTTTCCTCGATGTTCACACGCACGATCGGCCCGGCGCGAAGGCATATTCGCACCGGGCCGATCGCCGCACCGTCCGCCGGGCAGTGACGGGCGGTGGGCGAAGCGCCGGACCTCCCGACAAGGTCGGCGCTCCTACCACCCGAGTGGCGAGGGAGGGCGACTCGGGTAGCTGGGCGGCTCCCCCGCGCTGGTCACGCGTCGCGCTGGTTCACCACGACCAGGGCCGCGCCGAAGACGATCGCGACGAAAGCGGTGAAGTACAGCAGGCTGCCCCACGGTCCCCAATGCCAGTTGGCCGTGGACGGGGCCGCGCTGAAGAAGTGGTTGGCGTTCGCGAACGGCAGGAACGGGGTGACGTTGCGGCCGAAGCTGCCGAACGCCCCGAGCAGTCCCTCGATGAGCAGCGGCCACAGCACGATCAGCGAGATCGCGGCGGCGGACTGCCGCACCAGCACGCCGACGCCGACCGCGAGCAGGACGCACAGGAACGCGTAGATCGGGATGCCGTAGACCTCCCGCCAATCGTCCGGGCTGGACAGGGTCAGGGTCGCCCCCGCGTCCGGACCGCCGAGGGCCTTGGCCACCAGGTAGGCGAGGAATACCAGCACGAGGGTGAGCACCGCGCCGTACACGCCCACCAGCCCGGCCTTGGTCAGGATGACCTTGGCCCGGTGCGGGGTGGCCTGGAACGTCGTCCGGATGATTCCGAAGCGATATTCGCTGGTCACGGTGAGAGTCGCCATGATCATCAGAACCATCACGCCGAAGCCGCTGATCCCGGCCACCGCCGTGGAGACGGTCAGGTCGATCGCGCCTTCCTTGCCGTAGGACGCGCGCGCCACCGAGGCGAGCAACGCGGCCATGCCGAGCGCGAGGGCGACGACGATCGCCGAGCACCACCAGGGCGACCTGGTGGAGGTGAGCTTGATTCGTTCCGCTGCCAGCACACCCATCAGAGCGCACCTCCCATAACTTGATCGAAGCCTTCGCCGTGGTACTCCACGGCGCCGCCGGTCATCCGCATGAACGCCTCCTCCAGCGAAGCGCGCTGCGGAGCCAGCTCGAACAGCGTGATCTCGTTCGCACCGGCCAGCTTGCCGACCGCGTCACTGGTCACGTTCGCCACCACGAGCGCCGGCCCGTCGGGGCCCGCCCCGTCCTCGCGGACGGTCATGCCGTTGGAGGTGAGCACACTGCGCAGCTGGTCGAGCTGCGGGCTGCGCACCCGGACCGACTGCTCGGAGGCGCGCTCGATGAACTCCTGGGTGGTCGAGTCGGAGATGAGCTTGCCGCGACCGATCACCACCAGGTGCTCGGCGGTCTGCGCCATCTCCGACAGCAGGTGGCTGGAGACCAGCACCGTGCGGCCCTCGGCGGCCAGCCGCTGCATGAACCGGCGGATCCACAGGATGCCCTCCGGGTCCAGGCCGTTGACCGGCTCGTCGAACAGCAGCACCTGCGGGTCGCCAAGCAGCGCGCCGGCCAGGCCGAGCCGCTGCGACATGCCCAGCGAGAATCCGCCTGCGGACTTGCCCGCCACCTCCGACAGGCCGACCAGCCGCAGCACTTCCTCCACACGGGACTTGGCGATGCCGTTGGACGCGGCCATCCATTCCAGATGGGCGCGCGCCGACCGGTTCGGATGCACCCACTTGGCGTCGAGCAGCGCGCCGACGGTGCGCAGAGGATGGTCCAGTTGGTGGTACGGCTTGCCCTGGATCAGGGCAGTGCCCGCGGTGGGCTTGTCCAATCCGAGAATCATCCGCATGGTGGTCGACTTGCCCGCGCCGTTCGGTCCCAGGAACCCCGTCACTTGTCCCGGTCGAACGGTGAAGGACAGATCCTGCACCGCCACGGTCTGCCCGTAGTGCTTGGTCAGGCCCCTCAGCTCGATCATGCCGCCCAGCATTCCGCAGATCGCGGCCGCGCGCGTCGATAAATGGTGTCGAGTTGCCTCATCCTCGAGGATGAGGACGCGGGCTTACCCCTAGGGGCTCGACCCGCACCGACCCAGCAATTCGGCGACATGGAGCGGCGGCGCGACGTCACCGGGGATCATGCGCCGATCACGCAGCGCACCTTGGCCGGAACGCAGGTGAGCAGTTCGACTGGCTGCGATCACACAAAGCGCTGTTGCCGGGCCGGGCATCACCACGTTGGGGCGTTGGTCGCCGAAGGCCGCACCACGGCCGGCGATGTTGGAGCCGGATCAGCGACCAGAGCAGGCCGGGAACGGGGCGGCGCTGATGCGGCTGTGGACGTCCCGGAAGACGCCGAGCCACGGGTCAGCGAGCTGGAGCCGCTGCGAGGGCACAATACGCACCTCATCAAAGGGAATGGTCAAGGCTTTGCGCCAGCTGGGCGACATCCAGGCGATCGGGACGGGTGAGGTGGATCTGAGCTTGATCCGGCCGCGCCGGCTCATGAGGTAGGCGATGAATTCAACCTCTACATCGGTGTCGATGTGGTGTGAGACATGATCGAGAAGAATGTCACTCGCTTGGAGCTGTCACGCGGTCGAGGCAATCGACGAGCTGTGCCCGCCGGGTTCGCCGAGTTGGACGGGCAACGCCTGGCCGAGTTGGCTGGGAAGTTGTGCACGGCCAGGCCGTTCCTGCCGCGGCTGATGGAAAGGTGGCCTTGTGATCATCACCGACACCGGTTCCTACAGCGACATCGTCTTCGGCTGCTGCATCTATTGGGTTTCCAGTACAGGCCGAAGCTGGCGAACCTGCCCAATAAGCGGCTGCCGCGCATCGCCCACTATGGGCGGATCTTCGAAACCTGCATATCCGACGGCTGGCCGACGAGAAATCTATCGCCGCGAAGGCAAGCGCCAGTCGAACCTCATTGCGGACATCGCGATTTGGCACGCTCCGTCTCCCACGGAAGAAGCGCGAGATGTACCGGGCCTACTACAAAGGGATGCAGGACTGTCGGCCCTCGGGCTCGTCCTGAACTGCGTCGTGTTGTGGAACACCGTCTACCTCGACCAAGGCCTGAGCAGCCTGTTGCGTGGACGAGGCTATCCAATGCTGGATACCGACGTGACGCGGCTGGTCGGCGTTCATCCGCGCCCAACTGGAGTTGAACGGGCAGTACAGCTTCGCGCTGCCCGACCTGGAGGGGCGGCCCCGGCCACTATGCGATCCGGACTCCCCGACGACCGATAAATGAGTTCGGCCGTGTCATGGGTGAGGCTGTCCATCGCCTCCTCGGGGCCACCAGCAAGGCGGTCAAATGGCGTAAAGGTCATAGCGATGCCGTTACCGGGGAGCTTCGGCATGGAGTCGCCGAACACAGCCTCGACACCGACGAGCACTGTGGATATCGGGTCGCACGAAGCGAATTCGCGTCGTCGGATACAGCAGTGTCCGCCCCCGGTGAGATCGCTGGTGGGCGCAGGCCGGATGCGCCGCTGTTGGTCGCGGACGAACTGGACACGATGCTGGGCATCGAGGCGACATGGGGAAATATGGTTGAACCGAATCGGACGTTCGAGATGTGGGCACGCTCACCCGACGGAACGCCTCGACCGCCGGTGAACCGGGACGCGGTGCTGTCCTGCTGGGACTTGATCCTGGAGGCTGGAGTCCGTTCCGGCGTGCTGGAACACGCCGACATCCGTCGAATGTACGAGTGGTTCCCACTGAATGAGCCCTCGAATTGGTACCGACAGCACGGGGGGAAGGTCTCGGAATCGATCCAGGACGATTCCGATGCATGGGGAGAACGCTTCAAGCGAATGCTCGCACCCCATGGATTGCAACTCTTCACACCGGGTGATCACCTGTGCCCTCAGCCGCGGCGCGGTGATTTGATCGTGTGGGCTACCGAGGAGTATCCCTTAACCCATGTTGGAGTTTTCACCGGGCGCTTTGTTGGCGAGGGCAGTAGCAGATCACCCGAGGTGTACACCTTTTGGCCGCCACCGGGAAATTTCGACATGCACGAGGGCAGCTGGGCCACGGTGACCGCCCTGAAAACAGCATCGGCCAAAGAACTGACCGACTACATGGTCGATCCACCACCAGGATCCAACGCAGACCGGTTTACATCTCCGGTACTCTATTTCGCGCGAGGCCCCTGGTAGACAGCGCCCCCGATCTCCGTACACCCGGCCAGCGTCTTGGCGAACGCCGGATCCACTGTGGCGATCTCGTACCGCGAGCCGGCCAGCGCGAAGTTCGTGTAGCAGCGGAATGGGCAGCGCGTCACTCCAGCGAGCGAGAGCCGGGCGGTCCGTTCTCGCCTGCGCCGGTTTCCGACTGGGGGCTTCCCGCGAGCGCGATCACGGCGGTGAGCGCGGCGGCCGCGTCGAGAAGCGCACGAGAGCGGGCCGTGATGCTCGCGTCCCGAGCCGCCAGCGCGGCTTCGACGTCTTCGGAACGGTCGCCGCGCGGCAGGTCCGGCATCAGAATCCGGAGGCTGTCGACGCGGTATCCGGCGCTGCGGAGCTGGTGGACGATCCGGGCATCTCGCACTTGCGCGGGCGAGTACCGTCGCACTCCCTGTGCGGTGGGGCGGTCCGGAACCACCAATCCCTCGGCGTCCCAATGCCGCAACGTCGACGGGCGCACGCCGAGCGCCGCGGCGAGCTCGGACACGCTCATCGAATCCGATGGACGCACGTCATCGATCGGTTCGGCGGAGATCGCTTCGGCCGCCCGCTTGGCGAGCCCGAGATCCCGGCGCTCCCGGTCGAGCCGGGCATGCGCCGCGTCGAGCAGCGCGAGCACCTCGGCGATAGGCCTCTCGTGAACCGCGCGAACGATTCGTTTGGCCTCGACCGGGCCGACACCGGCAGCCAGCGCCCGATAGGCCAGCGCGCAACGCAGGTGGATCTCCCCGTACCTGCGATAGCCCGATGCCGTGCGCAGCGCAGACGGCAGTACGCCGTCCCGCTCCAGGTTGCGAATCTGCTGCACGGAGTACCCGGCGCGGCGCGCGACATCGACCGTGCGCATGGACGAGTTGAGAGTTGGCACCCTACCTATCCTCGATATCCGTCCCGAAGTCTCCACAAGCGCCTCAATGAAACGCTGGAACCATGACCATCGACGAGATCATCGACTTCGTATCGGCTCTCGAGGGCGTGTTGACCCTCCGCCCCGGACCCGGCGACGGCTCCCCGCAGATCAGCTGGGGCGACACGTTCTTCTACTACTCACCAGACGGCGGCGTGCCGAAGGCGACCCAACCCTTCGCGACAATCGTCACCAAGAACTATCCGGACGACGAGCGGTCCCGCCTGGACCGCCCCGACACCTTCCGCGTCAACATCGCCGCCGGAAAAGAAGCCTTCACCCACTGGACCGGCCATGCTCCGCGTGAGCTACCCCCGAATCTCGACCACAGCGTCACCGACACCGTGTTCCCGCATCCCGTCTACGGCTCCGCCGGTTGGCTCGCGATAGTGAACCCAGACAGCCGGACCGATGAGACGACCCGCGACCTGCTCCGCACCGCGTACGACCGAGCCCGTGCACGCTACGAACGGCGAGCCGCATCCACCGAGAGCTGACGCAACTTTCCAGCCATCTCACGGACCGCTCCTCGGCGAGCTGACACGCCACGGCCGCCGGCGACAAGCCGACATGGGGCTTCGGCGAGCTGAGAATTCCGGCCGCCCTGCCCATGCTGTAGGCGCGAGAGTCCTCGTCATCGAGCCGGTCCGCTGCACTGGAGGCGTCGGTGGGGTCGGTGTGCTGCACAACACCTCTGGTCACGACGCCGACGGGCCCCGGCGCACTGTTCACCGGGGCCTGGGATCGAGGGGGTTTGATATCAATTCCAATCGCCGACCCGCAGAGCCGACGTCGAACACCGCGCCCGGCACTTCTTCCCGGGCGCGCAAGGTGTAGGTACCTGTCTCAGCGACCACCTCCCGGATCGACGAACTAGACCTGCGGTATGTCATCCCCTCCGGCGGTCCGGTCGACTGCACCGAATTCTCTTCTCCGCCGGAGGGGATGGTGATTCTTGCTCTCCGGGCAGTTCACCTGCCCGGCCAACCAGACTCTTCATCTCCAACGACAGCGACTGTATATCAGCCTTCGGAGAATGTCTCCATTATGGAGTACAGCTTTTCTGCGCAAGGTGAGGTGTCCTGCACGACGGAACTTCGGGCCCGGCTGCGCGAGTTCCGCAGCAGTCTTCCGGTTCGGAGAGGATGTAACCGCCGCCGAGGGTATCCACGCCTCCCGCCGCGCACACCTGATCGCGTCCGCGCGCGGTTGACATGGAGTGCGCTCCAGCTCTTAGCGTCGGAACCGATGGTTTCGAGTTCAGGAGGTAGCAACATGATCGACGTCCCCACCCGGCAGCTCGGTGAACTGGCGGTCTCCGCGCAGGGCCTGGGATGCATGGGTATGAGTCACGCCTACGGCGCGGCGGACGACGCGCAGTCGATCGCCACTCTGCACCACGCCCTCGACCTGGGGGTGACCTTGCTGGACACCGCCGACTTCTACGGCGCGGGGCACAACGAGGAGTTGATCGGACGCGCGATCGCCGAGCGCCGGGACGACGTGGTGCTGGCTACCAAGTTCGGCTTCGCCAACCGCTTGGGCGAGCCGACTCGCATTCGGGGCGACGCCGCCTACGTGCGGCAAGCGTGTGACGCGTCGCTGCGCCGGCTGGGGGTCGATCACATCGACCTCTACTACCTGCACCGGGTCGATCCGCAGGTGCCGATCGAGGAGACCGTCGCAGCCATGGCGGAGCTCGTGCAGGCAGGGAAGGTCCGCCACCTCGGGCTGTCGGAGGCGGGCGCGCAGACCATCCGGCGGGCGCACGCGGTGCATCCGATCGCCGCTTTGCAGAGCGAGTGGTCGTTGTGGACTCGCGACCTGGAGGCGGAGATCCTGCCGGTCTGCCGTGAACTCGGCATCGGCGTGGTTCCGTTCTCCCCGCTCGGGCGCGGATTCCTCACCGGCCGCTACAACTCGGTCGAAGGCTTGGCCGAGACCGACGTGCGGCGCAGCCAGCCGCGTTTCGCCGAGGGCAACCTCGAACGGAACCTGGCGATCGTCGCGAAGCTGAACGAATTGGCGGCGGCGAAGGGAGTCACCGCCGGCCAGCTCGCTCTGGCTTGGGTGCAGCATCGGGGCGAAGACGTGGTGCCGATTCCCGGCACCCGGCGGCAACGGAATCTCGAGGAGAACCTCGCGGCGCTGACCGTCGAGCTGTCCTCCGAGGACCTCGCGGCGATCGAGGCCGCCGCCCCGCCCGAGCAGGTCGCGGGCACCCGCTACGACGCGACGAACCTCACCTTCGTCAACGGCTGAGCCCGCCGCGTCCCCGGCCCGCTCTCGTCGCGGGCTGGGCGACGCTGCCGCCCGCAGAGCGGCGTCGCTCACGCCCAACCGACGACAGCTGTTCCACCGGAGCGGGCTGCTGCATACCGAGATCCGCTCGGACGCTCGAGCCGTTCCGAGACCGCCCTGCTCGGGGGTTCGAAGCCGAGACAGCCCTGCCGACGCAGGGATGATCATCGACATCCCTGCCCTGGACTCGAGCGAATCCGTCACAGCGCCGGAGACGACGCCTGCGCCCAGAACCGCTTCGGGATGCGCCCGGCCAGCCGGGCCGCGTATCCGGCGCGGACCGCGTCCGCCATCGCGGCGGCCATCAGTTCGGGGCGGCGGGCCCTGGTCACGGCCGTGGCGAGCAACACCGCCGAGCAGCCGAGTTCCATGGCGAGGGCGGCGTCGCTCGCGGTGCCGATGCCCGCGTCCAGGATGACGGGGACCTTCGCGTCGGCGACGATCATCTCGATGTTGTGCGGGTTGCCGATGCCCAGGCCGGTGCCGATGGGCGCGCCCAGCGGCATCACCGCCACGCAGCCGGTGTCCTCCAGACGGCGCGCCAGAACCGGGTCGTCGTTGGTGTAGGGCAGCACGACGAACCCGTCGTCGACGAGTTGTTCGGCGGCGGTGAGCAATTCGATCGGGTCGGGCAGCAGGGTGCGCTCGTCGGCGACCACCTCGAGTTTCACCCAGTTGGTGCCCAGCGCCTCGCGCGCCAGCTGCGCGGTGAGCACCGCTTCGGCCGCGGTACGGCAGCCCGCGGTGTTCGGCAGCGGCGCGATGTCCAGCCGCTTCAGCAGATCGAGTACGCCGGTGCCGCCCGCGGCATCGACCCGCCGCATGGCCACGGTGGTCAGCTCGGTGCCGGAGGCGATCAGCGCCTCCTCCAAGACGGCGAGGTTCTCCGCGCCTCCGGTGCCCATGATCAGGCGGGAGCCGAATTCCCGGTCGGCGATCCGCAGCGGGGCGTCGGCCCGCTCGGATGCCGTCGCGACCTCAGCCACCTTGAACCGCCGTCAGCACCTCGATCTGCCAGCCGCGCCCGACCGGTTCGTCCCAGCGCGACTTGGGAAAAACCGCGCCGTCCACCGCCAGCGCGACGCCCCGGCACGGCAACCCGAGTCGTTCGAGCAGCTCGCGCACGGTGAGCGGCTCGGCGAACTCGTGCTCGTCGCCGTTCACGGTGACACCGATGGGGATGGATGACAGCGTCATCGGCTTCCTCCTACAGTCGTCGAAAAGCGTTGCGGGTCGGCGGCTTCCGCCTCGGGCAAGGCTGCCCCGCCGAGCAGGCCGGTCACCGCTTCCGCGGTGAGCGGCACGGTCAGCATGCCGTTGCGGCCGTGCCCGGTGGCCGCGATGATCCGGTCGGTGAGCCGGCCGATCAACGGCAGGTTGTCCGGGCTGCCCGGCCGCGAACCGGCGCTCGCCTCGGCGAGCTCGTATTCGCCGATGCCGGGGAACACCGCCTCGGCGTCGGCGATCAGGTCGCGAACGCCCGCGACGGTGACCGCGGTGTCGAAACCCGCCTCGTACTGGGTGGCGCCGACGACGATGCCGTCTGCGCGCGGCACCAGGTAGACCGGCCGCCCGTGCACCCGCGCCCGAATCACCCGGCGTGGCGCGGGAGCGACGCCCGGCCGTTGCCGCAGGCGCAGGATCTCGCCCTTGACCGGGCGGACCGGCAGTCCGGGCCACAGCTGCGCCGACGCGGCTCCGGCGGCGAGCACGACTTGGTCGTGCGGAAGTTCCGTCAGCGAGTCTACGGACTCGGCGCGCACACCGACGCCCGCCGCCTCGGCCGCCCGCCGCAGCGCGGCGACCAGCTTGCGATTGTCGATCGCGGGTTCGGCGGGCGCGAGCAGCGCGGCGCGCACCGTTCGGGCCAGGTTCGGTTCCCGCTCGCGGACCCCGGTGCGATCCAGGATGGACAGCTCGTGCCCGCGCCCGCCGACCCAATCGGCCACGGTGCGCAGGTCGGCCGCGTCGGCCGCGTCCAGCGCGACGGTCATGGTTTCGTCTGCCACGAAGACCGAAACTCCGGTCGCGGCCTCGAGCCGGGCGGCGAATCCGGGCCAGCGGGCCAGCGACGCCGCGCCGAACTCGAGCACCCGATCCTCGCCGGGCCAACCCTCCGACAGCGGTGCGAGCATGCCCCCGGCCACCCAGGAGGCGCCGGTCGCGACCGCCGGATCGAGCAGGGTGACCGACCAACCGGCTTCGGCGGCCCGCCAGGCCACGGCGAGCCCGATGGCGCCGCCACCGACGACGGCCAGAGTCCGCATCCGATCCACCTGCCTCCTGTTTCGCATCCCCACGGTAGCGCGGCTACCGTCGAAGGCGTGCAACCCTCCCACCCGAATCGACCCGCCTCGCCGCGGGAACGTCTGGCGAACGCGCTCCTGTATCTCTGCACCGACGCACGCCGGGAGAAGGGCGATCTGGCCAAGTTCGCCGAGGCGGCGTTCGCGGGCGGAGTCGACATCATCCAGCTCAGAGACAAGGGATCGGCGGGCGAGGCCCAGTTCGGCCCGCTGGAGGCCAAGGCCGAGCTCGGCGCGCTCGCCGAGTTGAAGGCCGCCGCGCGCAGGCACGGCGGCCTGGTCGCGGCGAACGATCGCGCCGACATCGCCCTCGCCTCGGGCGCCGACGTGCTGCATCTCGGCCAGGCCGACCTCCCGCCCTGGTACGCGCGCCGGATCCTCGGACCGGACGTGGTGATCGGACGATCCACGCACAATCGCGCGCAGGCCGGACTCGCCGCGATCGATGAGCACATCGATTACTTCTGCACCGGCCCCATCTGGGCGACCCCGACCAAACCCGGCAGGCAGGCGGCCGGTCCCGAACTGGTCCGATCGACGGCGGATGCCCATCCCACCCGGCCTTGGTTCGCGATCGGCGGGATCAACGCCGACAACCTCGCGCAAGTGCTGGAGGCCGGGGCGAAGCGGGTCGTCGTGGTGCGCGCGATCACCGAGGCCCGCGATCCGGAAGCCGCGGCGCGCGAACTCAAAACGGCCCTGCTCGCGAACGCGTGAGCGCAGCGGTCAGGACAGCACCTGCCCGCGGGTGAACGAAAGCGCGGTCTCCACCGCGGTGTTTCCGCTCTGCGCGGGCTCGACGACCTGCGCGTCCGGCTCGTCGATGATCCTGGCGTAGTCGCCAGGACCGGCTGGATCCGAGTGCAGCCAGACGAACCCGAGATCGGCGAGGTCCAGCGTGCGCGGCAGCGCGGCGGCCACGGCGCGGTCCTCGCCGATCTCGGCGAGCAGCACCCGTGCGGGTGCGGCGCGCAGGGTGGGCCAGGATGCGGCGAAGCCCGGATGCAGGGGACGGGCCTCCACCTCGTCCTCCGAGACCCACGCCAGCTCGGTGCTCTCGCGATTCCCCGTGGTCGGCAGGGTCATGACCGCGTCGGCGACGACCGTCGTATAGGTCCAGCCGCTCAGGGCCGACGCCGTCACCCGCTCGGCGCGCACCCGGATGTCGTCGGCATCGATCCCCGCCTCCTCCCATGCCTCGCGCACAGCCGCGTGCACGGGCGTCTCATGGCTGTCGCGTGCCCCGCCGGGCAACGCCCATGTTCCGCCCTGATGGCTCCAGGGGGCGCGGTGTTGCAGCAGTACCGCCGAACCGCCGTCGGCGAGCGGAGCGCGCAGGAGAAGTCCGGCGGCGCCGAAGCGACCCCAGTGCCGCAATCCGTCGGGGCCACGCGACCAACCGTCACCGTCACCACGCATCTCGTACCCATCCTCGTCCAGCTACGACACTGTCCCGCCCCGCTTCCTCCCAACCGGGGGTGTTTCACACGCCGCGGCGCCCGTACGACCACAATAAACTCCGCACCAATACGCACGGGTGGACCGGATATACGGTCGAGCCGTCGAAAAAACCGCGTTTGCGGCCCAAACTGGGGAGGTGGACATGGCTAGCTCCGAGCCGACGACGGCCGAACTCCGGCCGTCGTCCGCGCCCGAGCCCGCCGGTCGGGACGATCCGGGCGGGCTGAGCGTCGCGGTGGTTCGCGAACGCATCGACCTGGCCAACTTGCTCTCGTTCGCCAATTCCTCACCGGGACGGCTGATCGCGCTCGGACTGCTGCTCATCGGCCTGTGCCTGGCCGCGGGTTCGGTGACCGCCGCGACGGTCGGCGACCGCCAGCAGAGCCTGGACGTCTTGCTCTACAACACCGAACCGGACGCCCACTCCGCACATCGGCTCTACACCTCGCTGTCGATCGCCGACGCCGCCGCCAGCACGGCCTTCATCGCGGGCGGGCTGGAACCGCAGGCGGTGCGGGATCGCTACACGCAGGCGATGGGCGAGGCGGCCGCGGAATTGGTGACCCAGTCCGACCGCGCCGTCGGGCCGAACGCGGCGAGCGATCCGGATTCCCGGCTGCGCACCGGCATAGTTACCGGGCTGCCGGTGTACTCGGGTCTGGTGGAGACCGCACGGACGAACAATCGCAGCGGATATCCGGTCGGGGCCGCGTATTTGAGCGAGGCGTCCAACCAGATGCAGACGACGCTGCTCCCGATGGCCGAGGAATTGCACAATCATCGCTCGGCGGCGGTGACGGCCGCGCAGCGCAACCACGTGCGGCCACCGTGGCCCGCGATCGGCCTGCTGATCCTCACCCTCGGCGTGCTGGTCTGGGTCCAGCGGGATCTGGCGCGTCGCTGGCGGCGGGTGCTCAATCCGGGCCTGCTGCTCGCCTCGGCCGCCATGCTGATCCTGCTGGCATGGACGGTGATCGCGGGCTCGGTGTCGGCGACGTCGATGATCAGCGCACGCGACGACGGCGCGGTGCCCTCCTCGCGGCTGACCGAGAGCCGGATCCTGGCCCAGCAGGCGCGGGCGGCGGAGACGTTGAAGCTGGTGCGCCGGGACGCGACCGGCGACTACGACCGCACCTACGACGCGGACATCGAGCGGCTGGCCGATCTGATCGGCAACTACCCGGATTCCGCGCCCGCGGCGGGCGAGGTGCGCAACGCCGTTCCGGCGCTGGCTCGCTGGCGGGTGGCGCATCAGCGCATGAACGACGCGCTGGCGAAGGGCGATTTCAACAGCGCGGCCGCGGTGACGACCGGCCCCGGCTCCGCGGACGCCACCGCGCAGGTGGAGGCGCTGGACCGTTCACTCGAGCAAGGCATCGCGCAGACCCGGGACACGCTGCGCGACGAGATCTCCCAGGCGGCACGGGTCCTGGACTTCTTGGGAGCGGGAGCGATGGTGCTCGGCATTCTGGCGGCGGTCTATGTGGGACTAGGCATGTGGCCCCGGCTCCGGGAGTACCGATGAGATCCGCGCGCGGCATTCTGGTAGCCGTCGTCCTGGTGGTGGCACTGGCGAGCGGCTGCGCGAGCGATTCCAGCGCGCCGCTGCCGACCAAGACGCCGAAGTACACCGATCCTCCGCTGCCCGCGAAAGCCGTACCGGTGCTCACCGATTCGCCGGTCCCGCCGCCGCCGGGCACACCGCGGTGCGGGGACCCGACCGCCAGCCTGCGCCCGACCGGAGCGGGCGCCGCCGCGCGCGGCCCGGCGATCGACGCGATCCGGGCGCGGGGCAGGCTGCTCGTCGGGCTGGACACGGGCAGCAATCTGTTCAGCTATCGCGACCCGGTCTCGGGCGCCATCGTCGGCTTCGACGCCGACATCGCCCGGGAGGTGGCCCGCGACCTGCTCGGCAGTCCGGATCTGATCGAGTTCCGCAGCCTCGGCTCCGCCGAGCGTGAGACGGCGTTGCAGAACCGCACCGTCGACCTGGTCGCCAAGACCATGACGATCAACTGCGAGCGGCGCGAGAGGGTCGCGTTCTCCACCGTCTACCTGCACGCGAATCAGCGGGTGCTCGCGGTGAAGAACTCCGGGATCCGAAGCCTGGCCGACTTGGCCGGCCGTCGGGTATGCATCGTTTCCGGCACCACGTCGCTGGAGCACATGCGCCGCGAGCAGCCTGCCGCGACCATCCTCACCGTGCCGAGCTGGGCCGACTGCCTGGTCGTCCTGCAACAGCGCCAGGTCGACGCGGTCAGCACCGACGACGCCGTCCTCGCGGGTCTGGCGGCGCAGGACCCGTACACGGAGTTGGTCGGCGGCAGTATCAGCGAGGAGCCGTACGGCATCGGCATGCCCAAGGGCAACGACGATCTCGTCCGCTTCGTCAACGGCACGCTGGAACGGATCCGTAACGACGGCACGTGGGTCGGGCTGTACCAGAAATATCTCACCGTCCTCGGCCCCGTTCCCGCCCCACCCGCTCCTACCTATCAGGATTGACAGGCCAATGAGCACACGGCCGGCTCCCGAGCCCGACCCGGGCGAATCCGCCCCGGGACGGCCCGGTTCGGCGGATGTGTTCGAGGACGGGGTCACCGGGCCGCATGAGCATCGTCCAGGGGCCGCACCGGAGCCGCTGCGCACAGACCACGAGCCGCCCTCGAATCAGGACGCAACCGGTGTGGCTGGTCGGTCGAAACCGCAGGCCGAGAACGACCCGGACGCGACCCGCATGCAGGTGCATCGCCTGGACACGACCGCGGGCACGGTCGCCTGGAACCGCGAGCCGGACGACGAACGGTCCGGAAGGCCGCAGCCACCGGCCCCCGACCTGGACGTCGCGGAACCAACGCCCGCTGCCGGGGCCGACGACGGCCCGGGCACGGAGGTGGCACGCGACGAGCGGGGTACGGCAGCGCGGACCGAGGCAGCGGGGCAGGAAGGCACTCGCCGAACGGATTCCGACCCCACATCGGCGCCGCTGCGCACCTCCGGACGCAGCGTGCGCACCGCGCGAACCCGTCCGGTGGTGCGGCGGCTCGGCGCGGGACTGGTGCCGATCCCGACGGTGACGCCCGCCGACCCGCGCGACGCGGTGCTCACCGACGCGGTGGTCTCCGAGGGCAGGCGATTCTGCTGGCGCTGCGGCAAACCCGTCGGCCGGGCGACCGCGACCAGGCCCGCGACCACGGCGGGTACCTGCGCGACCTGCGACGTGCCCTTCGACTTTCGCCCCACCCTGCACGCGGGCGACATGGTGGCGGGGCAGTACGAGATCCAGGGTTGCATCGCCCACGGCGGACTGGGCTGGATCTACCTGGCCATCGACCGCAATGTCAGCGACCGCTGGGTCGTGCTGAAGGGCCTGCTGCACACCGGCGACGCCGAAGCGCAGGCGGTGGCCATGTCCGAACGTCAATTCCTCGCCGAGATGGCGCATCCCAGCATCGTCAAGATCTACAACTTCGTCGAGCACACCGGCGACGACGGCACACCGGTCGGCTACATCGTCATGGAGTACGTGGGCGGCCGGTCGCTGCGCGACATCCTCGACGCCTACGAACGCCCGCGGCGCATGCCGGTCACCGAGGCCATCGCCTACCTGCTGGAAATCCTGCCCGCGCTGGACTACCTGCACTCGACCGGATTGACCTACAACGACCTCAAACCCGACAACATCATGGTCACCGAGGACCAGGTCAAGCTGATCGATCTCGGCGCCGTCACCACCATCGAGGCCTACGGAAACCTCTACGGCACCAGAGGATTCCAGGCGCCGGAGCTCGCGCGCACCGGCCCGACCATCGCCTCGGACATCTACACGGTGGGGCGCACGCTGGCCGTGCTCACCTTGCACATGCCCTCCGAGCACGGGCGTTACCTCGACGGACTTCCCGAGCCCGCCGACGAGCCGGTGCTGGCACGCTACGAGTCCTTCCACCGTCTGCTGCTGTGCGCCACCGACCCGGACCCGCAGCGCCGATTCCCCTCCGCCCGGGCGATGTCGGCCCAGTTGTCGGGCGTGCTGCGCAAGATCCTCGCGCTGGAGACCGACACCGAGCACCCGCAGCTGTCGGTGGTCTTCACGCCGCCACGGGCCAGTTTCGGTACCGAGGAGCTGATCAGCCAGACCGACGCCTACACCGACGGCCGACCCCGCAGCAGCGGATTGGACGCCCTCGACGTGGTGGCAGGGCTGCCGATCCCGCTGCTCGACCCGGCCGAACCGTCGGCGCCCCTGCTCGCGGCCGCGGTGCATCCGGAACCAGCCCACGCGTTGGAGGCGCTGCGGCACGCCCGAGACCGAGCCGAGTCCGACCCCGGCAACGCTCCGGAGACGCTCGACCTGGAACTCACCCTCGCCGAGGCGCGCGTGCGGCTCGATCTGCGCGAGTCCGCCACGGTCTTGGACCTGCTCGCGCGGCTGCCCGAACGGGAATGGCGGGTGAGCTGGTATCGCGGTATGGCCGAATTGCTCGACCGGGAGTACGAGCGCGCTTTCACGAATTTCGACGAGGTCTTCCGGGTGCTCCCCGGTGAGATCGCACCCCAGCTCGCCATCGCCGCCACGGCCGAACTCGTGCTCCAGCACTGGGATTCACCCGACCCCGAACAGTGGCGCGCCTACGCCGAGAAGGCATACGAGACCGTCTGGCGCACCGACCGCACCGTGGTCAGCGCTGCCTTCGGGCTGGCCAGGCAACTGGCCGCGGACGACCAGGTGGACGAGGCGGTGCAGGCGCTGGACGCCGTGCCCGCCGCGTCGCGGCATTTCACCACCGCGCGGATGACCGCCGTACTGCTGATGCTCACGGCCGCGCCGGTGGCCGACCTCGACGAGGCCACCCTGCACATCTCGGCGTCGCGGGTGCTGAGCCTGCCCGCGGGCGAGAGTCGCGCGGTGCAGATGCGGGTGCTGGTACTCGGCGCCGCCCTGGCGTGGCTCCAGGCGGGCAACACGCCGAAGCGCCCCGATGCCACGCTGTTCGGCGCGCCGTTCACCGAACGCGAGCTCAGGGCGGGCACCGAGGCGGGCCTGCGCTCGCTGGCTCGGGGAGCGCCCAATCGCAAGCATCGCTACGCGCTGGTCGACCTGGCCAACGTGATCCGCGCGAAGACCTGGATCTAATCGAGCCGGTCGACCACCTGCCGTGCGGCGCGGGCGATCGCCAGTTCCTCATTGGTCGGCACCACGAGGACCGCGACCGGCGCGTCGGGCGGGGAGATACGCCGCGCGCCACGGTTTTCGGCGGTGTTGGCCGCCGGGTCGACCTCGATGCCGAACCGGGTGAGGCCCGCGAGGGCATCGGCGCGCACCTGCGGGCTGTTCTCCCCCACTCCGGCGGTGAAGGTGATCGCGTCGACGCCGCCGAGTTCGATCAGGTACGCCCCGAGGTAGCGGCGCAACCGATGGATGTACACGTCGTAGGCGAGCCGGGCGGCCTCGTCACCGTCGGCGATGAGGCGGCGTAGTTCGCGGAAATCGTTCACGCCGGACAGCCCCTTGATGCCGGAGTCCCGGTTGAGCAAGGTGTCGATCTCATCGATGTCCATGTGCGCGGATCGGGCCAGATGCGCCACGATGCCGGGGTCGAGATCGCCGGACCTGGTGCCCATCACCAGACCTTCCAGCGGGGTGAGTCCCATGCTGGTGTCGACCGGACGCCCGCCGCGGATGGCGGAGGCCGACGCGCCGTTGCCCAGGTGGAAGACGATCTGGTTCAGCTCGGCAGGGTCGCGCCCGAGCAGTTGCGCCACGCAGCCGGACACGTACTCGTGCGACGTGCCGTGAAAACCGTACTTCCGGATGCCGTGCGCGGCGGCCACTTCGGCGTCGATGGCGTAGGTCTTCGCGGCGGCGGGCAGGCCGTGGAAGAACGCCGTGTCGAAGACGGCGACCTCCGGCACTCCCGGCAGCAGCGCACGCGCGCTCTCGATCCCGGCGACGTTGGCCGGATTGTGCAGCGGCGCCAGCGAAGCGAGTTCGGTGATCGCGGCGACCACGTCGTCATCGATCAGCGTGGGCCGGTAGAACACCTCGCCGCCGTGCACCACCCGGTGCCCGACGGCCCGCACACCCTCTCGGACCAGATCGTGGCCCGTCGCGGCGAAGGTGTCGAAGACCAGCCGCAGCCCGGCGGCGTGGTCGGCGATCGGCTCACGACGCTCGGTGGTCGAGCCGTCGGCGCGATGCACGATCCCGCCCTCGTCCTCGCCGATGCGCTCGACCATCCCGGACGCCGCGACCACGCTCGAATCCGGATCCACGAGCTGGTATTTGATGGACGAGGAGCCGGAGTTGATCACCAGCACCATGCCCTCGGCCGTCTTGCTCATCCCGCCTCCTGTGTCCCGCGCGGCGCCCGCACCCGGCGGGCTCGCCGCACTCGCACGGCAACCACGATCACGACGCGATCATTCCGCGTCGCCCGCTCGCGGCGGCATCAGCTGTCCTGCGCCTGGATGGCGGTAATCGCCACGGTGTTGACGATGTCGGCCACCAGCGCGCCGCGGGACAGATCGTTGACCGGCTTGCGCAGCCCTTGCAGCACCGGGCCGATCGCGATCGCGCCCGCGCTGCGCTGCACCGCCTTGTAGGTGTTGTTGCCGGTATTGAGGTCGGGAAACACGAACACCGTCGCGCGCCCGGCGACTTCGGAATCGGGCATCTTGGTATCGGCGACAGTCGGTTCGATCGCGGCGTCGTATTGGATCGGCCCTTCCACCGGCAGCTCCGCCGCGCGCTCACGCACCAGCTTGGTCGCCACGCGCACCTTGTCCACATCCGCCCCGCTGCCCGATTCGCCGGTCGAGTACGACAGCATCGCGACCCTGGGTTCGATGCCGAAGCGGTCGGCGGTCGCCGCGGAGGAGATCGCGATGTCGGCCAGTTGCTGAGCGCTGGGGTCCGGCACGACCGCGCAGTCGCCGTACGCGAGGACCCGGTCGGCCAGGCACATGAGGAACACGCTGGAGACGGTGGAGACCCCTGGCACCGTTTTGATGATCTCGAGCGACGGCCGGATGGTGTGCGCCGTGGTGTGCGCCGCACCCGAGACCATGCCGTCGGCGATCCCCTTGTACACCATCATGGTGCCGAAATACGAGATGTCGGCGACGGTTTCGCGCGCCCGCTCCAGCGTCATGCCCTTGTGTTTGCGCAGTTCGGCGTACTCGGCGGCGAACTCGCCCAGGTAGCCGGAGCTGCGCGGGTCGAGCACCTCCGCGGCGGAGATGTCCACCCCCAGTTCGGCGGCGCGGGCGCGCACGGCGGTCTCGTCGCCGAGGATGACCAGGTCGGCGATCTTGCGCTGGAGCACCCGGCCCGCCGCACGCAGGATGCGGTCGTCGTCGCCCTCCGGCAGCACGATGCGCTTGCGATCGGCCCGCGCGCGCTCGATGAGCTGGTACTCGAACATCTGCGGCGTCACCACCGAGCTGGGCGGAACGTCGATGCGCCGCAACAGCTCCGCGGCGTCCACGCGCTGTTCCATCAGCGCGAGGGCCGTGTCGACCTTGCGCGGGTTGCCCGCGGACATGCGACCACGGGTGCGGTACGCCGCGCCCGCCGTGTCGTAGGTGCCGAGATCGGTGGTGAGGATCGGCAGCTTGGGCTTGAGGCCGGTCATCAGCCGCGCCACCGCGGGATGCGGCAGCAGGCCGCCGTTCATGATGATGCCCGACAATGACGGAAAGCCCTCGGCCTCATGCGCGTTGACGACGCTGAGCAGCACATCCGAGCGGTCGCCAGGGGCGATCACGACGACGCCCTCGACCAGCCGCTCCAGGATGTGCTCGGCCGTCATGCCGCCGACCATGACTTTCAGCGCCTCGCGGTGCAGCAACTCCGGATCGCCGCTGTACATCTCGCCGCCGACGGCCGTGCACAGCTCGGCCATGGTGGGCGCGATCAGCAGCGGGACCTCGGGCAGCGTCCACGACGGGACGCCGAAATCGCGCAGCGCCGCGCACACCTCCTCCAGTCGCTCCGGGTCGCAGCGATTGGCGATGATGGCGACCAGCTGCGCGTGCTCGTGCGACAGCTCGGCCGCGCACAGCTCGGCCAGCTGCTTCACCTCGGCCGGGGTGCGGTCCGCGCCGCGCACCACCAGCAGCACCGGTGCACCCAGATTGACCGCGATCCTGGCGTTGAAGCGCAGTTCGCTGGGGCTGGCCACGTCGGTGTAGTCGCTGCCGACCACGACCACCGCGTCGCACATCTTCGCGACCTCGTGGAAGCGCATGACGATCTCGCTGATCGCGGCGTCCGGGTCGGCGTGCACCTGCTCGTAGGTGGTGCCGATCGCCTGCGCGTAGTCGATGTCGGCCGTACTGTGCTCGAGCAGCAGCTCGAGAATGTAGTCGGGCTCGGTGGTCGAGCGCGTGATCGGACGGAACACCCCGACCCGCGCGGTCGTCGCGCACAGCATCTGCAGTACCCCGAGAGCCACCGTCGATTTACCGGTGTCGCCTTCGGGAGAGGCGATGTACACGGCGGATGGAGCGTTGTCGGCCATGACCGAGAGCTTAGTGAACCGGCGGCTACCGGGCCGTGCCACGCGACGGTCGGCACCGGCCGCGTGACCCGGGCCTCTCCCGCTCGAGAGCGGGTCCAGCGCGACGCGGACCTGCTCGGGGCGAGTCCCGACGCGACGGGTTCGCCGCGACGACGAGAGCGCGAGCAGCGCCGCCTCCCGAAGCCGCCGTGGCCGTTGCCGCTCGCCGCTATAGTCCGGGCATGGCTGAGCAATTTCCGGATCGGCAGTGGGGTTCGCGCACCAACCTATACGCCCGCGCGGCAAGTAGATTCGCGGCTACGAAGCTCGGTTCCCGGCTCGTCCGCGCCCTCACCCCGCTGGACCGGGCGGTCCTGGAACGCACCCACGCCAAATACACCGTGCTCGGACCGATCGGCGCGCCGGTCATCCTGCTCACCACCATCGGTCGCAAATCCGGCCGACCGCGCACGCAGCCGCTGCTGTACGTGCACGACGGCGACACGCTCTACGTGATCGGCAGCAATTTCGGCCAGGCCCATCACCCCGCCTGGACCGCCAATCTGCTGGCGAACCCCAAGGCGACAGTCGCCATCGCGGGCCGGCGCCTCGAGGTAACCGCCACCCCCGTCGAGGACCCGGATAAAACCGCCATCTTCCAGCGCTTCGTCGACATCACCGGCGCCTACGCCGCCTACCGCTCCCGAACCACCCGCGACCTGCGCATCTTCGCCCTCCGCCGGGCGTGATCGCGCGAGTGGCACACCGTCGCGGCCGAGAAGGCCACCGCGTGGTGTGCCGGTCGGGAAACGTCAGGCCAGCGCGCGCAGGCGGGGGGCCAGGTCGCGTTGGAAGAGGTCGAGGAAGCGCCGCTGGTCGTGGCCGGGGGCGTGGAAGACCAGGTGGTTGAGGCCGGCGTCGAGGTAGGGCTTGATCTGTTCGACCGCTTGGTCGGGGTCGCTCGCGACGATCCAGCGCTTGGCGATCTGTTCGATCGGCAGCGCGTCGGCGGCGGCCTCCATCTCGATCGGGTCGGTGATGCTGTGCTTCTGTTCCGCGGTGAGCGAGAGCGGTGCCCAGAAGCGGGTGTTCTCCCGGGCCAGTTCCGGGTCGGTGTCGTAGGAGAGCTTGATCTCGATCATCCGATCGATGTCCTCCACGCCGCGTCCGGCCTTCGCCGCGCCCTCGGCGACCGCGGGCATCAGCTTCTCGGTGTAAAGATCCATGCCCTTGCCCGAGGTGCAGATGAACCCGTCACCCGCGCGCCCGGCGTATCGCGCGACCAGCGGGCCGCCCGCCGCGACGTAGATCGGGATGCCACCCTTGGGCACGTCGTAGATGGAGGCGCCGACGGTCTTGTAGTACTGCCCGTCGAAGTCGACGCGGTCGCCGGTCCACAGGGCGCGCATCAGGTCGACCGCCTCGCGCAGACGCGCGAAACGCTCCTTGAACTCCGGCCATTCGCCGGTGTACCCGGTGGCGATCTCGTTGAGCGCCTCGCCGGTGCCGACGCCGAGCATGACCCGCTCCGGATACAGGCAGCCCATGGTGGCGAACGCCTGGGCGATCACCGCGGGGTTGTAGCGGAAGGTGGGGGTGAGCACCGAGGTGCCGAGTTGGATGCGCTTGGTGCGCTCGCCGACCGCGGCCAACCAGGCCAGCGAGAACGGCGCGTGCCCGCCCTTGTGCCGCCACGGCTGGAAGTGGTCGCTCACGGTGGCGCTGTCCAGGCCGTGTTCCTCGGCCAGCACCGCGATCTCCACGAGTTCACGCGGACCGAACTGCTCCGCCGATGCCTTGTATCCGAGCTTGAGTCCGCTCATCTGCCACGCTCCTCGCGTTTCGTTTCGCTGCCATCGCGATCCGTCATCGACAGTAGCCAACGCTGCCGCCGCCCCTGCCGATGGCCCGGCGCGGATGATCTTCGCAGTGGGGCGATCGCAGGCCCACCTCGACCGGCCGTAACAGGAGAACGCCGTGCCGGGGGTGGAATGTTTCTGCGGCCGAAGATGCCGACGGCACCGGCCCGGCCGGTCGTGCCGGTTTCGGTCGCGGGGCGATAGCGGATAATGGCCCGCGTGACCGCAGACGACGAGCCGATCCTGTCCTACTTGACCGATATGGACGGCGTGCTGGTGCACGAGGACCACCTCATCCCGGGCGCCGACAAGTTCCTCGCCGAACTGCGCGCCAACGAGACGCCGTTCCTGGTGCTGACGAACAACTCGATCCGCACCCCGCGCGATCTCCAGGCGCGGCTGCGCCACACCGGCCTGGACATCCCGGAAGAAGCGATCTGGACCTCCGCGCTGGCTACCGCTACCTTTCTGAGCGAACAGCGGCCGAACGGAACCGCCTACGTGGTGGGCGAATCCGGGCTCACCACCGCCTTGCACGAGATCGGCTATGTGCTGACCGACAGCGATCCGGACTACGTCGTGCTCGGCGAGACCCGCACGTACTCCTTCGAGGCGATCACCACCGCGATCCGGCTGGTCGAGCGAGGGGCCCGTTTCATCGCGACGAACCCGGACCCGACCGGGCCGTCCCGCGAAGGTTCGCTGCCCGCGACCGGCTCGGTGGCCGCGCTGATCACCCGCGCGACCGGCCGCGAACCGTACTACGTCGGCAAGCCGAACCCGCTGATGATGCGCTCCGCATTGCGTCGCATCGGCGCGCACTCCCAGTCCTCGGTGATGATCGGCGACCGGATGGACACCGATGTCATCTCGGGGCTGGAAGCGGGCATGCGCACCATCCTGGTCACCTCCGGCATCTCCACCCGCGCGTCCTTCGAGGCCTACCCCTACCGGCCCACGATGGTGGTGGACTCCGTCGCCGACCTGATCGGCAAGACCAAGTCCCCGTTCACGGCCTGATCTGGTGCGCGGGCCGACAGCCGCCCACCAGATCAGGGCTGGACGCTTCCGGTCCGAACACCGTCACGCGCACCGATCGGCCGTGATGCGTGATTCCTTCTGCGTCCGAGCCATTCGAGGAAATCCCGCCCTCAGTCGGCGTCGGTGGTGATCGCGTCCATCGCGGCGGACAGCTTCGTGAGCACCTCGACGGTGCGCACGAGCTGCTCGGGGCCGAGTTCGTCCGCGAGCCGTTCGGACATCACTTTGTGCTGCGGGTCGATGCGGCGGACCGCGGCCAGCCCCGCGTCGGTGACTGCGACGAGTTTCGCGCGGCGGTGCGCGGGGTTGGGACGGTATTCGGCCAGTCCCTTGTCCACCAGCAGATCCGCGATGCGCTGCACGCTCTGGCGGGTGATGCCCATTTCGCGGGCGATCCCGGCGACGGGCAGCGGCGTCCGCAACACCGCGCCCAGCACCTGCCACCAAGCGGCGGTGAGACCCGCCGGTCGCGCCAGTTCCTCGGCCACCGCGAGGAACTGACCGTTCAAACGGAACGACGTGATCGCCGCCGTGGCGAACAGCTCCTGTTCACCGGTCATGCCGAGCCTCCGATATCCCTCGCTCACGCATGCTGCGCGTCGTACTCCGCGAGCACCGCCCACCCGGCCGGATCGGCGTGGGCGAACAATCGGTACCAGCCGTCGAGCACATGCGGCTCGTACACCCCGAGCCTGCCGAGCACCTCGCGCGCGAATTCGAACGGCGCGCTCGCACTGGCGGTGATCACGTCCCCGTCGGTGACGGCAGGCTCGTCGACATAGTGCTCGGCGCCCGAATACCCGCTGTAGAGCAGGAATTCCGCGACATTGCTGGTGTGCCTGCGCGTATCGAGCAGGCCCGCCTCGGCCAAGCCGAACGTCGCCCCGCAGATCGCGGCGACCGGAACACCCGCGTCCACGAACTCGCGCGCCTTGTGGGCGAACGGCTCCAGCTCCGGCCCCTCCCAGGTCTCGGCGCCCGGCAGGATCAGCATCGCGCTGTCGGCGGGCGTGAGATCGGCGAGCACGAGGTCCGGCACGATGCGCATCCCGCCCATCGTTGTGATCGGTTCCGCCGTCGGGCCGACGGTCCGCACCTGCCAGGTTCCCGGCTCCCGATGCCAGCTCGACTTGTTGATGTGCGCGGTGGCCGCGCCCACCTCCCAGTCGGCGAGCGTGTCGTAAACGGCCATGTGCACTGTCTTCGTGGTCATGACAGTATCCTGTCATAATTGACAACATACTGTCAATCCTCGCAGCGCCGTCGAACGCCGGGTAGGAAGCACGACGCCTGGGCGAACCGGGAACTACGCTGAGTGCATGCGGATCTCGGTGGCGGCGGACGAGTGGGCCGGGGTGGCTCGGGAGCTGGTCGAGGAGCTGGGCAAGCGCGGCCACGAGATCGTGCCGCACGGCGCGCTATCGGACGAGGAACGCGACGACTGGGCGTGGGCAAGCGAAGCGGCGGCCCGCGACGTCGCCTCCGGCCGGGCCGATCAGGCCGTCGTTTGCTGCTGGACCGGTACCGGCGCCTCGATCGCGGCCAACAAGGTCGCCGGCGTCCGCGCCGCCCTCTGCGCGGACGCCTCGACCGCGGCCGGCGCCCGCACCTGGAACGACGCCAACGTCCTGGCCCTGAGTCTGCGTTCGACCTCCAGCGCCGAACTCCGCGAAATACTGGACGCGTGGTTCACGACCGAACCCAGCTCCGCCCCCGACGACCAGGCCAACATCGCCCATCTCGCCGAGATGGAACGGCGCTCCTGACACGCCGCACAGCTGCCCGAGATTCCCCTGACCCCTTGCCCGCGCGCGGCGGGATCAGGAGAGGGCGTGCTCGAGATCGGCGAGGAGGTCTTCGACGTCTTCCAAGCCCACCGAGATACGGACGACGCCGTCGGTCAGACCGATGGTGGCCCTGCCTTCGGGGCCCATGGCGCGGTGCGTGGTGGTCGCCGGGTGCGTGATCAGGGTCTTGGCGTCACCGAGGTTGTTGGAGATATCGACCACGCGCAACCGGTTGAGAACCTCGAAAGCGCGCTTCTTCGCCTCGTGCTCGGGGGCGTTGAGCTCGAAGGTAACCACGGTGCCGCCCGCGCTCATCTGGCTGGTGGCCAGGGCATACTGCGGATGCGACGCCAAGAACGGGTAGCGCACCCAGCTGACCGCCTGATGATCTTCCAGGAAGCGGGCGATACGCAGGGCGGCCTCCGCCGAATGGCGTATCCGCAGCGGCATCGTCTCGAGGCCCTTGAGCAGCGTCCACGCGTTGAAGGGGCTCAGCGCGGGGCCGGTATGACGCATCAGCGTTTTCACCGGACCGTCGATGTAGTCCTTCGCGCCCAGGATCGCCCCGCCGAGCACCCGACCCTGCCCATCGATGTGCTTGGTGCCCGAGTAGACCACCACGTCGGCGCCGAGCTCGAAGCCGCGTTGCAGCAGCGGAGTGGCGAACACGTTGTCGAGCACGACTTTCGCGCCCGCCGCGTGCGCCAGCTCGGTCACCCGGCGCACATCGACCAAGGTCTGCATCGGATTGGCCGGCGTCTCGAAGAACACCGCCTGGGTGGGCACCGACAGCGCCTGCTCCCACTGGTCGAGGTCCTCGCCGTCGACGAAGACGGTCTCCACGCCCCAGCGCGGCAGGATCTCGTTGCACACCACGAAGCACGAGCCGAACAGGCTGCGCGCGGCGACGAGCCGGTCACCCGCCTTCAGCAGCGCGCCCAGCGCGGTGAACACCGCGGACATGCCACTCGCGGTCGCGAAGCACGCTTCGGCGCCGTCGATCAGGCGCATCCGCTCCTCGAACATGGCCACCGTCGGGTTGCCGTAGCGGGAGTAGACGAAGTGCTCGACCTCGCCGGTGAACGCGGCCTCGGCGGCCTCGGCGCTCTCGTAGACGAAGCCGGAGGTCAGATAGAGCGCCTCGGCGGTCTCCTCGAAACCGGAGCGCCGCAGCCCGCCGCGCACGCCCAGCGTCGCGGGGCCGACGCCGTCGGGCAGCGGCTTGTCGAACGCGCCGCCGGTGATCACGACTGCCGCCAGGGCAGTCCGAGGGCGCGCCAGCCGGCGCCGCCGCGATGCCCGAATTCGTCGAGAGGGCCTTCGAAGCCCTCGAGCACGTTGTAAGAGGTGCGGTAGCCCGCCGACGTGGCGGCGATCGCCGCGCCCACCGAACGCTGACCGGAGCGACAGAGGAAGACGACGGGGGCCTCGGGGTCGTGGCCGTCGAGCGCCTGCTTCAAATGCTCGACGAAGGCCTCGTTGCGGGCGCCCGTGGAATCGACCCACTCGATCAGCACGGTCGGCCGTTCGATCGAACTCGTGTCGGGGACGCCGACGAACTTCCATTCCGCTTCTGTCCGCACGTCCACGAGGACGGCGTCGGGATTGTCCCGCAACAGTTCCCATGCCTGCTGCGGAGTGATGTCACCGGCATAACTCATGTGCACCTCCTGCGAATCCGCACTTGCCGCGCCCGGGACCGAGGCGCCGCCAGGTCGTCACCCGGAGCACCCCACCGCGGAGGAGGGTTGCCGACCAGTAATGCCGGGGCTTGACACTGGTTCTCATGACCTTCGACTGAGATTGCACCGACCCGGGTCATCGTGTCAAACGATGGCTCACACTGCGGGAACGCTCAGGTGCAGACCAGCCACTTGTCGCCGGATCTGGTGAGAATCCAGGTGGAGGTGGCCGCCCTGCCGTCCACCGTCGTGGTGACGGTCGCCTTGCCCCGGTCGCCGTCCACCATCGGCGGGTCGATTTTCGCGATCTCGACGGGCTTTCCGGCGCCGTCCTGTCCCGCCAGGGGCGAGCGGTCGGCGTCGAATCCTTGGCACGCGGTGCCGGGCGGCGGCACGATGTCGCTCCGGTTGGAGCCGTCGACGAAGTTGCGCACGGCCGCCACGATGCGGTCGGCTTCTGTGACATTTTTCTCAGCGGGCGACAGCACGCCACCGAGCACGATCGCGATCAGCACGATCACCGCGACCACCGCTGCCGCGACGAACGGGGCCGCGGAGCGCTTGTCGGTCTGATCGACCCGGATGATCTCGTCCTCGCCCGCGGTCGGCTGCTGTTCGGTCATGGCTCGATGATCCCTGGTCGGCGCCGGTATCGAGCGCTCGGCCCCGGCTCGAGACAGTGGCGGCGCGGACCAGCTGCGGGCGGGGCGCGATAGGCGGCGCGGGAGCGGGTAAGCGAGGAATGTGACATGCGATGGCATCCGCCGAGTTCACGCACCGACGCGGGGCGGTATGGACCATCCCGATAGAATCGCGGGACGGCGGCCTGCTGTCATAGCGAATCGGCAGCTCATCGCCGCGGCGAACGGAGCACCGTGCAGCCACGAGCCGGCAACGCCGGCGTCCGCACCGGACGGGTGCGACCGAGCCGGTGCGTCAACTTAGCCTAAGCTAAGCCCAGACGTCATTAATTGTTTCGACCATAAAGGTGCGCGTAAAGAGATGACCGAACAGAGTGAAGTATCGGATGGCGGTGTGCGCGAGCCCTCCGTGGTGACGCAGGCTTCCTCCTCCGGGCCTGACGCGCACACCGCGAGGACCCGCCCGCTGCGCATCGCGATCGTGGGCGCCGGGCCGGCTGGGATCTACGCCGCCGACGCGTTGATGAAGTCCGATGCGGAGGTGAGCATCGACCTGTTCGAGCGGATGCCCGCGCCGTTCGGGTTGATCCGCTACGGCGTCGCGCCCGACCACCCGCGGATCAAGGGCATCATCACCGCCCTGCACAAGGTGCTGGACAAGCCGCAGGTCCGCCTGCTCGGCAACATCGACTACGGCACCGACATCACTCTCGACGACCTGCGGGCCTTCTACGACGCGGTGATCTTCTCCACCGGCGCCAACGCCGACCGGGCGCTGCCCATCCCCGGCATCGATCTCGACGGCTCCTTCGGCGCCGCCGACTTCGTCTCCTGGTACGACGGCCACCCCGACGTCCCCCGCACCTGGCCCCTGGACGCGGAGAAGGTCGCGGTCCTCGGCGTCGGCAACGTCGCGCTCGACGTCGCCCGCGTGCTGGCCAAGACCGGCGACGAGCTGCTGCCCACCGAGATCCCGCCGAACGTCTACAAGGGCCTGAAGGAGAACAAGGCCGTCGAGGTCCACGTCTTCGGCCGCCGCGGACCCGCCCAGGCCAAGTTCACCCCGCTGGAACTGCGCGAGCTCGACCACTCCCCCACCATCGAAGTCATCGTCGACCCCGAGGACATCGACTACGACGAGGGCTCCGAAGCCGCGCGCCGTCATTCCAAGCAGGTCGACATGGTCGCCAACACCCTCGAGCAGTGGGCCATCCGCGACGTCGGCAACCGGCCGCACAAACTGTTCCTGCACTTCTTCGAATCCCCCGCCGAAGTGCTCGGCGAGAACGGCAAGGTCGTCGGCCTGCGCACCGAGCGCACCCAGCTCGACGGCACCGGCAACGTCAAGGGCACCGGCGTGTTCAAGGACTGGGACGTGCAGGCGGTGTACCGCGCCGTCGGCTACCTGTCGCAGAACCTGACCCAGCTGCCGTTCGACGACCAGGCGGGCACCGTGCCGAACGAGGCGGGTCGCGTGATCGCCGACGAGAACGCCGACGGCGCCGAGCGCTACCTGCCCGCCACCTACGTCACCGGCTGGATCAAGCGCGGCCCGGTCGGCCTGATCGGCCACACCAAGGGCGACGCCAACGAGACCATCGCCTGCCTGCTGGACGACGCTCCCGGCTTCGCCCCGGCCGAGCAACCCGAGCCCGAGGCCGTCACCGAGTTCCTGGAGAGCAAGGGCATTCCGTTCACCACCTGGGCAGGCTGGTACCGCCTCGACGCGCACGAACGCTCGCTCGGCGAGCCGGAGGGCCGCGAGCGGGTCAAGGTCGTCGAGCGCGAGGACATGCTGCGCGCCAGCGAGCCGCACAAGGTCTGATCACACCGCGGTGACCGACGCCGCTGCCACCGCCGCACCCCCGCTGTGGCAGCGGAAATTCCGACACTGAGGCATTCTGTACAAGTGTTCGATGCCCACCTGCACATCTTCGACCCGCGGTTTCCGCTGGCCGAGAACGAGGGCTACCTGCCCGATCCGTTCACCATCGCCGATTACCGCAAGCGCATGTCGCGATACGACATCGGAGGCGGCGCGGTGGTCAGCGGGTCGTTCCAGGGCACGGACCAGAGTTATTTGAAGGCCGCCCTCGCCGAACTCGGCGAGGGCTGGGTCGGCGTCACCCGGCTCGATCTGGACGCCACCGACGAGGAGATCCTCGAACTGGACCGGGTAGGTGTGCGCGCGCTGCGGTTCAACCTCAAGCGCGCGGCCACCGACATCACCGGGATGACGTTGCAGGCGCTGCGCGCCTACGAGCTGGCAGGCTGGCACGTCGAGGTCTACATCGACGGCACCATGCTGGCTTCGCTGCAACCGGTCATCTCCAAGCTGCCCGCGCTGTCGGTCGACCACCTGGGCATGTCCGCGGAAGGCGTGCCCTTCCTGCTCGATCTCGTCGACCGCGGAGCCAAGGTCAAGGCGACGGGTTTCGGCCGGGTCGCGATGAACGTCGCCGACACGCTGCGCCGTATCCACGCGGTGAATCCCGAAGCGTTGATGTTCGGCACCGATCTGCCCGGCACCCGAGCCGGACGCCCGTTCCGGGACTCGGACGTCGATCTGCTCTGTGATGTGGTGGGCACCGACATGCACGCGGTGCTGGAGGACAACGCCCGCGCGTTCTACCGGCTTCCGGCCCGGGAGCGCACCGTCAGCGACGATCCCGCCCCCACGCTGCCGCTGTACCGCCCGGAACCGCCGACTCTCCGGCTGCACCGCGACGAACTCCCGGGAAGCCGTGCGGGAGACACCATTCCGTTCCCCGCCATCGATCGGTAGCGCTCAGACGGCGAAGACGCCGACGATCCAGACACCGATGGCCAGCAGCGCGCCGAAGAGCTCGATCAGGATGGACAGGCCGACGCCCTTCAGCGCGTGTACCGTCGCTTGCCAGGCCTGCTGGTTGACGCGCAGCCGCTGGAGTTCCGAAAGGTACACGCCCAGCACGAAACCGATGAACAGGCCGACCACCGGAATGACGAAGAAGCCGACGACGCCGAGGATCGCGCCGAGCAGGACCGCTCGGTTGGACACTCCCGCGTCCTTCATCTTGCGCCCCGGCCAGGTGTATTTGACGACCCCGGAGAGCACCAGCAGCAGCGTGCTGATCGCGAAAACCGTCCAGGCCGTGGCCCCTCCGGTCAGAAAGGCCCAGACGGCGATCGCGGCGAAGATCAGGATGACGCCCGGCAGGATCGGGACGACGATCCCGACGAGGCCGACCAGAATCGCGAGGGCGGCGAGAAGGGTGTACCACCCCTGATCAGAGAGCGCTTCCACACGTGCAGCCTATAGTGGCCTGCCCCGCGGAGCCGTCATGAGATTCCGCCCGCTCAGAGGAACTCGGCGAGTGCTTCGTTGAAGCGCTCCGGTTCCTCCGAGAACGGCGCATGACCGCTGTGCTCGAAGCGCACCGCCTTCGCGTTCGGCAATCGCGCCGCGAGCCATTCGTCGAGCGGACCGGGGAAGATCTTGCTCTGCGCGCCGTAGATCAGCAGTGCGGGCACGGTGACCTGGGGCAGGACCTGCCGGAAGTCCGCGAAGGCCATGTCGTACCAGATGGCGCAGGCCGCCGCGGTCGGCGTTTTCGCCGTCTCCGCGTACACCGCGTCGATCACCTCCGGTGGCGGGGTGTCGGCGAAGCATGCCGCGATGAACGGCTTGATCACCGACGGCCGCGCGTGCTTCACCGCTTGCACGAAAACCGCGAGATCGCTCTGGGAGTAGCCGCCCTGGAGCGGAAAGTCCCAGCCCGGCGCGTCGAGAAACCGCGGCGACTGGTCCACGAAAACCACCGAATCCAGCCGCTCGCAATCGAACTGCTGGATGTAGGCGAGGATCACCGCGGTGCCCATCGACCAGCCGACCAAGCACACGTCCTCGAGCGAGAGGTGTTCGAGCAGACTGCGGATGTCCCGTGCGTACTGCGCGAGGGTGTGCCCGTCGTCGGTCTTCCCGGAGGCGCCGTGCCCGCGAAGGTCGAGATTGATCACCCGATTTCGCTCTGCCAGGGCGGGCACGTTCTGCGTCCAGAAGGTGGTGTTCATGGTCCATCCGTGGATGAGCACGACCGGCCGCCCGGCCCCGTGATCCTCGTAGTACATCGGCACACCATCGGGCAGTTCGAAGTACGGCATCGACAACCTCCAGTCCACGAGCAACGGTTTCGCACACGATGGCGCGCATTCGTCGCCGTGGAAAGGCACCGGTCGGGGGTTGCATCAACGTTGCAGCGCAGCGCGACTCGTTGTCAGGGCGACGGCGCGGTCCTTAGTCTGGTCCCGACGCCGGGACGTCTCCGGGCGGTAGGACACCGCGGCCGATCCGAATACCACGAGGCACACGCTTTTGGTGACAAGGCAGACACACTCGACGCGTGCGGACGTGCGCGCCTCATGGGATCGCGCCCGAGGTCGCGGCCTGCATCCGGACCGGCATCTCCCCGAGGTCGGCCTGACCGACGACGAGGTGCGCACCTGGCGCAGGAATCATCGGATGGCCTCCGTTTGGCCGGTCCTGTTCGCGAGCCTCGAGGGCGCCGCGTTCGAACCGGGCCACGTGCTGTTCGGCGCCGACGCGGACGGGCATCTGCTGTGGGTGCAGGGCGATCCCGCGACCAGACGAGCGGCGGGACGAGCCAATCTCGTCCCCGGAGCGCGCTGGCACGAGACCGAAGCGGGGACCAACGGCGTTGGCACCGCTCTGGCGCTGGGGCGCGCGTTCCAAGTCCGCGGCACCGAGCACTACCTGTCGGTCGCCGCGGACTTCACCTGCTCGGCAGCCCCCATCAGGGATCCCGTGGGCGGCGCGGTGATCGGCGTCGTCGACGTCACCTGCCGACTGCGCGACCCGAATGCCCTGGCGTTGCCTCTGGTCACGGCGGCGGCGCGGCTGGCCGAGGCGCATCTTCGTTCGCTCACCTGGCGGCATGACGCCGAGATACGGACCCGCTACCTCGATCGTGTCCTCAGCCGGCTCGGCGACCGTGGCGCCCTGCTGTCACACGACGGCCGGCTGTTGCACGCGTCGCCTCGCGGCTGGCTGCCCGACGTCTGGCCCGCACCACTGGTCGAGGGCGAAACCGAACTGCCCGACGGTCGTCGCGTGGTGCTCGAAAGGCTCGCGCCGGGCGGACCGTTCTCGGTCTGCGCTCTGGCGGGCAGCGTTTCGGGCGAACGGGCGCCGCGCGTGAGCACACTGGGCCGCGCCCGCGCCCTGTTGTGGATGGACGGCGTCGTCCATGAACTCAGTCCTCGGCACAGCGAGCTGGTGGTTCTGCTGCTCGACAATCCCGATGGACTGACCGCGGCGCTGTTGGCCGAAGAGCTGTACGGGACCGGCGGAAAGGCGGTCACGGTACGCGCGGAACTGGCCCGGCTCCGGCGAATCGTCGGATATCGCCTGGTATCGGACCCGTATCGTCTCGACCCGCGAATCCGCGCCGACTTCCGTCAGGTGGAGGACGGTCTCGGGCAGGAATCGGTCAGCGAACTCCGCAGCCGATATCCGGGTCCCTTGCTGCCCGGCTCCCAGGCACCCGGCATCCGGAGAATTCGACATCGGTTGGACAACCGGCTGGCATCCTTCGGTCCTGCTCGGTAGTGCCGGCTTCCGGCGGATGGCGTCTCGCGATTCCCAGTGGTGAGGACCGCGCGGTGAAATCGAGCGGCACAATCGATCTCGGCAACAGCGCTGGTTGAGAGGCGTGCCGGATGGGCGTGTGGGCATGCGGAGGTGGTCGTGACTAGCGGGGAAGCGACTCACCTCGTGGATGGCGAGGCAGCTCCCGAGGGCGGCGCTGTCGAAGACTCGACCAGCGCCCCGGGGCCCGCGACCTCCGCGTCTGAGCGAAAAGACTCCGACATCGCCGCCCAGACAGCCCGTGTCCTCGCCGATCTGGCACGACACGCGCCCGGTGGAGCCCCCGCAGCCCCCACGTCGAACTCACGCGCGCAGCCCGTTTCCGCCCCCACCCCCGCCGCTCCGGCACCCAATGGCGCGCAACCGCCACCGGCTACCGGCACCGCGGTCCCCGGCGGAACGGTGGCGCCGCAGCCCGGTGGCGTGGTGGCGCCGCCCGGGGGCGCTGCACCGCCGCCGAACGGCGCCCCGCCACCACCGGACGGGGAGCCCGCCCCACCACCCCCCGGGATCGATCCGGAGATGATCGCGGCCATCGCCCCGACCGCCTTGATGGCCGGATCGATGGCCATGATGGCACTGCCGATGCTGGCGCAGGCGCTCGCCGGCCTCGCGGGCGGCGGATCCGGCGCGGGTGCGGGCGGGACGAATGCCACCCCCACCGCCGCCAATGCGGCCGCGCTGACTCCGGAGGCGCAACAAGCCCTGGACGCGTTGAAGAAGCTGGAGGCGCTGTACGGCACCGACGGCGACGCGGCGGGCACCGCGGGTCTGGGCGCACGACCCGGTGGGTCGGTCGGTTCGGGCGCGGGAGCTACAGCGATCAAGGCGCGAGCGTTGTACCAGAAGAACGCGGCGAAGGCGTTCAACAATCTGGACAACGACCTCGCGCGCTACATTGCCGGCCTGGCCGGGGACAACCGAGCCGACCGGAAAGCGGTGGTCCGGCTGATCCGGGAGGTCAACGTACAACTGGCCGAACTCGGGCCCAGCGCCTACACCAAGGAAGGTCAGCGGAAGGTACACCAGATACTCTCCGAGGCTTTGCGCAAGGCTCAGGCCATAGTGCGGGGCGGGCAGGCCAAGGCGACCGAAACCGCCGCCATGGTCGACCGCCTCACCGCGCAATACCTCAACGGCATAGCCGGGAATCACAGGAGGCTCGCAAGCGCCTTGCCGGGCGACGGCCGCCCCCGCTCGCCCATCGACCCCGGGAAATACCGGATCAGCTCGCACTACGGTCCCCGGGGCGGCAAACACCACGGTGGGCTCGACCTCGCCGCCCCCGCAGGCACGCCCATCTACGCCGCCACCGGCGGCACCGTGGTGAAGGCGGGCAACTTCGGCGACGGCTACGGCTATCAGGTTCGGATCCGCTCCGCCGACGGCACCGAGACCATCTACGCCCACCAGACCCCGGGCAGCATCCGGGTCCAGACCGGCCAGCGAGTCTCCGCGGGCACCGTGATCGGCGCGGTCGGATCCACCGGCAACTCCACCGGCCCACACCTGCACTACGAGGTGCGGCGCAACGGCCGCGCCGTCGAGCCCGTCGCCTATCTGGCGTCACAGGGTGTTCGTGTATGACCCGGCTCCGGCCGCAGCGTTATTGTCATACTGTCAATACACCCCTCCCGGTCGCGTCCGGGAGGACGCACCGTCCATTCGGTGCGCTGGATCAACGACGAACCGAGGTAGGGCGTGAGCATTCCATCCACCGCCGAGAAGGGCCCGCTCGCGGGCATCAAGGTCATCGAGTTGGCCGGTATCGGCCCTGGCCCGCACGCCGCGCTGCTGCTCGCCGATCTCGGCGCCGACGTGGTGCGGGTGCAGCGTGCGGGTCAACTGCCCGGCGGGTTCGACCGCCCTCAGCTGCGCGGCCGGACCATCGTCGAGGCCGACCTCAAGGACCCCGCCGACATCGAGAAGGTACTCGGCCTCATCGAGAAGGCGGACGTGCTCATAGAGGGCTTCCGCCCCGGCGTCACCGAGCGGATGGGCCTCGGCCCGGACGACGCGCTCGCCCGCAATCCCCGCCTGGTCTACGGACGGATGACCGGTTGGGGCCAAGAGGGCCCGCTGGCCGACCGCGCCGGACACGACATCAACTACATCTCCATCACCGGCGTGCTGCACGCCATCGGCCGCAAGGGCGAGCGCCCGGTCCCGCCGTTGAACATGGTGGGCGATTTCGGCGGCGGTTCGATGTTCCTGGTGTTCGGCATCCTCGCCGCGCTGGTCGAACGGCAGCAGTCCGGCAAGGGCCAAGTGATCGACGCGGCCATGGTCGATGGCGCCCTTGCCCTTTCGCACATGATCTGGGGCATGCGCGGCGCCGGCGTCTGGTCCGATGAGCGGGGCGTGAACCTGCTCGACACCGGAATGTCGTTCTACGACACCTACGAGACCTCCGACGGCAAGTACATGGCGGTCGGCGCGATCGAACCGCAGTTCTACGCCCAGCTGCTGACCGGGCTGGAGATCGACGCGGAGGGCCTGCCCTTCCAGCTCGACCCCGCCGGGCAGGACACGCTGAAAAAGCTGTTCGCCGAACGCTTCCGGACCAAGACGCGCGACGAGTGGACCGAGATCTTCGTCGGCACCGACGCGTGCGTCTCGCCGGTGCTCACCTTCGAGGAGGCCACGCGCAACGAGCACATCGCGGCCCGCGGTTCGTTGCTCGAGTTGGATGACATCACCCAGCACGCCCCGGCCCCGCGATTCTCGCGCACTCCGAACGGGATTCCGACCCCGCCGCCCACCACCGCGACCCCGATCGAGTCGGTCTGGATCGACTGAGCACGCGGCGGGGTGTCGCGGCGCGGCATCCCGCCCGAGCGAGGCTGATTGAAAGTTGTAACAAACCAACCGGTTCGACAGTTCGGCGCTGCGCCTGCCATACTGTCCGCGAGCAGGTGGCTTCCGAGAACAGCGGATGCCCCGGACATCCTTCCGGTCCGCTTATTGACCGCCGCTCGAGCTGGAGGCCTCGGCGCCGTGCGAGCTTTCTGCACGCTGCCCGAGCACGAGGAGGGCCAGCCCCGAGGGGTGGCCGGCCGATCGTGCCCGGCGGCGCTCGGAGGGGAAGTGCCGCCGGCGGAGGCTCTCCCCGCTCCAATTCGGCAGAAACGAACGCGAAATCCTCTCAGTAGCAGGTCAACGGCGTCAGCGGATCTACCGCGCGCGGCGTCAGCGCGGCGTAGGCGGACGCGATGGCCTTGACCGCCAATCGCAATTCGGGCTCCTGATGGGTGAAGGGCAGCCGCAGGAACCGTTCGAACGCGCCTTGCACGCCGAATCGGGGCCCGGCCGCGAGCAATACGCCGTGGTTGGGAGCCGTGGCTGCCAGCGCCGTGGAGACCGAGGTCGGCAGCTGCGCCCACACCGACATGCCGCCGGCGCCGACAGTGACGCGCCAGTCCGGCAGTTCCTCGGCGAGCGTGTCGAGCAGGGCCGCACGCTGGGAACGCAGCTGGTCCCGCCGGCGGTCGAGGATGAGGTCCGCGTGCTCGAGCAGGTGCACGGTGGCCAGCTGATCCATGACGGGGGTGCCGAGGTCGACCGTGGAGCGGATGCCGAGCAGCTTGGTGATCAGCGCCTGGTTGGTCCGGATCCAGCCGACGCGCAGACCGCCCCAGAACGATTTCGAGGCCGAGCCGATGGTGACGATCTCGGAGCCCTTGGCGAAGGACGCGACCGGCGGCGGCGGAAGGCCGCCATCGAGGCCGAGATCCGCCATGGACTCATCGATCACGACGGTCATCCTGGTATCCCTGGCGATGGCGGCCAGTTCGGCGCGGCCCTCGGCGTCGAGCAGCAGGCCGGTGGGGTTGTTGTAGTCCGGCACCAGATAGGCCAAGCCGGCGGCGGTCTGCCGGGCGGCACTGCGGATTCCGTCGAGATCCCAGCCGCCCGCCGGGTCCTCCGGCCGCAAGGGCACCGGCACCGGCCGAGCGCCGACGTCGCGGATCGCCTCGATGGCGTTCGGATAGGTCGGATGGTCGATGAGCACACGGGCCGCGGGCGCCGTGAGCACGTTCAGCAGGAGACGCAGACCGTGCTGGGCGCCGAGGGTGACCAGGATCTGGTCGGGTTCGGTCGGCAACCCGCGCTCGGTGTAGCGGCGGGCGATCGCCTCGCGTAGCGCGAGCACACCGACCGGGTCCATGCCGTGGGTCCCCAAGTAGGCCGGAATCCCCTCCAGGGCAGCGGAATACGCCTCCTGCATCTCCAGCGGGGCGGCCATCGCGGCGTAGGTCATGTCGATGGTGGGCAGCTCGGGCGCGGCCATCATCGCCAGGATGCTCCTGGCCGGTTTGACGCCGTCGTGTTGCACGTCCCGGGGCAGTGCCACCGTACTGCGCGATCCCTGGCGGCTGATCAGGTAGCCGTGCTCGCGCAGCAACGCGTAAGTGGAGGTGATGGTCGTGCGGCTGACCCCGAGGGTGGCGGCGAGATCGCGTTCGCTGGGCAACGCGACACCAAGTGGTGCGCGACCGTCGTGGATCAGCAGCCGGATGCCTTCGGCGAGCGCGAGATACGCCGGGCGGGTGGACCGCCGCCCGGCCGCATCCGGACCACCGTCGTGCGCCTGCCGCCAGCGGCCCAGATCGCGGGCCAGACTGCCCGCGCCGATCACTCTCGTCGCCATGCGGTCCAGTATCGGCCGATTGGATATTTCTTGGCAAGGCCAGTGGCGCGCACGCTGACGGACATGACCGCCCTCGCCACCCTGCTCATTGTCGCCCTCTTCGGCTACCTGATCCACCGATTCGCGCCGAGGAACGACGAGCGCGCCTTCCGGCTCGAACGCTTCCACCCGGGCATGCCGGTGTCCCACCAGAGCCTGTCGTACTACGACCACCAGCGGCGATACTCCGATCTCACCGCCGTCTACGGCCGTGGCGACGTGCCGGACCAAGGCTTGCCCGGCTGAAAGGAGCCGCGCGAAACGCGCGGAATCGACTTCGTGCCGCGTACGAACCAAGCGCCCCGCTAAGCCACACTGCGCCCATACCAGGCCAGTGGGGGCGGCACTCCGTGTACCGCCACGTGACCCAGCACGTCGACGCCGCACGCGATCGTCGCGACACATACTGATACAAGGCCACTTGTGAAACTGGCCTGCTCATTGCGTACTTGTCGGTCCCGCGGTGCAAACTTGGCTCATGAGTGACGCCACTCGGCTCGCCGCCGCGACCGAGCCACCGGCGACGGAGACCACCGGTTCCGCTACCGAGCCTGGAGCCTCCGGCCGCCACGCCGCCGCGACGCTGTTCGACACGACGATCGGCTGCTGCGCGATCGCATGGAGTTCGGAAGGGGTGATCCGATTCCAACTCCCCGAGGCGAGCCCGGCGGCCACTCGCGCGCGCATCACGCGCCGTCGCGCCGGACACCCGGACGCGGAGATCCTCGAGGAACCACCCGCCGACGCCATCGCAGAGGCGATCGCAGGCATTCGCGCCCACCTGGCGGGCGAACTCGACGACCTGCGCTGGATCGCCCTGGACACCAGCGGCATTCCGCAGTTCCACCGTGCCGTCTACGCTGTCGCCCGCGCCATCGACCCCGGCCACACGCTCAGCTACGGTCAGGTCGCCGACCGCGTCGGCGCACCCGGTGCTGCCCAAGCGGTCGGGCAGGCTCTGGGCCGAAACCCGATTCCGCTGATCATCCCGTGCCACCGCGTACTCGCCGCCGATCACGCACTACACGGCTTCTCCGCCCCAGGCGGCATCGACACCAAGCAGCGTTTGCTGACCATCGAGCGCACATCGGGATTCGGCGAGCCCACTTTGTTCTGAGCAACCCAGGCGCCGGTACCGGCCCCGTACAGCGCCGGATCCGGCCGCTCGCAGTCCCGCGGATCCCACGCTCCGATGAATTCGTGGAGTTCGCTTCGTCCCTATGAGCGAAGCATCGGCGGAACCCGCCCGATAGGAAAGAAAGTGAGCAAACGATGGAGACTGTGACCTCGGCCGACGGTACCGCGATCGCGTTCGACCGGCACGTCGGCGGCGACAACGGAGTCGTGATACTGATCGGCGGCGCCTTCGGTTTCCGCCGATTCCCCAAGATGGTCGAGTTGGCCTCGGCACTGGCCGAGCAGCACCACCTGACCGTGATCAACTACGACCGGCGTGGCCGCGGCGACAGCGCGGATTCGCCTGGCGTCTACGAAGTCGACCGGGAAATCGATGACATCGCCGCGTTGGTCGAGGCCGCGGGTGGCACGGCGGCGTTGTTCGGCTGGTCCTCAGGCGCCGCGCTCGCGCTCCGCGCCGCCGAGTCCGGCCGGGTGCGGGGCATTACGAAGGTCGTCGCATTCGAGCCGCCTTTCGTGGTCGACCGCGAAGGATTCGTGCCCCAGGCCGACCTGGAGATACGGCTGCACGAACTGATCGCCGCCGACCGCCGCGGTGACACCGTGCGGTTGTACATGACCAAGGCTATGGGGATGCCGCGTGTCATGGTCGCGGCCATGCGTCTGACCCCCTTCTGGAAGGATCTGCGCGCCACCGCACCGTCCACCGCGCACGACTGGGCGGTGATGCGTGACTTCATGCGCGGAGAGCCGTTGCGCGCCGAGGATTGGTCCGGGGTCGGTGTTCCCACGCTGGTCATCGCGGGCGGCAAGAGTGACGCGCTACTCCGCAAGGGAGCCCGCGCCATCGCCGCGGTTCTTCCCGACGCCGTATTCCAGGAGATCCCCCGACTCAGCCACAACCCGGATATCAAGCTCCTGGCCCCAGTCGCCGGTTCGTTCCTCACCGGTGTCGAGCAGCATGCCGAGTAGGGCGGCTCACTCTATGGGGTGCGCGCGGAAGAATTCGCAAGCTTCTCCGGTGATGTAGCCGTCCGCGCAGCCGAAGTAGGTCTGGATGCAGGCGTTCGACGAGCAGCCGAGTTCGATCAGTTTCTGCCTGATCCGCGCGTTGCGCTCCTGAGGCGTCTCGGTCTTCGACGCCACCGTCGCCGAGGGAGGCGCCGAACTGGTGGCCGGTCCGGGCCGGCCGTCCGAGCATCCGGCGCCCAGGACCGCCGCGGCCGCCAGCACGCACATCACGAGGGTGGATCGCACGACCACTCACCCGCTCCCGGACTCGCCGCGCATCAGTGCTCCGAGGGACTCGCGATCGGTGACGTCCATCTTGATGCAGGCGCGATACAGATGGCCTTCCACCGTGCGCACCGAGACCGTGAGCCGGTCGGCGATCTGCCGGTTGGACAAGCCCGCCGCCACCAAATTCGCGATCTCGCGTTCCCGGGCGGTCAACGGCAGCGGCTGCGCGGCCTGTCGCAACGCCGGGGTACTCGCTCCGCCGCAGGCGGCGGCGAGCCGGTTGGCCGTGGCGGCGGACTCCAGCAATCTGCGCCGGTCCCCGGCTCGCTCGTGTGCCGACGCGGCCTGCGCCGAGGCGTCGGCAGCCGACAGCATCACGCCGATGCGCTCGAAATCCGCTGCTACCGCGTCGAGTCCGGGGCCGTCGTGGTCGGCGAGCGCCACCGCGTGCCGGGCCTGCACCTGCACCAGCCGCCCGTCCAGGCGTGCGGCCAGGTCCGCCAGTCGTCCGGCCACGGAATGATCGCCGAACCGGGCCGCCGTGTGCAGTGCCATGGCTTCGATCGCGTGCTGATGTGAGCGGGCGGCCGAGTCGGCGGCGCTCACCGCGATCCGGATGGCCGGGGTCACGGTGCCTTCGGCGGCCGACAGCCAGGCCCGCGCGATTTCCAGCTGCGGTTCGTACACCGCGCTGTGCCTGCCGCCTCGCGCGGTGGCGTGCATGATCGACTCGGCGGCTTCGGCGGCGCGCCCGAGCGCCGAATAAGCTTCGGCCAAACGGATCCGCGCGGGGAACATCCAGGCGGCCGCGCCCTCGGCGGCCAGTGCGGCCAGCGCCTGTTCCAAATTCTCGATGCCGTCTTGAAACCGGCCCTGCGCCACGTCGACGGTGCCCTGCAGGATCTTCGACATGCCCCAGGCCAGGTACTGGCCGGGTGAGGAGTAGCCGACGAACGCCCCGGCGCAGCGTCGCGCCTCCTCCAGGTCGCCGGTGAAGGTCAGGGCGAGCACCTCGGCGTGCGTGGACATGAAACGGTTGAGCCCGTCGATGTGGCCTTCCACCTCGTGCCCACGGGCCGCGTACTGCCTGGCCGCTGCGCCCTTGCCCATCAACGCCAACGCCAAGCCGCCGCCGAAGGAAGCCCACCACACCGCCCACGGCGGCGCGCCATCGGCGGACATGACCGTTTCCGCCTCGGCGATCGCGTTCTCGACCAGGTTCTCGTTGACCGCGCTCGCGGACGCCAGACCGGTGAAGATGGCCGCGATCTTGGGATGACGCACCTTGCTCCGCACCAGTTTCAGCACCTCGTCGGCGCGGTCGGCGTCACCCATGGCCCACAACAGGTTCGCCACCCGGGTGCTGCCCCAGCGCGCCAGCTGCACCTCGTCGAGCTGGTCCGGGTCGAAGCTGGCCAGGGTGCGCTCGGCCTCGATCCGGTGCCCCTGCCACAGCAGGGCGCGGGCCAGCAGGTCGGCGGACTCCACACCGCCGCGCCGCTCCACCGCCGCCCGCGCGAAACGTTCCCCCAACGGCAGATTCGCCAATCCGATCGCGTCGGCGGCGGCGGCCTCGAACAACTCCAGATCGGCGGATTTGTCGCTGTCCAGGGCCAATTCGGCCAGCCGGATGCGGTCGGCGGCGGAATTGATCGGGCGTTCCTTCAGCGACGAGTACAGCCTGCCGCGCAGACGCCGCGCCGAGGCGATGCCCAGCCTGCGCCGGATCACCTCGCCGAACAGCGGGTGGTTGTAGCGCACCATGAGATCCCGGGAATTCTCCACGACCCGGATGACGCCGCGGGTTTCGGCGGCTTCCACCGCGTCCTCGCCCGCCAGCTCGGCGAGGACGTCGAGATCGATCGGCTCACAGAAGGTCAGCAGTTCCAGCACCCGCAGCACCGGCTCGGGCAACTGCTCGACCCGGTCCTCCAGCAGCGCGGCCAGCTCGGAGGTCACCGCTGCGCGGCCGCGCAGCTGCCACACGCCGTTGACTTGGCGCAGCGTGCCCGCCTCCAGCGCTCCCTCGACCAAATGCCGGAGGAACAACGGGTTTCCGGCGGAGGACTCCCACATCAGATTGGCGGTGAATCCCTCGAGCTGCCCGCCGAGCATCGACTCCACCAGCTCCACGCTCTGGCGCTGGGTGAACGGGCGCAGATCGATGCGCGTCAGGTGGCCGTCTTTCCACAGCGAGGTGACCGCGTCCGGCACCGGGACTCCGCTGCGAACGGTCACCACGATGTGGGCTGCCTTGTCGATGGCCAGCTGCAGCAGCAATGTGGCGGAGAGCTGATCGAGCAGATGCGCGTCGTCCACGCCGATCACCGTGTCCCCGTCGGCGAGCAACGCCTCGCGCGCCGCCGACATGAACGTGACCGGGTCGTGCGCCGTATAGACGCCCACCATGTGCGCGAACACGCCCAGGGGGATGCTGCGCGCCGACTCGGTGCCCGCGACCCAGCGCACGTTGCCGCCGATCGCGGAGGTGGCATGCCGGGCCAGGGTGGTCTTACCCACGCCCGCATCGCCGGTCAGTACCACCCCGACGTGCTCCGGACCGGTCAGTGCCGCGCGGATTGCCTCGAATTCGCTTTCGCGCTCGATCATCGGCCAGTTCCGAGCCATGCTCTAACTGTAGTTCTTCACCGATCATGATCGAAGCCGAGCGAGCACGATAGATGGGGCCAATGTGTGGTGATGTCCACGAATCTCCGCTGGACCGCGCGAAATTCGAACAGGTTCTAGCCGAGCACGTCGTGGCGGACGATGGTCTGATCCCGGCCCGGACCCACGCCGATGCAGGAGATACGGGCCCCGGAGAGCTCCTCCAAACGCAACACGTACGCCTGGGCGTTCGCGGGCAATTCCTCGAAGGCGCGCGCGCCGGAAATGTCCTCCCACCAGCCGGGCATTTGCTCGAAAATAGGCTTCGCGTGATGGAATTCGGTCTGGGTGGTCGGCATCTGCTCGACTCGCTCACCATCGACCTCGTAGGCGACGCAGATCGGCACCGTCTCCAGACTGGATAGAACGTCCAGTTTGGTGAGGAAGTAATCGGTGATGCCGTTGACCCGCGTGGCGTAGCGCGCGATCACCGCGTCGAACCAGCCGCAACGGCGGGCGCGGCCGGTGGTGACGCCGACCTCGCCGCCGGTCTTGGCCAGGTAGGCGCCGAACTCGTCGAACAGCTCGGTCGGGAAGGGGCCGGAACCGACCCGGGTCGTGTAGCACTTCAAGATGCCGAGCACGGTGTTGATCTTGTTGGGTCCGATGCCCGCCCCGACCGCCGCGCCGCCCGAGGTCGGATTCGACGAGGTGACGTAGGGGTAGGTGCCGTGGTCGACGTCCAGCAGGGTGCCCTGCGAGCCCTCCAGCAGCACGGTCTCGCCGCGCTCGAGCGCCAGATTCAGCTTCAGCCTGGTGTCGGCGATCCGATGGGAGAACCGGTCGGCCTGCGTGAGCACCTCGTCGACCACCTGCTGGGGATCCAGCGCCCGGCGGTTGTAGATCTTGACCAGCACCTGGTTCTTGAACTCCAGCGCCGCCTCGACCTTCTGGGTGAGGATCTTCTCGTCCAGCACGTCCGCGACGCGCACGCCGACGCGCGCGACCTTGTCCTGGTAGCACGGCCCGATGCCGCGCCCGGTGGTGCCGATCTTCTTGTTGCCGAGGAAGCGTTCGGTGACCTTATCGATGGCCACGTGGTAGGGCATGATCAGGTGCGCGTCGGCCGAGAGCAGCAGGCCGGAGGTGTCCACGCCGCGCTCTTCCAGCCCCGCCAGTTCGTCCAGCAGCACGCCGGGATCCACGACGACGCCGTTGCCGATGACATTCGTCACGCCAGGGGTCAGGATGCCGGAGGGGATCAGGTGCAACGCGAAGTTGTCACCGTTCGGCAACACCACGGTGTGACCGGCGTTGTTGCCACCTTGGTAACGGACCACCCAGTTCACCCGACCGCCCAACAGGTCGGTTGCTTTGCCCTTTCCCTCGTCACCCCACTGGGCGCCGATGAGGACGATTGCCGGCATGGTCGTGTCTCCTACGGTTCGACAGGCAACACTGATGTGTTGCAGCTACCTGCCGTACTGAGGCGGTGGCCGGAAGGACAGTCTAGCCGACCCGTCCGCGGCGGCATCGCGGCGGATCTCGTCGTAGGCTCGACAACCGTGTGGTCGCGGCCGGGCAGGGCTATGGTTGCACGGCACGCCGAGCGGCAGCGCGGCGTGGACGGACGAGCCGCAGCCGGTTCGGCCGCAATGGCGAGGGGCCCGACGGTGTCGGCTCGAACCGAGGAGGGTGTACGGCAGCTTGAGTACCCATGTTCTCCGCTGCGACGGCGCCCCCGTACCCATCGCGCTCGCGGCGCTGCCGACCACCCAGACGGCCGCCATCCCCGAGTCGTCCGTGATCGATGAGCTGCTTCCCGTGCTGGCCGCCGACAGCCTGCCGCGGCTGATCGTGCTCGGCGAGGACGCCGCGCTGGCCGCGGTGCTCACCCACCTGATGCGCACCGAGCGCCTGCACGTCGAGATCGGCTACGTACCGATCGAGAAGTCCTACGCTTCGCGCGCCTACCAGACCGGCACCGGCAACGCCGCCGCCAAGCGCGCCATCGAGGGCCGCGCTGTCCAGACGCCGCTGGTCCGCGACGACACCGGCAAGGTGCTCGCGGGCCGAGCCGTGATCACCGGCGTCGGCGGGGAGAAGCTGGAGGGCGAGGCGTACGTCGACGACACGCAACTGTTCTCCGGCAAGGTGGCGGCCATGCTCGTCTCGCCGTGCCTGGAACCGCCCGGCGTCCGGGCGACCGTGCGCAAAGGCTTCCGCAAGCGGCGCTGGCTGGAGGGGCGAGCGGCGCAGCTCGGTACGCCCGGCGCCATCGTGACCAGGGACGGCATCCGCGCCGACCGCCCGGTGCCGCGCTCGACTTTCTACCGCCACCACGAACCCTGGCTGCTTGTGCGATGACCATTCCGATCGACCGCAGGTCGCGCGCGGTGCGGCCGAGCCCGGTGTTCCTGCTCGTGATCGCCCTCACCGCCCTCGGCGGTGCGCTGGCCTGGGATGCCCCGCTGGACTCGACAAGAGCCAAGGCCGGGGTCTTCGTCTTCGTGGTGTTCGGCTGGGTGGTCTCGCTGTGCCTGCACGAGTTCGCGCACGCGTACGGGGCGTGGCGGGCGGGTGATCGTGAGGTCGAGTTGCGCGGCTATCTGACGCTGAACCCGTTGAAGTACAGCCATCCCCTGCTGTCGATCGTGCTGCCGATGGTGTTCATCGCGCTGGGCGGCATCGGCCTGCCGGGCGGCGCGGTCTACGTGCACACGCACAATGTCGCGCCACGTACGCAGCGGATCATCAGCGGTGCGGGGCCCGCCGTGAACGCACTGTGCGCGGTGCTCCTCTTGGTGGTGGTTCAGCTCTGGGGCAGCACCGATTCCCATCCGGCTTTCTGGTTCGGTGTGAGTTTCCTTGCGTTCCTGCAGATCACCGCGACGCTGCTGAACCTGATCCCACTGCCGGGACTGGACGGTTACGGCATAGTCGAGCCGTCGCTGAGCTACCAGACCAGACGCTCGCTCGACCAGTTCAAGCCGTTCGGCATGCTGATCCTGTTCGCGCTGCTGTTCACCCCCGCCATCAACGAAGTGTTCTTCGACGCGGTGTACGCCCTGTTCGAGCTGTCCGGCGTTCCGTCGGACTGGTCGCGCTACGGCAGCTACCTGACTCGATTCTGGACCTGATCCGCGGCTCGAACCGGCCGACCTGCGACGCTCCGGATATACGCGGGCGCAGGGCCGCCCGGTCGAATCGGCCAGGCGGCCCTGCTTCTTCGCTCGCGTCCGATCCGCCCCTTCCCTGGCCACCACACCCCTTGGCCAAGGAACCATTTCGTCCGCGTGCGAAGCGGTCGACCGCGATTCCCCTCGACTCGCGGTCACATCGCAAAACTACGGCGGGAAGACGCGCGGAACACGAGTAGCGGACTACCCGAAGATCAATTTTTCGGCGCGCCGCGCCGGACGCGGACCACGGTGCCGGGCGCGAATGTCCGATTACCGCTGAGTAGTCCGGGTTCATACCTCGGGCCGCACGTAGGGGTTCTTGACCGTCGGCGGCAGCAGGGCAATCGCCGAGACACGTTGGACGCCGCAGACTTGCATCAGGTCTACCAGCGTCGAACGCACCTGCGCGAAGACGACGTGGGCCGAAAGTCCCGCGCCCGCTACCAGTTCCGGACGCGCACCCTTCGCGACCGAGCGCAGTACGCGGGCGGCTTCGGCCCGGTCGGGCTGTTCGCCGGGGTCGGTCAGCATCATCCGGCGCACCACGTCGACGGCCTGGCCGAGGCGCTCCACCTCGTCGATCAATCCGGGGTGGAGGATTTCGTCGTCGCGCACCAGAGTCAGCGAGCGCCGCAACAGGACTCGGGTGTTGCGGATGGCATTGTCCAACGGATCGGCCGTGGCCCTGATGCGTTCGAGGCGGGAACGGGAGTTCCAGTACAGCGGCGAGATCCGGCTGATCTCGCGGCCACCCTCCAGAGTCGCGCGCAACGAGTCGATCTGCGGCTGGGTGGCGCGCATCGCGGTGAGCGCACGGTGCAGCTTCTCCGGATCCTGCTCGAGCAGACCGTCGGCGCAATCGGTGATAGATCTGCCCATCACGCCGAGAATGTCCGCGGCGAGCGTTCGCGCCCTGCGCACGGGGTGCAGGGGAATCGCGGCGACCACCACCACGCCGACCAGACCGCCCACGAGGGCGTCGATCATGCGGGAGAAGCCGCCGCCCACCGAGGGCGGCAGCAAAGTCGCCACCAGCACGGCGGAACCCGCCGCCTGCATGGTGATGATCGAACCGCCGTCCAGGAACACCGCCGCCGCCATGGCGACCGCGACGACCAGCGCGATCTGCCAGACACCGGTACCCGCGCGGGAGATGAACAAGTCGCCGATGCCGATGCCGACCGCGACGCCGACCACCAGCTCCACCGAGCGGCGCAGCCGGGCGCCGAAGGAGATGCCGATCGACACCACGGCGGCCGTCGGCGCGAAGAACGGCAACGCGTGGCCGATGACGTGGTGGGCGAGGAACCAGGCCAGCGCGGCGCCGACCGAACACTGGATGATCGGCAGCACCGACCGGCGCAGCCGCGCCCAAGAAGTGCGCAGCCTCGCCATACTGCTCGCGCGGGCGACGCCGACGCGGGAATCGGGCGCCAGCCCGCCGGTCAACCGGCCGCCGCTGCTCCTGGAATCATTACGCGATGCTGCGCTCACTACGGCTCAGTCGAGACCCAGCTCCGCGGCCGCCCGGGGGTCGCAGTCTTCCAGCAGGTCGAGGCAGCGCGCGTACTCCTCGGTCTCACCGATCGCCTTGGCGGCGCGGGCCAGCGCGCCCACGCTGCGCAGGAAGCCCCGATTGGGCTCGTGGCTCCACGGCACCGGCCCGAAGCCCTTCCAGCCGTTGCGGCGCAGCAGGTCCAGGCCGCGGTGATAGCCGGTGCGGGCGAACGCGTACGCGGCGACGATGTCGTGGTTGACCGCGTCGTCCTGGGCTTCGCCGCGACTCAGCGCCGCTTCGGCGAGGTGCGCCCATGCGATCGAGGCGGCCGGGTGATCGGCCGCGACCCGCACCGGATCGGCGTTGTCGAGCAGCGCGTCCTCGGCGTCGGAGATTTCGGGTAGCAGTACCGGTTGCGGTCCGAGCAGGTCACCGAACGAGGTCATGCGGTTCATTGTGCACCGCAGGCCGATTTGCCCGATAGGCGGCTGCCTCTGCTCCAGCTCGCGTTCCGCTCTCTCCGGCGCGAGCCGAGCACGGATTTCGGTCCGGTCGCGGCTCGTCGTACGGGACGGTCGGCGCCGGTTCGGCTCGGCGTGGGTTGATGACGGACTTCGGCGGGCCGCGCCCATTAGGCTGGCCGTCGAGTTCAACAGTTCCGCCTTAGCGAGGGGTGTGCGTGTCCGACCCGAACGACGAGAAGAACACGGCGCGTGACAGTGCCGGACCGGCCGACACGGCAGGGGCCGACGCACGCCCCGGCGCCGCCACCCAACGTATTCCCGCCCCGGGCAAGAGCGCTGCGGATTCATCGGCTGCCCCCACCGAACGCATCGCCAAGACGCAGCGGCCGGGCGGCGAGAAGGCGCCGACCGGTCGCGACACCCCGGACGCTTCCCCGGCGGCATCGAAGGCGGACGCGGGCGCCGGTGGTCCGGCCGCCGGCGCGGCGCACGCAGAAGACCCGAAACCGGCAGCAACCGATAACGCGAATCCGGCGATGCCGAAACCGGTGACCCGCCCCGCGGACGGCACGAACTCCCCGGCCTCCGCCCCCGCGAACCCGGCCGCCCCCGCGAATCCGGCCGCCTCCGCGTCGGCGAACACCACCGCGAAGAATGTTCGCCCGGCACAGCAGACCTCACCCGGGCTCGGAGCGTGGAGCGGCACGAGGCCCGCCGCCCCCGCCAGGAAGAAGCCCCCGAACCAGCCCGCTTCACGTCCGGCCGCGCCGAGTTCCCCCGCGACCGGTGTTTCCGGTGGTTCGGGCGCATCCGCCACCGGCGGCCCCGGCGCACCGGTCCCCGGCTCCGGAGGCGGCGCGAAGACGCCTTCCTCCGGCCCGGTCCCGAACTCACCGGCTACGGACAACGCACGTACCGGCGCGGCGGGTAGCGCAGACAAGTCGAAGCCCCCTGCTACCGGTTCGGCGGCTCCTACTTCCGCGTCGACCGGACCAGCCGTCCAGCCGAAGACCGGACCGAATACGCCGACCTCTTCCGCGCCCGCCGCATCGCCCGCACCCGGCGCCGCGGGCACGGCGCGTTCCGAATCGGCGAGCACCGGCAAGGCGAACGCCGCGCCCGAGGAATCCCGCGCCGACGCGGGCACGCCGGGCGCCGACGCGGAGACGACCGCGATCGATCGGACGTCCGCGTCGAAGCGGCCGGAGGGCGGTAGCGATACGACTGCCGACACCCCGAAGGCCGGTTCCGCAGAGGCGCGCACCGTGGTGATCAAGCGGGATCAGTTGCCGTCCGCCACCACGCGGGGTTCGGCAGCAGCGAGCGGCTCCGACGCGAAAGAGTCCGCGAAGCAACGGGAGCAACCCGCCGCGGACAAGACGGCGCCCGGCTCGGCCGCGAAAGCCGCCGCCGCCGCGAAGACCGAAGCGGCCGAGCCCGCCGAGGCTGCGCCGGGTTCGTCGGCGGACACAACCCGGAGCGGGAAAGCCGCGGCGAGCGATTCCGATTCGCCCAGCGGCGCCGCCGAGACGGCGGCACCCCCGCAGGGCGGCCCCGCTCCGGCGGGCGAAGGCGCGACCGTCGTGATGCGCAAGCCGCAGCCGCCGGCCGGGCAGGCGGGTCCGGGCTCGGCGACCGCCGCTGAGCCCACCCAGGGAAACGAGCAGAACCCACCCGGTTCCGATGACGTGACGATGGCGATGCCGGTCGTCGGCCTGGACGACGCGAAGACCGTCGCGCTCCCCATCCAGCGCCCCGCGGACGGCGGCAGGCCGGGGACCGATCGCGTGGTCGCGCCGCCCGCGGGACCGGTGCCGATCACGAAGCCGCCGAGCACGCCGCGTCCGGCCTCCGGGCCCAAGCAGTCCGGTCCGTCCGGTCCGCAAGGTCCCTCGGCCCCGCCGCAGCACGGACCGGGAGTCGAGGAGACCCGGCCGTCGCCGCAGCGCTCCCAGGGCAGACCGCGACAGGTGGCTACCGCACCGTCGCCCGCCGACGTCCAGCAGACCGTGCCCGCGCAATCCATGGCCGGTCCGCGGGCGCCGCACACCCGGCCCGTCGCGCCGCCGCAGCGGATCGCCCCTGCTCCGCAGCCCGGCGCCGGGGCGTCCGCCACCGCGTCCGCCGGGATCAATCGCCGACTCCTCGGGGTGGGCGCCGCAGTCGTGCTGGTGGTCGCGCTCGTCGCGGCGATCGTGGCGCTGGTCACCATGACCGGAGAAGACTCCCCCGAGACCCAGGTGCGCGGCGCGATCACCAGCTACACCGAGGCACTGCGGGCCGGCGACCTGGAGGCGCTGCGCTCCAGCACCTGCGGTCCTCTGCACGACTTCTATCAGGGCATTCCGAGTGACCAGTTCGCAGGCGTGCACAAGTTGTCGATGGAGCGCAAGAACATTCCGGTGGTCGACAGCGTCGACGCCATCCGCATCACCGACGACACCGCCATCGCCCAGGCCACGGTGTACACCGAGGCCGACCCGGCGAAGCGGTCGGCACGCACCTTCGATCTACAGCGCACCGACGGCGGATGGAAGGTTTGCGACCCGCCCTCCGGCACGCAGTAACCACTCAGCCACGTGATAGCCGACACGCATCGATGCCGGTCGCGCATATCACACACACCTGGTCAATGGTCCGGCTCGGCAGTAGCATGGCCCGGATCATGAGCAGGGAACAGACGATGGCGCGGCCGGATGTCGCTGTCGCTGCGGCGACGCCGGCCGGACAGCGATTCCGGGTGCGTGACCATTACGAGGTGGGCCGGGAGAAGGTCCGGGAGTTCGCGCGCGCGGTACAGAATCACCACGCGGCGCATCAGCGCGACGGCGATGCTCGCGCCCTCGGGTATCCCGGGATCATCGCGCCGCCGACCTTCGCCTCGGTGATCGGGATGACCGGGACCAGGGCGCTGCTCGACTCGGTACTCACCGACTACGACCTGTCCCAGTTCTTGCAGACCGACCAGGTTTTCGAGATCTATCGCCCGATCCTGGCCGGCGACCGGGTGCGCAGCGAGATAGTCGTCGAGTCGATCCGCCGCTTCGGTGACAACGACTTCATCGTGGTGCGCTTCGCGCTGAGCAACCGGCACGGCGACGTCGCCATCGTCGGGTCGACCACGATCGTCGCGCGCCGCGGCGCCGAGGCCGACGCCGCCTTGAACGACGTGGTCGAGAACATCATGATGCACGGGCGCCCGGCCGAGTCCGATACCGCCGGAGCCACCGTCGGCTCCAACGACGCCCTGGTGCCGCTCGGCGTCGGTCCCTTGGTCGAGCCGCACGAACACGAGAACGCGCCGGTGCACACGCTGCCGTCGTTCGACGAGCTCGCCCCGGGCGACCAGCTCCCCGACGGCTCCTTCCGGCTGACCCGCGGCGACCTGGCGAACTACGCGGGCGTGTCCGGCGATGCCAATCCGATCCACTTCAGCGATCACGCCGCACAGATCGCGGGGCTACCGACCGTCGTCGCGCACGGCATGCTGACCATGGGCTTGGCCGGTGGCTATCTCACCGCGTGGCTGGGCGATCCGACCGCCATCCGCAAGTTCAGTGTGCGGTTCTCCGGCTTCGTCCCGGTCGCCGCCGACGCGGCGAGCACGGTCGAGTTCACCGGCCGGATCAAGTCCCTGGACCCTGGTAGCCGCACCGCGACGATCCTGCTCGGCGGTTCTTCCGAAGGACGCAAGCTGTTCGGTCGCGCGCTGGCCGAGGTCCGGCTGCGCTAGGCGACCTGATCACTCGGCGAAGACCGAGTGCATCAGGTAGACGTTGTAGTCGTTCCAGGTCGACATGGTGAAGTAGAAGTCCGATCCCGAAGACCAGGGGTGGATGAACCCGCCGTAGAGCTCCGGATAGTTCAGCACGGACACCGTAGGCGTGCTCTGCGACCACACACCCTGCGGTGCGTCCGCCTCACGCACGACGATGGCGGCCTTCGCCGTGTCCAGATAGCTCATCTGCCAGACGTCGCGGGCGGCGTCGTAGCGCACGGAGAGTTCTCCGGCAGGGCCGTCGACGATCGGCGTGGCCGAGGCGAACCCGCCGACCGGCGTCCACACGCCGTCGCGCCAGTACTGGTAGGCGGTGGTGTTGAGGATCTGGTCCTCGGGCACCCGGGCCAGGCCGACCGCGCCGAGCCGGGTATTGGGCGTGCCGAACATGTACACGTAACCGCCCTGCGGAACCATCGCGCTCACTTGGAAATTGGCGAGACCGAAGATGTTGTCCCAGCGTGCGTGCGGATCCTTCGTCCAGGTCTGCCCGTGGTCGTCGGAGTAGGCGATGCCGCCGTAGTTGGTGAAGAACGTGCCGGGGAGGCTGTTCCAGGTCCGAATGGACATGTAACTCAGGTACTGTCGCCCGCCGAGCGCGAAACCCGACGTCGGAATGGTGGTGACCTCGACGTTGTCGAGTTTGCGGCTGGAGAGCACCTCGGCGGCGTGGCAGCGGTCGTCGGTGACCATCCGGTCGAAGCTCACGCCGTCGGCGAGGTCGCGGTCTGTGCTGAAGGCGAGCACGTTGCTGCGCCAATCCAGCCCCATGCCGCCCGGTGGATGGAAGCCGCGCCCGACGGTGTCGCCGAACGCGGCCGCAATCTCGCCCGGCGCGCTCTCCCACATGATGCCGAGGTCGGTGCCGTCCACCTGCCACCGTTTATCGGTGCGGTTCACCGAGTTCGCGCCGGTCAGCTTCGCCACCTCGCGGGCGGGGCCCAAGCGCGGCGCGGGCCGGGCGGGCGACTGCGCCGCGGGTTCGACCGGCGGCCGGATCGGCGCGGGCGGCGCGGGCACCGGGCCGGGATCAGGACCGGGCCCCGGAATCGCGAAGTGGAACGGTTTGGGATTCAACAGGATCTCCGGAATCCCGAGCTGGGCGGCGAGACCGGGCGGCGCGCCGGGCAGATCGGTGAGATCCGGGCAGGGACTGGTGCAGGGGTCCGGGGGAAGCTCCATCCGCGTCCGCTTCGGCACGGTTTCCGGCGCCTGCGCCGGGAGCACGGTGACCACCGGATAGGGGATCGGCACCTCCAGCGTCTTGGGCACCAGCGGCTCGTGGGTCGCCACCGGGTCGGTCGCGCACGGGCCAACTCCGGCTGGGATGTCGGTCGCTTCCGGCGCGGCGGCGGCAGGCCCGTCGGCGTAGACGAGCACTCCCGCGCCGACGACGACCGCACCAACCGCGGCCAGCATTCGCATCGCCATTGCAAACCCCTCGAAATCCATTGCGGACACGAAACTCGCGGACACGAACCAGCGGAACGACCCTACCTCGTTCGAGTTTCGGATACGGCCGACCGACACGCCGAATAAAAAGCATGAGATTGCTTCAATTTGTCCAGCGGGACACGGCGACCCTGCTAGCGTCCACTCCGCGACGACTCCTGTCGGGGAGAGTGGCCGTCCGGAGCACCGCTCCGGGTCATAGTTCGAACCCGTTGCCGCCGAGTGTGTCCGACGCGCCCGGCGCCGACCGAAAACGGATCACATGAAGAACACGCTCCTGCGTACCCTGCTCGGCGTCGGCTCCGCCTGCCTGCTGACCACCGCCGCGCTCACCCTCGGATCGCCCGTAGCGGTGGCGGACCCGCTGACCGATCTGTTGTGCAATTCCGGCTCCGCTCAGTTCTGCCCGCCCCCCGCGGCACCACCGCATACACCTCCACCCCGGTCGGACAATCCACGGCAGCCGAACAACCCGCCGCCACAGGTACCGCCGAGCCCCTCCTACAAGAACTGCACGGAGGTCCGCAACGCGGGCCGAGCTCCCTTGCTGCGCGGACAACCCGGTTATGCCTCGCACCTGGACCGGGACAACGACGGAATCGCCTGCGAGTGAATCGACACCGAGTCCGGTGAGCCATCGCGGAAGACCTACACCGATTGCGACCAGGTCCGTGCGGAAGGGGCCTGGCCGCTCTACCGCGGGGAGCCCGGCTTCAACGCGCATCCGGACCGGGACGGCGACGGAATCGCCTGCAAGCGGCGCGACCAGCGATCGGAGCGACTAGCGCAGCGCCTGGAAGGTCAGGATCGTCGCGCCGATGCGGATCTGATCGCCGTCGGCGAGCAGTGCGCCGCTGTCGATCTGATCGTCGTTGACGAAGACGCCGTTGGCCGAGTGCAGGTCCTTGATGAGCAGGCCCGCGCGGCTCGGCATGATGTGCGCATGGTAGCGGCTGGCTCTCGGATCGTCCAGGACCAGGTCGTTGTCGGTCATCCGGCCGATACGCAGACCGCCCTGGGCGATCGCCACCACTCGTCCGTCCGGCATGCGCAGTTGGCCGCTGCGCACGGCGCGCGGCACCTCGGTGACGGTCTCGGTCATCGCCGCGGCGAGGCGCTCGACCTGACGCAGTTCGACCGTGCTCAGCGGCTCCTGCCGCAGCACGCGCTGCTCCAGGTCGACCAGCGCCGGTCCCGGGTCGATGCCCAGTTCGTCGGCGAGCACCCCGCGTACCTTGCGGCAGGCTTCCAGCGCGTCCGCCTGACGTCCGGACAGATACAGCGCGGTGATCAACTGACCCCACAGCGGTTCGCGCAGCGGGTGCTCGGTGGTCATCGCGACCAACTCGCCGATCACCGAGGACGCCCGCCCGCAAGCGATCTCGGCGTCGATGCGGGCCGAGGCCGCCAGCAGCCGCTCCTCGTCCATGGCGGTGGCGAAACCGTCGGCGAACTGCAGACCGGCCAGATCTGCCAGCGCCCGGCCGCTCCACTCGCGCAGCGCGGTACCGAACAACTGCGCCGCCCCCGCGTGATCGCCCACCGCGGCGGCACGGGCGCCCGCTTCCCGCGCTGCCTCGAAACGACCCAGGTCACAGGCGGTCTCATCGATCTCCAACCGATAGCCCGAGGACTCGGTGCGCAGCACCGTCGCCGGGTCGACGCCGGAATTGCGCAGCGCCTTACGGATGTTCGAGACGAAGACCTGCAAGCTGGCGGCATAGGAGTCGGGCGGTTCCTCGTTCCACACCAGGTCGGCGAGCGCGGCCGACGACACCGCGCGCCGCCGGTTCACCGTGAGCGCGGCGAGCAGAGCTCGCGGTTTGGGCCCGCCGACCGCCACCGGCTCACCACCGACGAGCAGGCGAACGGGCCCGAGCACGCGCACATCCAGACTCATGTGCACCTAGCCCTTGACGGGTGTATCAGGGTCAGGCGCTGATCGAGCGTCCGGCGGAGTGCAGGTCGTTGCACGCCTCGACCACGCGCGCCGCCATCGACGACTCGGCCTTCTTCAGGTAGCTGCGCGGGTCATAGGCCTTCTTGTTGCCCACCTCGCCGTCGATCTTCAGCACACCGTCGTAGTTGGCGAACATGTGCCCGGCGACCGGCCGCGTGAACGCGTACTGGGTGTCGGTGTCGACGTTCATCTTCACCACGCCGAAGCGCAGCGAGTCCTCGATCTCGGACTTCAGCGAGCCGGAACCGCCGTGGAAGACGAAGTCGAACGGCTGCGCGTCGGCGCCGAGGCCCAGCTTGGCCGCCGCGACCCGCTGCCCTTCGGCGAGCACCTCGGGCTTGAGCACGACGTTGCCCGGCTTGTACACCCCGTGCACGTTGCCGAAGGTGGCCGCGAGCAGGTACTTACCGTTCTCGCCCGCGCCTAGCGCGTCGATGGTCTTCTCGAAGTCCTCCGGCGAGGTGTAGAGCTTTTCGTTGATCTCGGCCTCGACACCGTCCTCTTCACCGCCGACGACGCCGATCTCGACCTCGAGAATGATGTTGGCCGCGTGGGTGGCCTTCAGCAGTTCCTTCGCGATCTCGAGGTTCTCGTCGATCGGGATCGCGGAGCCGTCCCACATGTGCGACTGGAACAGCGGGTTCTGTCCGGCGTTGACCCGCTCCTGCGAAATCGCCAGCAGCGGCCGGACGAAGGTGTCCAGCTTGTCCTTCGGGCAGTGATCGGTGTGCAGCGCGATGGTCACGTCATACTTGGCCGCGACCACGTGCGCGAACTCGGCCAGCGCGACCGCGCCGGTGACCATTTCCTTCACACCCTGGCCGGAACCGAACTCCGCGCCGCCGGTGGAGAACTGGATGATCCCGTCACTGCCCGCGTCCGCGAAACCCTTGATGGCCGCGTTGATCGTCTCCGACGACGTGCAGTTGATGGCCGGGAAGGCGAAGGAGTTGGCTTTGGCCCGACCGAGCATCTCGGCGTAGACCTCCGGAGTCGCGATGGGCACAGTAAGACCTCCGTGTTGTGCGGCAAAGACCTATTTTGTCAGCCTTCACCCTAAGGCAGCAGTGTTTCGCCTGGTATGCAGGGAGGGAGTGCGCAGATGACCCACGGGTAATTTCGCGCACAGCATGAGCATTCTCAGGTGGAGCCGGTACTGTGGTGCCGGTAATTTGCGCTGGCAGCTTCCGACGCGGTGGCAAGCGATGCAAGCCAGCCGTATCGGACAGGAGGCCACGTGATTCTGCAGGCAGCGACAGAATCGGTGACGAGCAACCTCGCGCTTACCGAGTTGCTCGACCCGATGCACCTGCTCACGGAGACGTGGCTGAAGAACGCGGTGCTCCCGGCCATCCTGGTCATCGTCTTCATCGAGACCGGCCTGCTGTTCCCGATCCTGCCCGGCGATTCGCTGCTGTTCACCGGCGGCCTGCTCGCCGCGCAGCCGAGTCCGCCGGTGTCGATCTGGGTGCTGGTGCCCGCCACCGTGGTGGTCGCCTTCGCGGGTGACCAATGCGCGTATTGGATCGGCCGGGCGATCGGTCCCGCGCTGTTCCACAAGGAGGACACCCGGTTCTTCAAGAAGCACTACGTGACCGAGACGCACGAGTTCTTCGAGAAACATGGACCGAAGACGATCATCCTGGCCCGGTTCGTGCCGATCGTGCGCACCTTCATGCCGGTGCTGGCCGGTGTGTCCAAGATGGACTACCGCAAGTACGTCGCGTTCGACATCGTCGGCGCGCTGCTGTGGGGCGGCGGTGTCACGATTCTCGGCTACTTCCTGGGCAACGTCGCGTTCATCCGGGACAACATCGAGGCGATCTTCCTGCTCATCGTGTTCGTCTCGATCCTGCCCGGCATCACCGCGGTGGCGAAGAAGCTGCTCAACCGCAGCGCGCCCGCGACCGAACCGGTCGAGGCCGAGCTGACCGCTTCGACCAGCGAGCCCACCCACTGAAGCCGGTGACGACCGAATCGTCGCCCCTAGCCGTGGGCAGTTTCGATCCCCTGTTGTCGGCGGGCCCCGCGCTCGTCTGGACAGTGGTGTTGACCTTCGTCTTCCTCGAGTGCGCCGTGATCCTCGGGCTGTTTCTGCCCGGTGACTCGATGCTCATCACCGCGGGCATCGTGATGGCCTCACATGCCTCGGGTGAGGCGCACGTCTGGGCGCTGTCGCTGGGCGCGATGGTCGCGGCCATCGCGGGCAACCAGGTGGGCTACGTGATCGGGCACCGGACCGGACAACATCTGGTCGCCCGCAAGGACGGCAGATACATCAACGTCCGCAACCTGCAGCGTGTCGCCGAGTTGCTGCACCGGCACGGATTCGTCGCGGTATTGATCGCCCGGTGGATTCCGTGGGTGCGCACCCTGTGCCCCTCGGTCGCGGGCGCGGCCCGCATGGACCACCGCAAGTTCACCGTGGCCAGCACCATCGGAGCGATCGTCTGGGCGCCGGTGCTGTTGCTCATCGGCTACTACGCGGGCAGCTTCTTGCAGCGTGTGCCGTGGTTGATGCCGATCGTGATCGGCACGCTGGTGGTGGGCCTGATCATCGGAACGGCGCTCGGCGTGCGGCACTACCGGCAGGAGATGTCGCAGCCGGCCGAGGACTTCACGCTCGAGACCACACCGAGCGTGGTGCTGGAGTCGGAGAGCTGAATCCGGTCACAGACCCGCGGCGCTGACCTGGTAGGCCGCCTCCATGAGCAGCCAGCCGGACAACTGCACGGACAGATCGCGTCCCGGTACTTTCGACGAGGTCACCGAACCGCCGGAGGTGAAGTGGCCCGCTCCGGCGCTGCCGCCGGGCAGTTGCGCAGGCTTGCTCCAATCGTGCCCGAACAGCGGCTCGCCCTCGACCTGGAGCCGGTTGGCCCAAGCCGCCTCGGCGGACGCCTGCACGATCGCGGCGGCCCGACGGCGGTCGGCGACCCGTTCCCGATCCTCACCCGGCAGCATCACGGCGACCAGCGCCAGGTAGCGGACCAGGATGCCGTTGAACAGTCCGCCGTCGCCGCCCCCGCCGCCGTTCACGACCCCCTCGGTGGTCATGTGTTCCTCGACGGCCGCGAGCAGCCGGTGCACGCGTTCGATGTGCTCGGGCTCGCCGGTCTGCACGGCCAGCTCGGTCTCCAGGCCGAGCGCCACGCCTTGGCAGTAACTGAACACCGGACGCTCGATCTCACCGGAGGGCAGGTGGATGCCGTCCAGGATCAAACCGGTCTCCGGATCGCGCAGCGTGGCATGCAACCAGTCGGCCATCTCCTGGGCGCGCTGGATCCGCCCGAGGCGTAACAGCGCGATCGCGGCGGGACCGTTCGCGGGCGCGTTGAAGTAGTCCGAGCCCAGGCGCCACGGCAGACCGCCGCCGATCTGCGGGCGCCACCCGTCGTGCAACTGCTTCTCCAGCGCGGCCAGCGCACTGCGCACGTCGGCGCCCTGAGTGCGCTCGGCACGTTCCAGCGCGATGGCCAGCCAGGCCATGTCGTCGTAGTACCGGTTGGTCCAGCCGGTCAGGTTGCGGATACGGTGCGAGCGCGCCAGCGCGGCGATTCGCCTGCGGCGCAGCGGTGTCGGCGTCCGGTTCGCGGCGTCGACCGCGCACTCGAGCAGATGCGCCTGCCACCAGTAGTGCCACGAACCGAAGACCCGCTCGCGCTTGGTGGCAGGCCAGCCGACCACGCCGAGCTCGGTCCCCGGCAGCGCCCACAGCGCGCGGAGGTGGCGTGAGACGACGGCCGATTCGGCCATGTCCGCCCGTTCGGACCACAGCGTCGCGGGCGCCCCGGCATCCCGGCCCGCCTGCGCCCGGCCGGCCGGCGGACGCGGTGCCGAGGAGCGCTTTTCGGCGTGCTCCGCGCGCGGCACCTCGATATCGTCGCTCCGCGAGGTCATGTGTCAATGGTGCCAGGCCAGAACGGATTTACGCGCCCGATTTGTTACGAAAGCGATGTTAAATCGTGCCGGTTCGCACCGTCACCGGAAGATCTCCTGTTCACGAGGCCGAGCGCGCGACACGATCATGACCACGCCGTGGACAGATCGGCGTGTTGCCGGATCCACGCGTGCATCGCGATCCCCGCGGCCACGCCCGCGTTGATGCTGCGGGTGGAACCGAACTGCGCGATCGACACCGTCATCACGGCCGCCTGCTTGGCGTGATCGGTGACACCGGGGCCTTCCTGGCCGAACAGCAGCAGGCACGCGCGCGGCAGCGTGACCGTCTCCAACGGGACCGAGCCCGGCACGTTGTCCACGGCGACCACCGTCAGCCCGGCGCGTTCGCTGAACGCCAGCAGCTCCCCGATGTCGGCATGGTGGCGGATGTGCTGGTAGCGGTCGGTCACCATGGCGCCGCGGCGGTTCCAGCGCCGTCGGCCGACGATGTGCACCGCCGCGGCGGCGAAGGCGTTCGCCGTGCGGACCACCGTGCCGATGTTCGCGTCGTGCCCGAAATTCTCGATCGCGACGTGGAACGGATGCCTGCGCCGATCGATGTCGGCGACGATGGCCTCGCGGCTCCAGTACCGGTAGGCGTCGACCACGTTGCGGCGGTCGCCGCCCGCCAGCAGTTCGGGGTCCAGACGCGGATCGTCCGGTGGCGGCTCGACGTGCTCGCTCGCCCACGGGCCGACGCCGTTGGGATGCTCACCCCACTCCGTCGGCCCGGGGAGGTCCTGCTCGGCCGTGTCCGGGTGACTCACCCCGACGATGCTAATTCCGGCCACCGCGCCGACGCGGGGTGGCCCTGTGCCCGGCTCAGTAGCTGGACGACGAGCTTCCCGCGAACGCGCCGACCAGGCCGAGTATCACGAACAACACGACGAACACCAGGCTCAGGCACAGCAGCGCGGTGGCGATGATCCCGCAGATGTAACCTGCGTTGACGTTCCCCCGGCCACCGATGGCCCCGCCGGACGTGTCGATCTCGTTCAGCGCCCGCTTGCCCATCACCCAGGCGAAAGGCCCCATGATCTGGCACAGCACGAGACTGAGGATGCCCAGGATCAAGATCGTGGTGGCCTGCGGGTGGTCCGGCGGAGGTCCGTAGGCACCGTAGGCTGGATAGCCGTACGGTGGCTGCTGCGGCGGATAGCTCATCAGCAGGATGGTAGTGGGTGTGGCCGACTACACCACATATTCGGCGGACAGCTCTATCGAACCCCCGAACCGCCGCGACAACCATGGAATCCATGACCGAGACACACGCCGAACCGACCCTCGCGCTCGACCCGCCGCCTGCTGCGCCGGAACCGGAAGAGCACGTGCTGCGCGCGGTGCTGCTCGCGCCGGTGCGCGCCCGGTTCTGGAAGGAACTCGTCTACGTACTCACCGTTTTCCTGCTCGGCTGCGTGGCGGTCGTCTATCTGTTCTTCGGGTTCGGCGGCGGACTGTATCTCGCGATCACCATCATCGGCCTGCCGGTGCTGGCACTGGTGCTGCTCGGTGGGCGGGTGTGGGGCCGCGTCTACCGCGCGCTGGCCGAGGACCTCCTCGGCGTCGCCGTCGCGCCGCCTCCGCCGTTCGCGCCCGCACCAGGCCCGATCGGATTCCTGAAGGCCGCTTTCACCGATCGGGCGAGCTGGCGTGTGGTGCTGTTCCTGCTCGCCCAGGCCGTGCTCGGCGTGGGCGTCGGGTACCTGGTGCTCGTCGTGGTCGCGATGACCATGTTCATCGCGCTGTCCCCGATTCCGTGGGCATTGGTCCACCCGACCAACGTCGACGAGCACGGCGTCGAGCACCAGTCGATGGTCCAGTTCGGCGATTTCTACATCGACAGCTTGCCGAAGGTGCTCGTCTTCGCGCTGATCGGCCTGCTCGGCTGCCTGGCGCTGCCCTGGCTGCTGCGCGGCGTCTGCTGGGTGCACCGGCTGCTGACCATCGCCCTGCTCAGTGCGACGGCGCGTGACCGCCGGGTGACCGAGTTGCAGGAAAGCAGGCGGACCGCGGTCGAGGACGCCGCGGCGACGCTGCGCAGACTGGAACGCGACCTGCACGACGGCACCCAGGCCCGGCTGGTCACCATCGCGATGGCGCTGGGCCGGGCCGAGGATCGGCTCGCGGCGGGCGGGGATCCCAGCGACCTGATCGCGGACGCGCACGCGGGCTCCAAGGAGGCGCTGGCCGAGCTGCGCGAGCTGGTGCGCGGAATCCACCCGCCCGCTTTGGAACTCGGTCTCGAGCCGGCCCTCGAGACGCTGACGGCGCGCTGCTCGGTGCCGGTGGAGCTGCGGGTGCACCTGCCCGAACGACCGACTCCGGCCATCGAGGCGATCGCCTACTTCTCGGTGGCCGAGCTGCTGACCAACGTGGTGCGGCACGCGCGGGCCACCAGCGCGTGGGTCTCCGTGCTGCCGAGTGACGGGCGAACCATCGCGGTCACGGTCCGCGACAACGGGATCGGCGGCGTGGCGCCCCCCGCGGACGGTGCGTTCGGCGTGGGCAGCGGGTTGTCCGGTCTCGCGGCGCGGGCCCGGACCGTGGACGGGACGCTGAGCGTGCAGAGCCCGGCAGGCGGACCGACCGTGGTGACCATCCTGCTCCCGCTGGCGGGGTCGCGATGAGCCGGCGGCGGGACGCGGCCACGAGCGAGGGACTGCGCATCGTGATCGCCGAGGACAGCGCCATCCTGCGGGACGGGCTGGCCGGGCTGCTCACCGAGCGCGGCCACGAGGTGGTCGCCATGGTCGGTGACGCGACCACCCTCGCCGACGTGGTCGGCGCGCACGATCCCGACGTCGCCGTGGTGGACGTGCGAATGCCCCCGAGCTACACCGACGAAGGGCTGCTCGCGGCCATCGAGCTGCGCCGCAAATACCCGATGACCGGCGTGCTGGTGTTCTCCCAGTGGGTCGAGACCCGCTATGCCACCGAACTTCTCGCCTGTGGCGCCAGCGGCGTCGGCTACCTGCTCAAGGATCGGGTCGCCGATGTCAGGGACTTCGTGGACGCGCTCTACCGCGTCGCCACCGGCGGCACCGCGCTCGATCCGGAGGTGGTGAGTCAATTGATGGGCGCCTCGCGTCAGCAGGATTCACTGGCCCGCCTCACCCCACGTGAGCGCGAGGTGCTCGAGCTGATGGCGCAGGGCCTGTCCAACAGCGCCATCGCCGCCGCCCTCACCGTCACCGAACGCGCGGTGGAAAAACACATCGGCAACATCTTCATCAAGCTCGATCTGCCGCCCTCCGACACCCACCACCGCCGTGTACTGGCGGTATTGCGACTCAAAGGGTGATTTGTCGGCCGCCTCGCCCACACTATGTGCCACACTCCCCAGCGAATCGACAGCATGGGAGGGCATCGTGAGCATCGGTTCCTACTGGCCTGATCACCTTCTGACGCTCGCGGAATGGGAGGCGCTACCCGAGGACAACAGCCGTTGCTACGAACTGGTGGAGGGTGTTCTGCTCGCCTCGCCGCGCCCGGCATCGCGACACCAGTGGGCGACCTTGCGACTCGCCGCACAGATCGAGCCGCAACTGCCCGCCGACTACAGCGCCCTCGTGCAGTCGGAAGTGGTGGTCTTCGATGGCCGACTGCCGACTGTCCGTGTCCCTGACGTGCTGGCGGGGCCGAGTGAGGACCTCGCCGCGAACCTCCCGCGCTGGAACGCCACCGACATCCTGCTCGCGGTCGAGATTCTCGCCGACGGCACGCGCCGCACCGATCGACTGACCAAATGGTTCGAGTACGCCGACGCCGGTATCGAGCACTACTGGCTGCTCGACCTGGAGCCGGTCCGCTTGACGGCATACCGGTTGATCGGCGGCGGCTACGAGCTGGTCGCCGAATGCTCCGGCTCCGTGACAACGGAGCTGGCGGGAAGTCCGATCACGATCGACCTCACCGGCCTGACCAGCCGTCGAGCGCGCGGATAGCCGCTCCCCGCCGACTGTGCCGGGCCTATCCTGGAGGTCTGGCACTCGGGGTGGAGGCTGGCATGGAACACGAGCGGATATTGCGCACGGTGCTCGGGGTCACCGCCGGGTATCTGGTTCTGCTCGCGTTGTGGCTGGGGTGGGTGGTGCACCGGACGCCGCCGGGGACGGTGCCGTATCAAATCGTGGCGCTGGTCGGGTTGTTCGGCTCCTGTGTCGGCGTCGGGATGCTTCTGGCGGCTCGTCCGTCCAAGGCGGATCGCCAACTGTGGCGACACGGCTTGGAGGGTTGGGCGACGGTGGAGGGCGTGCACCCGCTGGAGCGCACCGACCATCACACCGAGCTCACCGAACTGGATCTGGAACTGACCGTGCCCGGTTCGCAAAGTTACCGGGGCACCGTCGTTTTCGACGTCACACCGGCCGACAAACCCCGCCTCGCGGTCGGCGAGATCCTTTCGATCCGCGTGGACCCGGCGAACCGGGATCGCATCATTCTGGTGCTGTGACCACCGGCTCGAGGTGGGCTTTCGGGTCGGCGAGCAGATACTGCGCGGCCGCGTAGGTAGCCAGGATCACGCCTTCGGTCACCCGGCGGGCGCGCTCACCGCGCGCGAACAATCGCCGCAGCACGATGAGACCGTCGGAGACGGTGAACAGCAGCGCGCCGAGTCCGAGGCGGCTGCGCGGATCGGCGCCGGGGATGTTCAAGCCCGCCATGTTTTTCGTGGCGGGCGCCAGCGCCGGGTCGGAGGCCAGCACGGCCGCGGCGCCCAGGGTGACGCCGTATGCCGTCAGCGGTGCGGCTACCGAGGGCGCTTTGCTCCGCAGCAACCCTGCCGCACCCAGCCAGGCGACCACCCGCGGTATCGCTGCCCCGACAGTGGGCCTGCCGCCCATCCGCCACCACAGCGTCGCGTACCCGGCCTGCATCACCGCGAACGACGAAGCCCCGGCGATCAGCCTGTGGTCGTCGTCCGGGTCGATGAGCAATATGTCGCCGACGGTCGCCGCACCCAGCGACCCGATCAGCACCCTACGCTCAGTGGACGGCAGCTGCTTGCCCTCGGTCGCCACGTCGGCCGCGAGCAGTGGCATGAGCAGCGGTTTCGCGATCCACTGCGCCTTCTCCCGTCCGGTGACCGCGCCGTAGACGGTGACCGCCGCCGCCGCGAGATACCCGGCTCGGAACAGGCGCATCGGCTAGAAACTCGGCTCGGTCGGGGCGGGGGGCAGCGTGACGACCTGGCCCGCGTAGCTCAGACCCGCGCCGAAGCCCAGCAGCAGCGCCGTCTGCCCGCCCTTCGCCTTACCGGTGACCAGCATCTCCTCGATGGCGAGGGGGATGGAGGCAGCCGAAGTGTTGCCGGTGTTCTCGATGTCGTTGGCCATCGGGATCTCGTCGGCCAGCCCGAGGTTCTTCTTCATCAGCTCGTTGATCCGGGCGTTGGCCTGATGCGGGACGAAGACCTCGATGTCCTCCTTGGCCACGCCGGACACCTCGAGCGCGGTGGACAGCGCACGCGGAAGGGTGACCGCGGCCCAGCGGAAGACGCGCGGGCCTTCCATTCGCAGCGACATCCGGCCGACCGGATCGATGGCCGGGTCGAGACCCTGCATGGACTGGGCGCGGTGCATGTATTCCAGGAAGTCGATGTCCTGCATGATCGCCGCGGCGTTCTCGCCGTCGCTGCCCCACACGGTGGGCGAGATGCCGTTTTCTTCGCTCGGTCCGACCACCACCGCGCCCGCGCCGTCACCGAAGATCATCGCGGTGCCCCGGTCGGTGGGGTCGAGTCCGACGGTCATCGTCTCGGCGCCGATGAGCAGGACGTACTCGACGGAGCCGGAGCGGATCATGTCGGCGGCCACGCCGAGGCCGTATCCGAAGCCGCCGCAGCCGGAGGTCAGGTCGAAGGCCGGGACCCCGTTCATCCCGATGTCGTAGGCAACCTGGGGCGCGCCGTGCGGGGTGAGGGTCAGCCAACTGGACGTGGCCAGGATCAGCGCGCCGATCTTCGACCGGTCGATGCCGCTGTTGACGATCGCGCGCTCGCCCGCCGCCGCGGCGATCGAGCGGAGCGTCTCCTCACCGCTGATCCAGCGCCGGTTGCGGACACCGGTGCGCTCGTAGATCCATTCGTCGGTGGAATCCAGGACCTCGCACACCTCGGCGTTGCTGACCAAGCGCTTGGGTCGGTAAGCGCCGATTCCGAGCATCGCAACGTTCTCGCGACTTCTGTTGACTGCAATGCTCACCACTGGAGACTCACACGACCCTTCGCCTTTTTCGAAGACTTGACCATCGTCCAGGTTATCCCAGGGCGAGATCCTTCAAGCCGAGGATCGACCGGTACTCCAGCCCTTCCGCGGCGATCACCTGGTCGGCGCCGGTCTCCCGGTCGACGACGGTGGCGACGCCGACCACGGTAGCGCCTGCCGCGCGCAGCGCACGCACCGCGGTCAGGGGTGAGTTTCCGGTCGTGGTGGTGTCCTCGACGACCAGCACCCGCTTGCCCACGATGTCCGGGCCTTCGATCTGGCGCTGCATGCCGTGCGACTTCGCCGCCTTGCGCACCACGAAGGCATCGATCGGGCGGCCGGGCGCGTGCATGACGGCCAGCGCCACCGGGTCGGCCCCCATGGTCAGGCCGCCGACGGCGTCGAAGTCCCAGTCCGCGACGAGCTCGCGCAGCAACTTGCCGATCAGCGGGCCCGCGCCGTGGTGCAGGGTCGCGCGACGCAGGTCGACGTAGTAGTCGGCCTCCTTGCCCGAGGACAGGGTCACCCGGCCGTGGACCACGGCGAGCTCGCGTACCAGCGCGGCCAACCTATCCCTGTCGTTGGTAATCACGTCGATCATGTCAAGTCCTTCCGCGTGCGTTGAACAGCCCGCGATTGAGCCGGGCCCCCAGGGTTCGCGGGATCATTCCGGCGACGGTAGTGAGCGCTTTGTACTGCATACCGGGCACGCTGAGCACCCGGCCCTTCTCCAGATCACGCAGTGAGCCGGCGACTACCTGGTCGACGCTCAGCCACAACGCTTTCGGCAGCGAGGACATCTCGATGCCTGCTCGCCGATGAAATTCCGTGCGGACGAATCCCGGGCACAGGGCTTGGACCCGGACTCCGGTTCCGGCCAATCCCCCTGCCAACCCTTCGGTGAAGGATACGACGTAGGCCTTGGACGCCGAATACGTCGACCCTCGTCCGGGGATCAGGCCCGCGACGCTGGCCACGTTCACGACGCAACCGTTCGCCGCCGCGATCATCGACGGCAGCGCGGCCCTGGTGAGCCGCACCACCGACGTGACGTTGACGTCGAGTTGCGCCTGCAACTGCTCGGGCGGCAACGTCCAGAACTCCCCCGAGTGCGCGAAACCCGCGTTGTTGACCAGGAATTCGACGCCCTCGGACAGCCGTGCCGCGACCTGCTCCCGATCCTCGGGCCGGGCCAGGTCGGCGACGAGTATCTGCGAGCGGGTGCCGAAGCGCAGTTCCATGTCGGTCGCGAGGGCCGCGAGCCGCCGCTCGTCCCGGGCGACCAGCACCAGGTCGTAGCCGAGCGAGGCCAGGCGCGTCGCGTAACCGTGGCCGATGCCCGAGGTCGGCCCGGTGATCAAGGCCACCGGACGGGTGGCGCCGGGCAGCCTGGGATGTGGGTGCTCGGTCATGACCGCGCGATCGTTCGCAGTCGCGCGGGCCCGACTGCGGTGGGCGCGCGGCCGGTCACTTCGGCACGGGTCCCTGGTAGGGGCGGAATCCGGGATGGAACGGTCCGCCGGGCGGGTCCGAGGGCCGCTGCCGCGACTCCGCGTCGGACCGGCCCTCGGCGGCGGCGCGCTCGTCGCGCTCCCCGCGTGCCCGAGTCTTCTCGTCCTGGCGCGCGCGGGCACGGGCGTTCGGCACCACGGCGAGCGAGGGGCGACGGGCGGGTTCGGGACCCGGCTCGTCCGCACGGTCGTCCGAGTGGGAGTCGTCGCCGGGACGTTCGTCGTCCACGTCGTCTGCGCGCGACCGGTCCGCGGCGTCGTCGTCGATGTTGCGAGCGTTCTCGCCCCGCTGGCGCTCGCGTGGGCGCGGACGGCCCGGATCGTGCCCGCCGTCGTCGAAGCGCGGCTCGCTGACCGGCGGCAGCACGTGCAGCAGGCCGGACAGGCGCAGCACCGCGTCGATCGCGCTCTCCCAGTCCTTCGGAGTGGTGCCGACCAGCAGCATGCCCAGCGTCCAGTTGCCCTCGCTCCAGAGCATCTGCACGGTGTCGGGCAGCGCCTCGATGAACGCGACCATGCGCTGATCGACGGCGTGCCTGGCGATTTCGGGATTGGTCGCGAAGACCACACGGTCGCCGATGGCGCCGAGCAGTTCCAGATCGTGGTCCTTGGGCGGCGAGGCCGTCTTCAACCGCATGTCCACGTCGATGTCCGAGCCGATCTGGCGGCGGACCGCGACCAGGGTCGCGGAATCCTCCAGGTCGAACAGCACGAACTTCTCGCCCTTGCGGATGCCGGAGACGACGTCGACCGCGGAAAGATAGCCCAGTTTGGCCAGCGCGCCACGCCGCCACGTCGACGGCAGCGCGGGTTCCACGGACACGTAGGTATAGCCCTGCGACTTCGCCCAGACCTGTCGCGCGTGACCGGTCCGCTGCCGCTGGAGCCGATCGAAATACAGCAACACGATCGCGCCCACGAGCGCGACCGCCGCCAACCCGAACCACATTGCCGTCATCGACGCCTAGCCTAATGGTCCCGGCCGGACATGGTCCGTCATTACCCCCGCGCCGGGCCGAGCGAAACCGCGGCGGCGGCTCCCGGGACGAATGGGCGCCGCTGCGCGCGAAAGGCACTCGGGTCGGCTCATCGTCCGCCGCCGGGCAGCGAGGTACCGATGATGACCTTGGCCTGGATGGAACCGTCCGGCGCCTTGTCGCCCTGGATCAGCACGAGCTCACCGGGGGGCAGATCGGACACTTCGGTGCCCGACAACGCGATCACCTGGGTGTTCGCGTCGGTGCGCACCGTAATTGTGTTGCCCATCACCGAACTCACCGTCAAGGTGCCGCCGTCGTTGGCGGTGATGGTGCCCATGGTCGCGCCGAGTCCTTCGACGTCGCCCAGGCCTGGCACGCCCGGCAGCCCGCTCGGCGGGGTCGGCGGAGCGGTCCTGGTGCCGGGCAATGGCCTCGTGGTGGCGGGCGCCGTCGAGGCGGCCGCCGTGTCGGACGGACCGGAATCGCTGCCGCCGAGCAGCACGCCCGCGACAACGCCGATCGCACCGATCAACAGCACGACGCCGATCGCCAGGGCGATCCACAGGCCGGTATTGCGCCGCGGCGGCTCCGGCGGCCGGGGCGGCAATCCACCACCGGGCGGCGGCGCCGTACCCGACCACCGATCACCGCCACTGTCGGGATAGGCGGTCCACTGGGAGTCGTAGGGCGGGAACTCTCGCGTCGCGTTCGTCCCCGGCGGGCCCCAGCAGCCGTATTGCTGCGTCGGGGGGTACTCCGACGGAGCACCGGTGCCGTACGCGTCGTTGTACTGCGTGGTGTGCGTCGGATCCCCGTACCCGGACTTGCCCGGCGAGCCCAGGTGTTCGGTCGGCGCCTCCTCCGGCCGCTGCCCCCATGGATCGTTCGGGTTGGTCATGCGCTCCAGCGTAGGTCCGTTCGGTCGCCCGCGCCCGCAAGTAGGCGGCCTCGCTCCCAGCGCTGCCCGGAGCGAGTCCGCCTACCCTCCTCGGCTCATCTCCCGACGATCAGTCCGTCGCCGTCGGGGCTGACGGCCACCTTGACGCTGTCGCCGTCGGAGATCTCGCCCGCCAGCAGTTCCTTGGCGAGGGAGTCGCCGATGGCCTGCTGGATCAGCCTGCGCAACGGGCGCGCGCCGTAGGCGGGGTCGTAGCCGCGCACGGCGAGCCAGAACCGCGCCGAGTCGCTGACCTCCAGCTTCAGCCTGCGCTGCGTCAGCCGCTTCTGCAGCTGCTCTAGCTGGATGTCGACGATGCGCTCGAGCTGCTCCTCGTCGAGGGAGTGGAACATGACCACGTCGTCGAGACGGTTGAGGAACTCCGGCTTGAACGCCGAACGCACCGCGTTCATGACGAACTCGCGATCACCGCCCGCGCCCAGGTTGGAGGTCAGGATGAGGATGGTGTTGCGGAAGTCCACCGTGCGGCCTTGTCCATCGGTGAGCCTGCCCTCGTCGAGCACCTGCAGCAGGATGTCGAACACGTCCGGGTGCGCCTTCTCGATCTCGTCGAACAGCACCACCGTGTAGGGCCTGCGCCGCACCGCCTCGGTGAGCTGACCGCCCTGGTCGTAACCGACGTAACCGGGCGGGGCGCCGACCAGCCGGGCGACGGAGTGCTTCTCGCTGTACTCGCTCATGTCGATGCGGACCATGGCGCGCTCGTCGTCGAACAGGAAGTCCGCCAACGCTTTCGCCAGCTCGGTCTTGCCGACGCCGGTCGGGCCGATGAACATGAACGAGCCGGTCGGGCGGTTCGGGTCGGCGACGCCCGCCCGCGCCCGGCGCACCGCGTCGGACACCGCCTGCACCGCCTCGGTCTGGCCGACCACGCGACGCCCCAGCTCCTCCTCCATGCGCAGCAGCTTCTGCGTCTCCCCTTCCAGCATCCGGCCCACCGGGATGCCGGTCCACGAGGACACCACCTCGGCGATGTCGTCCGGGCCGACCTCCTCCTTGAGCATGACCTCGCCGTCACCCGCTGTCGCCGAGACCTTTTCGGCCTCGGCGAGCTGCTTCTCCAGCGCCGGAATCCGGCCGTAGCGCAGCTCGGCCGCCTTGCCCAGGTCACCGTCGCGCTCGGCGCGTTCGGACTCGCCGCGCAGCGCCTCCAGTTGCTCCTTGAGCGTGCGCACCTGGTCGATCGCGTTCTTCTCGTTCTGCCAGCGGGTGGTCAGCTGGTTGAGCTTCTCCCTGCCGTCGGCGAGTTCGGCCCGCAGTTTCTCCAGCCGCTGCTTGGAGGCCTCGTCGGTCTCCTTGGCGAGCGCGACCTCCTCGATCTCCAGCCTGCGCACCGCGCGCTCCACCTCGTCGATCTCCACCGGTCGGGAGTCGATCTCCATCCGCAACCGCGAGGCCGACTCGTCGACCAGGTCGATCGCCTTGTCCGGCAGGAACCGGGAGGTGATGTAGCGGTCCGACAGCGTGGCCGCGGCGACCAGCGCGGAGTCGGTGATGCGCACGCCGTGGTGCACCTCGTAGCGATCCTTGATGCCGCGCAGGATTCCGATGGTGTCCTCCACCGACGGCTCGCCGACCAGGACCTGCTGGAAGCGCCGCTCCAAGGCGGCGTCCTTCTCGACGTGCTTGCGGTACTCATCCAGGGTGGTCGCGCCGACCAGGCGCAGCTCGCCGCGGGCCAGCATCGGCTTGATCATGTTGCCCGCGTCCATCGCCGACTCGCCGGTGGCGCCCGCACCGACGATGGTGTGCAGCTCGTCGATGAAGGTGATGATCTGGCCCGCGCTGTTCTTGATGTCCTCCAGCACGGCCTTGAGGCGCTCCTCGAATTCGCCGCGGTACTTCGCCCCCGCGACCATCGCGCCGAGATCCAGCGCCACGACCGATTTGCCGCGCAACGATTCCGGGACGTCGCCCGCCACGATGCGCTGAGCGAGCCCCTCCACGATGGCCGTCTTACCGACGCCCGGCTCGCCGATCAGCACCGGGTTGTTCTTGGTGCGTCGGCTCAGGACCTGCACCACCCGGCGGATTTCGGTATCCCGGCCGATGACCGGGTCGAGCTTGCCGGAGCGGGCGGCGGCGGTGAGATCGGTGGAGTACTTCTCCAGCGCCTGGTAGCTGCCCTCCGGATCGGGGCTGGTGACGCGGGCGCTGCCGCGTACGGCGGTGAACGCCGCACGCAGCGCGTCGGCGGTGGCGCCGTATTTGGTGAGCAGCATCGTGACGTCGGAGTCGCCTGCGGCGAGACCGACCATCACGTGCTCGGTGGAGACGTACTCGTCACCCAGCTCGGTGGCCAGACGCTGCGCCGCGGTGATCGCGGCGAGGGCCTCGCGGCCCAGCTGCGGCGCCGTGGTGGCGCCGGTGGCCCGCGGCAGCCGGTCCACGATGTCCTGGGCCTCGCGGCGCACGGTCGCCGGGTCCGTTCCGACGGCCTTCAGCAAGGGCGCGGCGATGCCGTCGGTCTGGTCCAGCAACGCCACCAGCAAGTGCGCCGGACGAATCTCCGGGTTGCCCGCGGCGGAGGCCGCCTGCAAAGCGGCCGTCAGAGCCGCCTGGGTCTTGGTGGTGGGATTGAACGAGTCCACGAGTCACCTTCCTACTAGTCGATTCCCACGGCGCCGAGCGCGATCGTCCAGTGCGTACCCCGAGGCTCACCCTCGCTTCGTCTGGCCGCTTCTTCGGCTCGGCGCCGTTCCTTACCGTCCAACGTTGGAAAGGTTGAGTCTGTTCCGCTCAAGTTTTAATTTCTTCGGCGCGCCGGTCCCGCACCGCCGGATCGAGTCGAACGCTACGCCCCGACACGGGCGAATGCGACGCCCGCGACACCGCCGAAGCGATGATTCCGCACGTCGACGGGGTTCGGATGCCTACGATGACCACGGCCGTCACTTTGTTGCATCACTCTTCACCCCGAATCAAGGAGCGAATGGATGCGCGCGATCGTGGTACGGAAGTTCGGAGCGACGCCGGAACTGGCCGAGATGCCGATGCCGGAACCCGGGCCGGGAAGCGTGCGGGTTCAACTCCAGGCGGCCGGGGTGAACCCCTTCGACCAGCGCATGGCCTCCGGGATCCTGGACGGCCGACTACCCCACGACTTTCCCATGATCCTCGGGGTGGACGGCGCGGGCACGGTCGCAACGATCGGCGAGGGCGTCAGCCGCTTCGCCGTCGGCGACCGGGTGGTCGGCAAATTCCTCACACCACCGGTGGGGCACGGCAGCTTCGCCGAGTACGCGGTGCTGCCCGAAGGCGGCACGCTGGTGCCGATCCCGCCGGGCGTGCCGACCGTCGCCGCCGCGGCGCTGCCGACAGCCGGAGTCACCGCCCAGGATCTCGTGGACGCCACCCAGATCCGGCCCGGCCAGACCGTGCTGATCGTAGGCGCGACCGGCGGCGTCGGCTCCTTCCTGGTGCAACTGGCCAATATCGCGGGCGCACGCGTCATCGCCACGGCGCGGGGCAGTTCCGCCGATCAGATGACCAGGCTGGGTGCGGCGGAGACGGTGGACTACACCGCGGCCCCGGTACGCGACCAGGTCGCCGCCGCGCATCCCGACGGCATCGACGTCCTGTTCGACCTGGTGAGCACGCCCGAAGCGCTCGCGGAGCTGACCACGCTCGTCCGCGACGGCGGCACCGTCTACTCCACCACCTTCGCCGCCGACGAGGACGCGTTGCGCGCGCGGTCGCTGCGGGGCGGCAATATCGAATCCAAGGGCAAGGCGCCGGAGCTGGCCCGGCTGATCCAGCGTGTCGCGGCGGGGGACGTGGTCGTGCCGATCGACGCGACCGTCCCGCTCGCGGAGGGACCCGCGGTCATCGGAGCGCGGGGCGCGCGCGGGAAGACCGTGCTCGCCATCTGAGCCGTACCGGCCCACCGTGCGGGCCGGCGTCCCGCGAGACCACCCGGAGGTGTGCGATGAGCAACCGAGCACCCCAATTCGGCTTGTTCCTGATTCCCGAGGCCGACGACTTCCGCCGGCTCGCCGAACTGAGCGCGTACGCCGACGTTGCCGGACTCGACCTGATCGGGATCCAGGACCACCCCTACCAGCGCCGCTTCTTGGACACCTGGACGCTGATCACCACTCTCGCCGCGCGGACCGAGCGGATCACCTTCTTCCCCGACGTGGCGAACCTGCCGCTGCGCCAGCCCGCGCTGCTGGCGAAAGCGGTGGCCTCGCTCGACATCATCAGCGACGGCCGGATCCAGCTCGGCCTCGGCGCGGGCGCGTTCTGGGACGCCGTCGCCGGAATGGGCGGGCCGCGCCGGACCGGCGGCGAGGCGGTGCGCGCCCTGGCCGAGGCGATCGCGGTGATCCGGGCCATGTGGAGCGACGCGCGATCGGTGCGGGTGCCCGGCGCCTCCTACTCCCTCGCGGGCGCGCACCCCGGTCCCCAGCCGCGGCACGATCCCGGCATCTGGCTAGGCGCGAAGGGGCCGCGCATGCTCGAGCTCACCGGTCGGGTCGCCGACGGCTGGGTGCCGTCGTCCGCGTGGGCGCCACCGGAGTTCCTCGCCGAGGCGGGCAGCCGGATCGATGACGCCGCCGCGGCGGCGGACCGGGACCCGCTGGCCGTGCGGCGGGTGTTGAACGTGTCCGGGCACATCACGGCGGACGGGGCCGATCACGGCTTCCTGGACGGTCCACCCGAGCGGTGGGCCGACGATCTGCTGACACTGCACCGCGACCAGCGGATAGACGGATTCGTCTTCTGGCCGACCGAGGGGGAACCGGTCGAGCAGATCCGTCGTTATACCGAGCAGGTCGTGCCTGCGGTCCGTACCGGCGCCGGGACCTGACCTTCCGGGAACAAGCGTCTGGGCACGCCGGAGGGGTCGCGGCGACGGTCCATGACGGGTCAGCGACATTCGTCGTTTGCCCACCGATTACCGTGTGGCCGGGTCTCACGGCACCGACGGCGCGGTCGGACGTAGTCCGTCTCCAGCCCGCGCCCGGCCGCAGCGGAGGCGAAGGTACGCCTATACCCACACGACCACGGGATTTTCGGGGATACTTGTCGGCGGGAGACCGCCGGTAACGGGTATGTCCCCGGGCAGAACTGAGGGAAAGGAAGCTCCACGTCGTGGATGCGCGTTCGGCTGCGCTGGTCCGCGCCAATTTTCGTTCGGTGACCGAGTCGCCGAATGGACCCGAGCGGTTGGTCAGTGCGTTCTACGGACATTTGTTCGCCGAGGATCCCCGGCTGCGCGAATTGTTCCCACCGGTCATGGAGATGCAGGCCAAGCGCATCGCCACGGCGATCCAGTACGTGCTCGATCACCTGGAGGACTGGGAGCGGGCGCAGGCATTCCTGGAGCAGCTCGCCCGCGACCACCGCAAGTACGGCGTCGAGGCCGCGCATTACGACATCGCCGGCCGTGCGCTGCTCGCGGCGTTCCGCGCCTACAACGGCGTGGCCTGGAATCGCGGCTTGGAGGAGGGCTGGCGCGACATCACCATCCTGGTCTCCGCGTCCATGGCCATCGGCGCCAACTCCGACAAGTCGCAGCCGGTGTGGGAGGCCACGGTGGTCGGCCATCGCCGCGTGCTGGAGGACCTGGCCATCGTGCGGCTGCAATCCGACGGTCCGGTGCCCTACCAGGCCGGGCAGTACGTGCCGGTCACGATTCCGCAGCGTCCCAAGATGTGGCGTTATTTCTCCCCGGCGATCCCGTCCAACCCCTATGGCGAGATCGAGTTCCACGTGCGCAAGATTCGCGGCGGCTGGGTGAGCCCCGCGATCGTCAACGAGACCAGGGTGGGCGACCGGTGGCAGATCGCCGGCCCGCTCGGCGGCCTGCGCGTCGACCGGGACAGCGGGCGCGACGTGCTCATGATCGGCGCGGGCACCGGCATCGCCCCACTGCGCGCACAGCTGATCGAAATGGGCCAGCGCGGCATCAACCCGCGGGTGCACTTCTTCATCGGCGGCCGCTACCCCTGCGACCTGTACGACGTGGAGAACATGTGGCAGCTCTCGCAGAGCAACCCATGGCTGACCATCGTTCCGGTGTGCGAGCAGAAGACCAACCCGTGGTGGTACCCGCATCCGCCGCAGGACGCACCGTACGGCATGCACCGGCGCCTGATCGGTAATCTTGGCGCCGTGGTCGCGAGCTTCGGCGCGTGGGAGGACCGGCAGATCCAGATCGCGGGATCGGCCCGGATGATCGCGGACACCCGGCGCGCGCTCATCGCGGTCGGCACGCCGGAGCAGAACATCAGCTGCGACCCTGTGTAACGAAGGAGGCCCCGTTGGGGGACCCGAGCACGCTCGGTAACGGTGCGGATCAGGCGCCGGAGTGGACTTCGACTGTCGTCGGTCATCACCGGTTACGGCACGATCTCGCGGTGATCCGCCTGATCGGCGAATTCGTGCCGTTCGCCGCGGGGCAATCGGTCGAGGTGCGGGTGCCGCAGCACCCCGGTGTGCGGCGCAGGCTCTCACCCGCGCTGCCGCCGTCACTGGACGGCAAGCTGGAATTCCACGTGCGCACGGTGCCGGGCGGCTGGTGCAGCGGCGCGATCGTGGCCGACACCCAGCCGGGCGACGAGTGGCGCATCGGCGCTCCGCTCGGCGGGTTCTGGGTCGACCCCGACGGCGACGAAGTGGTGATGATCGCGGGTGGCACGGGATTGGCGCCGATGCGCGCGCAGATCCTGGAGCTGGCCCGCAAGCCGTCGCCACCGCCCACCTATCTGTTCATCGGCGGGCGATCCCCCCGCGACCTGTACGCCTCGGACATGCTCTTCCTGCTGGCCGCCGAATTACCTTGGCTCACCGTGATTCCGGTGGTCGAGAGTCCGGAGGACCCGGACTGGGTCGATGAGTGGTACGAGCAGTCCCGCGTCGACATCGGCTTCCCGCCCGACGACATGCTGTACGGGACGCTCGCCGACGTCCTGGGCTCCCATGGCGCATTCCTCGAGCACCAAGTGCTGGTCTGCGGCTCACCGGCCATGGTCCAGACCACAGTGGACCGCCTCCTGGAAACGGGAACTCCCCCGGAGCGGATCCAATTCGAGGGCCTGTGATCAGTACAGCGGATCGTGGCGGATGTTCTTCGCGAGCGTTCCCGCTGCCATGAGGCGGAACTTCGTGGTCTGCACCATCGATGGGGAACCGGCGATCTGCACGTCGCGGTCGGACCAGGCGCCGAAGCTCGCGACGACCTTGCCGATCTGGCCGGTGACTCGGGGTTCCAGACCGGGCCATGTGGTGCGGGGCTCGTCGGGTTCGGTGTACCACCACGGGTTTTCGTCGTGCTCACTGACCGGCGTGACGGTGAGCCAGCGGTTGGCCATCGCCAGCTTGCTCAGCGTTTCCAGGTCGTAGAGGTCGCACGGGTGGTGACCGCCGACGAACAGGTGCACCTTCGGATTGGTCCGCCGCATCGCCATCGACATCAGCTGTGCCCGCAGCGGCGCGACGCCGGTGCCGCAGCCGACCATCAGCATCTTGCGTTTGATGTTGCGCGGAACGCCGAGGCCGCCGAGTGGTGAGCCGAGCAGCCACTGGTCGCCGACGACGGTCTGGCCGACGACGGCCGAACTGACCCAACCGCCCAGCACGCTCCGGACGTGGAACTCGATCTCCCCGTTGGCATTCGCGGGCACCGCGGGCGAGAGATAGCGCCACATGCGCGGCCGCGAGGGGATCTGCACGCTCAGGTACTGACCCGCCGCGTAGTGCATCGGCTGGTCCAGTTGCAGCCGGACGACGACCAGGTTGCGCAGCACCTCACGCCGCTCGATCACGGTGCCGGTCCACACCGGCGGCGTGGCCTCCTTCTCCGCCGCGCCGATCATGGTGTCGGCGATGATCTTCAGGCCCTCGTCCCAGGCCCGGTCGACCTCGTCGGTCCACATCTCCGTGCCCGCGAACACCTTGACGGCGGTCTTCAGCGCGGTGGACACGGCGGTGTAGTGCGCCGGCTGCACGCCGTACTTGCGATGGTCCCTACCGAGTTGGGCGAGGAAGGGCAGGAGCTTGTCGGGCTCCTCCAACCGGTCCAGCGCGTAGGAGATGGCCTTGACCAGGCGATCGCGCTGGGCGTCCATCGCGGCGGGAAAGAAATCGCGGACATGCGGGTAATCGGTGAACAAGATCGCGTAGAACGATCTCGCCAGTTTCTCCGGCCCCCCGTCCTCCGCAGCAACTGCCTTGAACGTGGTTCTGATCAAAGCGACAGTGCGCGAATCCATTGCCGTCACAACCCCATTTCGCACTCGTTCACGAACCATGCCGGCGAGTGAGGTGCTGCGGGCCACTCGACAGCAGCCGACGGAAAGGAGTGTAGGCGAGGTTTGCCAGCAACGGAATCTTTCGGAGGAACATCACGCGTGTAATTCTGTCGAAACGAGGTCGCCCGGCGAGACACGCCAGAGAAACCGACTGCACGACGGTGGATCTGGCACGAATTCGGTCGCGTTCACGGCGAATTGGCAACGGCCGCTTGGGAAATTCCATAGCGACTGGTCTGTTCTAGCGACATCAGGGCAACATGCATATCGCCACACGTAAAGCAAACCAGGCATACCGCACCGTTACCGTGATCCGGTCTATGGTGAGCAATACCAGTTGATTCGACAACGAAATAACTTTCGCCACATGACCTCTGCCGAACGTGTTCTGGTTTACCGTCAGCAAATACAGGGTGATTCCGGCTCCCGAAACGACGAAGGCCCCGGCCTCGAATCGCGGTGTGCGACCGAGGCCGGGGCCGTCGTCGTGCCGGTTATCGCCGGTGCCTGCCGTCCTCACGACGATGCCGAGGCTGCCAGACGACCAACGCCGTACTGCGCTGCGGCGGCGAGAGATCGGGACGGTACCCGGCGCGCATTCGCTCCAGCTCCGCCGTCAGGTCCGCGACCTGGTTGCGCAGCTCTTCCACCTGATTGGTCAGTTCGATGATGCGCTTGATGCCCGCCAGGTTGACGCCCTCGTCCTGGGACAGCCGCTGCACCTCGCGCAGCAGCTCCACGTCCCGGGCCGAGTAGCGCCGCCCCCCGCCCGAAGTGCGTTGCGGCGTGACCAGTCCCAAACGGTCATACGTGCGCAGCGTCTGCGCGTGCATGCCGGCCAGCTGGGCCGCCACCGAGATCATGAAGAACTCGGCGCGCGACCCGCCGGACGCGTTCTTCGGTTCAGAGGACATCACGCACCTGCCCATCCCGCCCGTGGATCGAAGCCGCTGAGCCGCTCCACCTCCTGGTAGCGCTTGAGCGCCTCCACGGCGTCACCGTCCAGCTTCTGCGGTATCGCGACCTTCACCGTCACCAGCAGGTCGCCCGCGCCGCCGCCACGCTTGGGCACGCCACGGCCGCGCACCCGCAGGATACGACCATCGGCGGTACCCGGGGGCACCTTGACGCCGACCCGGCCGTCCAGCGTTGGCACCGAAACCGTTGTGCCCAGGACCAATTCACTGTAACTGACCGGCAGCACCAAGGTCAGGTCGTCGCCGTTGCGGCCGAAGACCTTGTCCTGGCTGACGTGGACGGTGACGAAGAGGTCGCCCGACGGCGCCCCGCGCAGTCCCGCCTCGCCTTGGCCGGCCAGCCGGATCCGTTGGCCGTCACCGACTCCCGGGGGAATCCGCACCGTGATGGTGCGCGTGCGGTTCTGGATGCCGTTGCCGTGACAGTCGACGCACGGGTCGTCGATGATCGAACCGCTGCCACGGCACTCGTCGCACGGCTCGCTGAAGCCGAACGCGCCCTGGTTGCGGCTGACGACGCCGGTGCCGTTGCAGATCGGGCAGACCCGCGGACTCGTGCCCGGTTTGGCTCCGCTGCCGTGGCACGTGGTGCACGGCGACGGGCTGGTCATCCGCAGCGGAACCGTGACGCCCTGGGCGGCCTCGCGGAAACCGAGCGTCGTCTCGGTCTCCACGTCGGCGCCGCGCCGGGGGCGGCTCGACGTCCGCGTGCCGCCCCGGTTGAACAGACCACCGAGCAGGTCACCGAGGCCACCGTCGGCGGCGCCCGCGCCGCCGAAGATGTCCCCGAAGGTGAATTCCTGCGAGAAGCCGCCACCCGCACCGGGACCGAACCCACCGCGACCGTAACCGCCACCCGCGAAGAGCTTGCGGGTGTCGTCGTACTCTTTGCGCTTGGCCGGATCCGACAGCACGGCATGCGCCTCGCTGACGGCTTTGAACCGCTCCTCGGCTTTGGTGTCACCGTGGTTGGCGTCCGGGTGCAAGTCACGCGCGAGCTTGCGGTAGGCCTTCTTGATCTCGTCCTGCGAGGCGCCGGAGGAAATACCCAGCTCCTTGTAGAAGTCCTTTTCGATCCACTCCCGCTGGCTCACCGAGCATCTCCTCCTCTCGCGTCCTTATTGTTCGTTCGCGCCGGCATCAACATCCGATGCCTCTTCGGTCGGCTGGTCAGGGGTTTCCGTCGCATCGGCTACGCCGTCGGTTACCCCGACGAGCGCGTGCCGAAGCACCCTATCGCCGAAGCGATAGCCTTTGCGCATCACGATGCCGATCACCGGGTCGTGGCCGGAGCCCTCGTGCTGCACGGCCTCGTGCAGGGTCGGATCGAAAGGCTCGCCCTCCGAACCGAACTCCTCGAGGCCCTGCTTGAGCAGCGCGGCCGACAATTTGTCGGCCACCGACTTCAGCGGACCGGACTCCAGGTCGCCGTGCGCCCGCGCCCGGTCGAGATCATCGAGCACGCCGAGCAGTTCGGTGACCACCGACGCCTTGGCGGAGTCGATCGCGGCCTTGCGGTCGCGCTCGACCCGGCGCCGGTAGTTGGCGTACTCCGCGGTCAGCCGCTGCAGGTCGGCGGTGCGCTCGGCGAGCTCGCCGCTGATGGTGTCGGCGAGCGCCTGGGCGTCGCCGCCGTTGTCGGCCTCCGCACCGTTGCCCGACTCCGGGGCCTGCGCGGCCGCGGCGCCGTTGTCCGCGGCCTGCTGCCGGATCTCACCGGTCTCCGGGTCGATCTTCCGGTTGTCGACGAAGGTGATCGGCTCCTTCTCAGAGTTGCCCTCGGTCACTTCTTCTCCGTGTCGACCGGCTCGTCCACGACCTCGGCGTCCACGACCTGGTCATCATCCTGCGCCGAACTCGAAGCACCGTTGCCCTGCGCCGCGGCGTCCGCGGCGGAGGCCTCGTAGATGGCCTGGCCGAGGGCCTGCGACTCGGTCGCCAGCTTCTCGACGGCCGCCTTCACCGCGGCGATGTCGGTGCCCTTGAGCGCCTCGTTCGCCTCGGCGATAGCCGCCTCGACCTTGGTCTTGACCTCGGCGGGGACCTTGTCCTCGTTCTCCTTGATGAACTTCTCGGTCTGGTGCACCAGCGACTCGGCTTGGTTGCGGGTCTCGGCCTCCTCGCGGCGGGCCTTGTCCTCGGCCGCGTGCGCCTCGGCGTCCTTGATCATCCGATCGATCTCTTCCTTGGACAGGCCGGAGCCGTCCTGGATCTTGATCGTGTTCTCCTTGCCGGTGCCCTTGTCCTTCGCGGTGACGTGCACGATGCCGTTGGCGTCGATGTCGAAGGTGACCTCGATCTGCGGCACGCCGCGCGGGGCCGGCGGGATGCCGGTCAGCTCGAAGGAACCGAGCAGCTTGTTGTGCGAGGCGATCTCGCGCTCACCCTGGAACACCTGGATCTGCACCGACGGCTGGTTGTCGTCGGCCGTGGTGAAGGTCTCCGAGCGCTTGGTCGGGATGGTGGTGTTGCGCTCGATGAGCTTGGTCATCACGCCGCCCTTGGTCTCGATGCCCAGCGACAGCGGGGTCACGTCGAGCAGCAGGACGTCCTTGACCTCACCCTTGAGCACACCGGCCTGCAGGGCGGCGCCGACGGCGACGACCTCGTCCGGGTTCACGCCCTTGTTGGGCTCCTTGCCACCGGTCAGTTCCTTGACCAGATCGGAGACGGCGGGCATACGGGTGGAACCGCCGACCAGCACGACGTGGTCGATGTCGGACACCTTGATGCCCGCGTCCTTGATCACGGACTGGAACGGCGCCCGGGTGCGGTCCAGCAGATCGGAGGTGATCTTCTGGAACTCGGCGCGGGTCAGCTGCTCGTCGAGGAACAGCGGGTTCTTGTCCGCGTCGACGGTGATGTAGGGCAGGTTGATCGAGGTGCTCTGCGAGGAGCTCAGCTCGATCTTCGCCTTCTCGGCGGCCTCACGCAGCCGCTGCATGGCCATCTTGTCCTTGGTCAGGTCGATGCCTGAGCTGGCCTTGAACTTGTCGACCAGCCACTGCACGACCCGCTCGTCCCAGTCGTCACCACCGAGGTGGTTGTCGCCGGAGGTGGCGCGGACCTCGACGACGCCCTCGCCGATTTCCAGCAACGAGACGTCGAAGGTACCGCCACCGAGGTCGAAGACCAGGATGGTCTGTTCCTTGTCGCCCTTGTCCAGGCCGTAGGCCAGCGCCGCCGCGGTGGGCTCGTTGACGATGCGCAGGACGTTCAGGCCCGCGATCTGCCCGGCTTCCTTCGTGGCCTGCCGCTGGGCGTCCTCGAAGTAGGCGGGCACGGTGATGACCGCGTCGGTGATCTCCTCACCGAGGTAGGCCTCGGCGTCGCGCTTGAGCTTCATCAGCGTGCGAGCGCTGATCTCCTGCGGCGTGTACTTCTTGGCATCGATCTCGACGGTCCAGTCGGTGCCGATGTGCCGCTTGACGGAGCGAATGGTGCGGTCGACGTTGGTGACGGCCTGGTTCTTGGCCGGCTGGCCGACCAGTACCTCGCCGTTCTTCGCGAACGCGACGATCGACGGGGTGGTGCGCGATCCTTCCGAGTTGGCGACGACGACCGGCTCGCCGCCTTCGAGCACGGCGACGACCGAGTTCGTGGTCCCGAGGTCGATTCCGACCGCACGAGCCATTGTGGTTCCTCCTAGTTGACGTACCTATGTGTGTCGGTGCCGAGGCGGACAACCGCCCTGCGACGCCCGGTGAAGAACGCCGCGAGACCTCGCCCCTAGCACCTCACGGAGCACGGCCCCAGCAATACTGAGCGTGGTCGGCTCAATCCTGCCCGGCGGGCGTTCCGGAGTCAACCGAAACTTGAGCCCTACACACTCAATCTTGTCGAAAAGCTCAACGGGCGACGCGCGCGATTAATTCCCGGACGGCGGCACGGAGCCGGAAAATTCTCGGGTCTGCCCGAGACGCCGGGCTCGACCACGAGGCGTGTCGCATCCGCCGTCGGTCCGCACCCCTCGGTTCCCCGCGGTGTCGCCGGTTCCCGCTTGATACCGTCGCCTGAACTGGCAGAATCGGCGGTCATGGACTCCTCGGCGACGACTTCGTGCTGCGATGACGGCGACTACGACGTTCTGCAGTGGGACACCAGGGCCGACTGCGAGGTGCGCCAGATCCTCGACCGGGTCGCCGACAAGTGGTCGCTGCTGGTTATCGCGCTGCTGGACCAGCGCAGTCTGCGGTTCACCGAACTGAAGCGGGCGATCGACGGCGTCAGTCAGCGGATGCTCACCAAGACCCTGCGGCATCTGGAACGCGACGGACTGGTCCGGCGCACCGTGTACCCGACGATCCCGCCGCGGGTGGAGTACGCGCTGACGCCGCTCGGCGCCAGCCTGCACACCACGATCAACGCACTGGTCACCTGGACCGAGACGCATCAGAACGAAATCGCCTCCGCCCGTGACGACTACGATCGCCGCGCGGCGGAGGAAGCGACGATGGGCGCTACCGCGCAGTAGGGTGACGACGGGCGTCCCGGCCGGGTCGCCCGCGCGCGCCGTCCATCGAGGAGCCGCCATGAGGGCCGCCGTCGTCACCGCTGCCGAGTTCGAGGTCGCGCGGCTGCCCACGCCGCGGCCTGGCGCGGGTCAACTGCTGATCGACGTCGCGCGCTGCGGCATCTGCGGCTCGGACCTGCACGCGCGCACCCACGCCGACGAACTGGCCGACCTGGCCGTGGCCACGGGCTACGAACACTTCATGCGCTCGCAGCAGAGCGTCGTGCTCGGGCACGAATTCAGCGGCACCGTGGTCGACTACGGGCCCGGCTGCCGCAAGCGGTGGAAGACGGGAACCCCGGTCGTCGCGCTCCCGATCGTCCGGCACGGCGAGCAACCCCATCTGGTGGGGCTCTCGGCCGCTGTGCCGGGCGGCTATGCCGAACAGGTGGTGGTCCAGGAATCGATGACCATGCCGGTGCCCAACGGCCTGCCCTTGGAACACGCCGCGCTGACCGAGCCCATGGCGGTGGCCTGGCACGCCGTGCGCAGAGGCCGCGTGGGCAAGGGACAGACCGCGTTCGTCATCGGCTGCGGGCCGATCGGCTTGGCGGTGATCAGCATGCTGAAGGCCGCGGGCGTGCGCACCGTTGTCGCCAGCGACTTCTCGCCGCGCCGGCGAGAACTCGCCACCGCGTGCGGCGCGGATGTCGTGGTCGATCCGGCGACGGAATCGCCGTGGGCAGCCGCGCCGAAGAAGAGCCGGATCAACGGCGTCACCGACATCCTGGGTCTCGGGTTCGACACCATGGACCGCCTGCGGCGGGTTCCGAACCTGCCATGGTGGTACGTCTTCCGGCTGGCGCACACGTTGAACGCGGGACCGGCCGGACCGGTGATCTTCGAATGCGTGGGCGTACCCGGGATCATCGACCAGATCCTCACGGCCGCACCGCCGCTGTCGCGCGTGATCGTGGTCGGAGTGTGCATGGAGGCCGACCGCTTCCATCCCGCGATGGCGATCAACAAGGAAATCGAACTGCGGTTCGTGCTCGGCTACGACCCCGGCGAGTTCCGTGACACCTTGTACATGCTCGCCGAGGGAAAAGTCGATCCCAGCCCGTTGATCACCGGGACCGTCGGGCTGGACGGCGTGGCGGACGCCTTCACCGCCCTGGGCAACCCGGAGCGCCACGCGAAGATCCTGATCGACCCGCGTGGTGTCGGCGCCGCGCCGATCTGAGAGCCGCTCAGGGCGCGGCGGCGAGGACCTCGTCGGCGATTTTCTCGTCCAGCGTCACCCGCACCAGGGCGGCGGCGAGTTCCGCGGTGTGGTGGTCCGGCGCCAGACGCGCCAGCCGGTCGGGGTCTTCCGGCAGCTGCACGCGCTTGGCGCCACGCAGTACGCGCTCGTCGAAGTGCGGCCGGACCCACGACCAGACGTCCTGGATCTCGCGCAGGAAGATATCGGCCCCGGTAGGACCGATGCCGTCGAACTCCTGGAGCAGTTCCGCGGCGCGCTGCGGGTCGTTGTCCGCCTTTTTCGCCAGTTCCCGCAGGTCACCGTGGTAGCGATCGAGTACGCGGGAGGCGTTGTGGCTCAGCCTCGTCGCGGTGCTCTCGTCGTATCGGCGATAGTTCCCCCGCCCCAGCGCATCGACCAGCTCCTGCCAACTCGCGTCAGCGACCCGGTGCGGTGTCCGGTAACCGCTACAGATCAGCTCTCGCGTCGCCCCGATCGCGATATCGGCGGAGATGCGGGCGCTGAGCAGCTGGGAAAGCATCAGCAACTGGAAGAGCGCGGCCGGTTTGTCATCGAGCGTGATGCCCGCTTCCTCGGCATATCCCGTGCCCGCGCGGACGAGCAATTCGTGTACGACGTCCTCTTGGCTCATCGTTACCTCCTCTCGCTACCAGGGCGCATACCCGGGCGCGAGGGGGCTACACCGGCGGCGCGGCCGCGGTTCGGCGAAACGTTTCGCCGCAGGTCACGGTGCTGTAGCGGTGCGGGCGCGGGGACATCCGCGGATCATTCCGGCAGGACGCTCAAGGTGCCCTCCGCGCTGCGGGCGGCGGTCAGGCAGGCCGTGGCGGTGAACTGGTCGGCGAGGGGGTGGCGAGCCCGGGCACGCCACTTCCGGACGGCGGCGACCGCCTGGGCACGCTGCGCGGGCAGCGGCGCGTCGATCGGCAGGCCGAGACGCAGGTGGGGTGCGATGCCGGAGCCGCCGATGAGGCGGTGCAGTTCGGCGAGATCGTCGGCGGGCAGCGTCAATTCGTCGGTGCGCAGGCGGCCGAGCAGGCGCAGCTCGGCGAATCCGTGCACGTCCGCGAGCAACGTGCGCACCCTCGGCAGCAGGCGGTCGGCCGGGGTGCCGCGGTAGGCGGTCAGCACCCGGGCCAGCGCGGTGAGCGCGGAATGCGCCTTGAGCTGGTCGGCGCGCTGACCGAACTGAACGTCGAGCACCGAGCGCAATTCGTCCACTCCGCTGCGGGCGGTCAATTCGGCGGCGAGCGTGGCCGAATCGCGCACACCGAGCCGGATCAACGTCACCGCCATGCGGATGCCGAACAAACCGAACCGCTCGGCGAGCTGCGCGCGCAGCTCCGGCGGCACCGGCAGCGGCACGTCGGCACGCGCGAAACGGTCCGCCGAGAGCAACGCGGCGCTCAGCTCGTCGACCGGGACACGCGCCAGCGTCTCGAAAGCCGCGAACTCCTGCTGGCGCAGCGTCGCCGCGGCGAAGGCGAGCAGCCCGGCGACCGGGATCACCGCCTGACACAGACCTGTTCGCTCCAGTTCGCCCGCGAAACGCGTCGCGACGTCGCGCGCCGAGTGCAGTGCGTCGATGCGGCCCGCCCCGATCTCGTCGGCTCGGGAAACCACGCCGACTATGCCGAGCGGGCCTGCGGCGCCGTTGGCCACGGCGGTTCCGGCGCCCACACGCTCGAGGAACTGCACGTCCGTCGCGTCCAGCCTGCGCAGCAGATAGACGACCGCGTCGGCGCCCGGCATCGCGATTGCCTGCTCGGACCGCTCGTCGTCCGCACCTGGTGTCAACAGGCGCGCTGTTCGAAGCGACACCTCCCGCGACAGCGAGGACGTACCGGGGGTGTCGATGATGGTGGTGTGCGCGAGCGCCGCGGCGGGCCACTCGACCTCGAGATGGTCGACCTCACGCGGGGCCGGGACATTCCAATTGAGCCGGTCGAGGTCGAAGGTGAGCCCGTGCGTTCCGCTGCCGCGGCGGACCACGACGTGCGCGCGGGCGCCATCGGGGGCGTACGCCGTCACGCTGGGTGTCGAACCGTACCGGTACCAGGTGACCACCCTGGTGCACTCGGTCGCGTCGGTGGGAGCGATGTCTTGTCCCACAAGGGAATTCAGCAGGGTCGATTTGCCCGCCTTGATCGAACCGGCGAGCGCGACGCGCAACGGCTGATCCAATCGGCGGGCGCAGTCGGCCAGCATGGCACGCGGCCGCGGCTCGCTCGCGAGCGCCGCCTGTGCCGCGCCGACCAGCCGATGCGCCTCCGCGACGATTCCCGGCACCGCGCCACCATCACGTCTCACGGGGCTACCGTACCGGCGGGTCCCATCGGTAGTGCGGTCTGCATGGCATCGGCATATCGGCGCAGCTCGGCGACTACGCGCAGTTGCTGTTCCAGCTGCGCGCCGCGTTCGGCCCGGCGGGTGGCGACCATGCTCGCCGCCTCCTGCGCGGCCCGCAACGACTCATCGATGGAGCGGAGGCTGCGCTCGGCGACGCCCGCGTAGTGATCGCGCAACGCGCGGTGGATGCGGTGCAACCGGTCTTTCGACTCCTTGCCCGCCTGGAACGCCACATCGTCGACGAAACGGCGCACCGCCGCCTTCGCCTCGATGCGCCGCTTGGCCAGCCTGGCCTGCTTGTCGTCCCGGAAAGCCTTGCCGCCCACGATCAGCCCCGCGCCGATCGAGATCGGGTTGAGCAGGGCGAGCCCGGCGAAGGTGCTGGCCAGCCCCACCATGAGCACGCCGCCGTAGGAACCGCGCATGCCGACGAGCAGCTTGCTGCCGAAACCGATGTCCGGTTCCAGATCGGCGAGCGTGCCGGAGAGCGCACGGCCGCTATCGGCCCCCGCGCCGGGTCGCACATCCGGCAGGTCGACGGCGCCGAGTTCGGAGAAATGCTCGGCGACGCGCTCGGCGAGTTCGATCGCCCGGGAGTGGGTCCACAGCAAGTTGTCGCCGAGCGCGGTGTCGACGGTGCCGGTGAGGTGTTCGGCGATGCGGTCCCAATGCCTGCCCGGATCGTGCTCGTCGATCCATTCCTCCGTGCTGCGCGCGATGTTCCGCAGGCGGTCACGCAGATCGTGGTCGACGTCGCCGGCCAGGTCGGTGATGCCGTCGGCGAGCGTCTGCTGCCAGGCGGCGGTCCTGCGGTGCAGTTCCTCGGCCGCGCCGCGGGCGGATTGCAGCTCGCGCACCGCCGCCGCGCCCTGTGCCGGATCGCGGACCGCGACCAGCTCACTGCCCAGCGCCAACGCGAGATGCTCCGCCGCGGAGCGGATATCGCGCGCCACGGCGGTGCGTGTGGCCTGCTGATCGCGCGCCACCACCTGGTCGCGCAGGAATTCGTAGAGCACACCGAAGCCGGATTCGACACCCAGCTGCCTGTCCTGCAACCGCATCGCGTGGCTGCGCAGCAGCGACGACACCGGAATCATCGGCACGTCGAGGCGGGCCCGAGCGAGATGGCCGAGATCGGCCTCGTGCACCTGCCGCCAGTGCGGATACAGATCGGTCTTGGTGAGCAACAGCGCGACCGTCGGGCACAGCTCACGCACCTGCCGCAGGAACGCCAGTTCGGGCTCGGTGAGCTCGGTCGAGGCGTCCGAGAGCACCAGGACCGCGTCCGCGGCGGGCACCATGCCGAGCACACCCGCGGCATGGGCGTTGCCGTGCCCGCCGACGCCGGGAGTGTCGATCAGCACGATGCCGTCGGCCAGCAGCGCGTTGGGTATCTCGACCTCGAGGCGCACGATCCGTCGTCCCTGCGCCAGCGGCGAGCGCGAGTCGATCGCACCGATCTCCGCGATCGGCACCGTCACCCTGGTCTCCGCCCCGCTGGAGTCGCCGTGCGCCGCGAGCACCAGCTCCGCACGCGGCTCTGAGCCGTGCGCCAAGAGCATCGGAACCGTGGTGGTGGCGTCGTCGCCGACCGGGCAGATGTCCAGGTTCAACAGCGCGTTGACGAAACGGCTTTTGCCCTGGTCGAGCTGTCCCGCGACGATAATGCGCCGACGCGGGTCACGGACCCGGTCGGCCGCCACTTCCAGGCGGCCGACCAGATCGTTGCGGCCCGCGGCACGCGCCGCCGCGATGGTTTCACCGAGTACCGAGAGCAGCGGTACCGCCGGTGGAGTGGCGTTCGGCGCGGGCGTCCCCATCGCGGTATGGACCTCTTTTCCGTACTACCGGGCAACTGTCAGTGCAGGAATGTATCGCCACCGAGGTCGGCGCCTGCCGAACCGCTCAGCTCCGTGCCGGCATGGGTGTCGCCGAACAGGCCCGAGTCGGTGTGGCCGCTGGTCGTGCTGTCCAGGCCGGAACCGAACGCGCTCGACACGTCCAACGAGGACCAGGTGTTCGCGGTCGATCCGACGCTGCCGCCGAGACCTGCCCCGGTGTCCACTGTGCCGTGCGCCGCGCCGCCCGCCGAGCCGACCAGTCCGGCCCCCGCGTCCACCGCGCCGCCGACGCTCGACTGCGCCGCACCGCCGAGACCGGCCGTGGCGTCCAGGCCCGACGACAGGCCGGAGGTCGCGTGCCCACCCGCGCCGATGCCGCCGCTGATCCCGCTGTCCAGGCTCGAACCCAGGTGCGCTCCCGCGCTCGACGCGCCCTCGAGACCACTCGACAGACCCGCGCCCACGTTGCCCGCGGCGCCGAGACCGGTTTCCAGGCCCGCGCCCGCCGCGCCTTCGATTCCGGTGGAGAGGCCGGTACCGAGACCGGCACCGGCTTCTGCGCCCGCGCCGAGTCCGGCCGACAGGCCCGAAGCGAGTCCGGCGCCCGCTTGGGCTCCCGCGTCCAGCCCCGCCGACAAACCCGAGCCCAGCCCCGCACCAGCCTGCGCTCCCGCGTCCAGCCCCGCCGACAAACCCGAGCCCAGCCCCGCACCAGCCTGCGCGCCCGCGTCGATCGCGCCGGTCAGGCCGGTCTCGAGGCCGGTGCCTGCCTGCACCGCGCCGTCCACGCCCGTGGACAGACCGCCACCGAGGCCGGTGGACAAGCCTGTTTCCAGCCCGGTCGCCGCTTCGATCCCCGCGTCGATGGCCCCGCCGAGACCGGTTCCCAGGCCCGTGCCGAGCTGGCCGCCGATGTTCAGGGAGCTGTCCAGTCCGCCGCCGAGTTCCGCTCCGGTGCTCACAGCCGCGCCGAGACCGGTCGCGAGTCCGGTCTCCAGACCCGCCGTCGCCTGCGTGCCGAGATTCCCGGCACCGCCGATGGCGGAGGAGAAATTGCCTCCCAGTCCGGTGGTCAGGTTGCCGGAACCCTGCACCGCGCTATCGAGGCCGCCGGTGAGTCCGGTCGTCGCCTGACCGGTGGCGTCGAGCGCACCGCCGAGACCGGACTCGAGACCGGAACCGATCTGCGCGCCCGCGTCGGCCGCTGCGTGCAGTCCGGTGGAGACCCCGGCGCCGAGGCCGGCGCCCGCCTGCGCACCGCCGTCCAGAGCAGCGTCCAAGCCTGTCGTCACCGAACCGGCCCCGTTCACGGCCCCTTCCAGACCCGCGCCCACACCGGCAGTCAGGTCCGTCGCGGCACCACCAACGCCCACGAGACCTGCACCCAAGCCCGTGGTCACACCCGCCATCCCGTCGATCGCACCTTCCAGGCCCGCGCCCGCACCGGCGCCGAGACCCGCGGTCAGGTCGGTCGCCGCACCCGCGGCGCCGCCGAGACCAACGCCCAAACCGGTCGCCGCATCGACCGCGCCCTCGAAGCCCGCACCGACACCAGCGGTCGAATCAGTCCCCACACCCACAGCGCTCTCCAACCCCGCACCCAAACCGGTCGTCAGGTCCGCAGCGCCCTCGAGACCCGCACCGATCTGCCCACCAGCACCCAGTGCCGCATCCACACCCGCAGTCACACCACCGACCGCATCGAGCGCACCATCGAGACCGACACCAAGACCCGTCGTCGCGTCGATTGCACCCTCCACACCGGTACCGAGGCCTGCGGTGAGATCGGTCGCCGCACCCGCGGCGCCTTCCAGCCCCGCACCCAAACCGGTGGTGAGGTCCACCGCGCCTTCCAGTCCTGCGCCGAGCCCGGTTGTCAAACCGGTCGTCGCATCGACAACGCCCCCGAGACCCGCGCCCAAGCCTGCGCCCAGATCAGCACCCGCCTGCGCACCCGCGCCGAGGCCTGCGGTCAAGTCGGTTGCCGCGTCCACGGCACCCTCCAGACTCGCGCCCAGCCCGGTCGTCGCATCGATAACGCCCTCCAGGCCCGCGCCCAAGCCGACACCGAGATCAGCACCCGCGCCCAAAGCCGCGTCCAGACCTGCGGTCAGACCGGCTGCGGCGTCTACTGCGCCTTCCAGTCCGGCTCCAAGGCCCGTGGTGACACCGGCTGCCCCGTTCACCGCGCCTTCCAAGCCCGCGCCCAGGCCTGCCGCCGCATCCACCGCGCCGCCCAGGCTCGCGCCCAGCCCGCCGCCCGCGCCCAGTGCCGCGTCGATGCCGGTAGCGAGGCCGGTCCCGAGTCCGGCGGTGATGTCTCCCACGCCTTCGAGGTCGGTGTCGAGGTCGAGGCCCGCTCCGATGCCGCTGATCACCTGCGCACCCGCGCCGAGCAGACCGCCCACGGCGGCGGAGAGGTCGGCGCCCGCGTTCACCACGGTGTCCAGGCCCGCCGCCAGTCCCGCACCCAGACCGGCCCCGAGCTCGAGCCCGGTTTCGATCGCGGTGTTCAAACCGGCGCCCAGGTCCACGCCCGCGCCGAGATCGACGCCCGTGCCGACGCCGAGATCTATGTCGACATCCCCGCCCGCACCGGCGCCGAGGTCGACTCCCAGATCCGCGCCCAGATCGACTCCGGCGCCCGCCACCGCCGCCGCACCCACGGTGCTCGCCGCGCCGACCGCGGCCGCGGCGCCGGTCTGCGCGCCCGCCGCCACGATGGCTTGCAATTGAGAGCCGCCGGTGACCAGCGCCGATTCCGCCACCATCGGGGCGCAGAGCGTGATGTCCTCTGGTGTCACCGCGCTCAGGCCCGCGGCGGCCAGCGCCTGGGTGGGGTTGGCGCAGTAGGCGACCGCGGCTTCGTCGTTCCGCAGCAGATCGAGGATGAACTCCAGAATCGCGTTGGGTGTCATGAGAATCGTCTCCTGAGTCCCGGCGGACCTAGATGATCCGCAGTCGTTGGAATGCAAATCACGCTAGGAGCGCAGGGCGTTACGCCGAAACGGGGCGAACCCCTACGACTGAGCGGGGGCACCCGATAGGGGTGGGAGCGAAATTAGGGGAATTTCCCTAATGGTTCCCCTAACGGGGTAACGGCTGATGGCCAGCAACCGACAGAACGGTTGCGTCGGCAACTACCAGGCCAAGCGCACCATCTCGCACACACTGCAGCGACACCGGACCAGACAGCTCTTCGAACGGGGTTCTCGAATGACACAGCGCCTGGCGCTCGGCATCACTGTCGGGGCGTCGAATTCGGTCGCCGTGGCGGCAACGGAAGATGGCGACGAGGGCATCGGCCCGTCCGGCGGCGGCTATCTACGCTCGCATCCGAGCGTGTTGCGGCTGTCGCAGGACATGGCACCCACGCTCGGCGCGGGCGCGCGCCCCACCGGCCGCCATTCCAGCGATGTCCTGCTGGAGGGCTTCCTCGCCAGGGTCGGCGATCCGGTCGGCATCCTCGCCGAGGACGGCTCCTCGTATTCCGCTCCCGACCTGGTCGCCACCGCGATCGGATGCCTGGTCGACGAGATCGCCGCCGAGACGGGAACGAACGCCGCGGCGGCGATTGTCGCCTGCCACCCGGCGTGGTGGTCGCGGCACACCGTCGTGATCCAGCGCGAGGCGCTCGAGCGGGCCGCGCTCGGCGAGGTCACCCTGGTGCCGGAACCGACCGCCGCGATCCGCTGGCTCGACGCCGCGCACGGCAGGACCGACGACGGCGCGGTGATCGTCTTCGACCTCGGCGCGACCGGCTCGACCGTCTCCGTGGTACGCACCGGTGAGCATGCCAGTCTGCTGGGCACGCCGCTGCGCACCACCGACGTCGCCGGTGCGGAATTCGATCTGCTGACCATGCGCTATGTTCTGGCAAACTCCGTGCTCGCCGCGGATTTCGATCCGTTCGATCCGGTGGTCGAACGTGAATTAGCGGCTTTGCGCGAGCGCTGCAGAAAAGCGAAAGAAGAGCTTTCCATAAATACCGCGACGGTTGTCCCGGTTCGGGTGGACCCCGCCGATCCGCATGGCAGCACCGTACGGCTGGTACGCGGTGAACTGGAAGACCTGCTGCGCGGGCCGTTGTCGAGTTCGATCGACCTCATCAGAGACGCGGTGCATCGGGCCGGGCTCGATATCGGCGACGTCGGCCGCGTCCTGCTCACCGGAGGCGGCGGCGCCATCCCGCTGGTCGCGGAACTGATCTCCTCCGAGTTCGGATTGCCCGTCGTGGCGGCTCCCGACCCGGAGCACACCACAGCACGCGGCGCCGCGCTGCTGGCCGCCGATCTGCTCGCCGCCGAAACCGACCAGCTGCCGATGGTGGATCCGGGCGCCGAAGACGAGACCGTGCCCCAGCCCAGAGCGCTCCCCTCGTCCCCCTCGTCGGGACTCCCGGCATTGCCCGAGGAACGCCCCGCACGCCGACGGGCGCTCACCAGCAGGCGACGCCTCGCGGTGGTGGCGGGCGCGGCGGCCGCCATCGGCCTGCTGGCCACCGGCACGCTCGCCATCGGCACCGGCATCCAGTCCGGCCCGAGCCATCCCGCCACCACCGAGCAGTCGACCACCGGCGCCGCGCAGGTCGCCGCGACCACGGGAGCGCAGACGGGCGATCCGTCCGCACCTTCCGGTGTCGCCGCCACGGACTCCACGACATCGACCGGCCGAGCGCGAACCGAGGCGACACAGGCCGGTTCGCCTTCGTCCCCGGCTCAGGGCACCACCGTGGCCGTGGTGAACAGCGAGCAGACGCCCGGCCGGCCCGACCCGGCACCCGCGGACTCCCCGGCTCCGCAACCCGCGCCGCAGCCCCAACCCCAGCCTTCTCCCGCTCCCGCGCCCGCCCCGGCCCCGACCAACCCGCCGCCGCCCACCCAGCAGCAGCCGCGGCCTATGCCGCCCACCGCGCCGAACCTGCCGACCGGCGTGCTCGGCGACACTCTCGGCACGGTGCTGCGCGCTCCCGGAGAGATCCTGGGAGGCTCCGGTGGCTGACACCGCATTCGACACCCTCCCGTCCGCACGGGACATCTTCCGCGACCTGGAATCCGCCGATGACCAACCGGTGGTCTACCTGATCCGCGGCCGCTCGCAAACCGGCAAGTCGACGCTTCTCGCGGAGATCCGGGCGCGTCTGCGCGCCCGGGGCGTCCCGCTGCAGGACGACACCGCCGCCGTCCAGCACGCGCACGCGCACAACGGCTCGCACCCACTGACCCGCACGCCGGCCTCGGTCGCGGGCGCTACGGCAGGGGTGACGACCGACACCGCCCGCCCGGCCCTGATCATCGACAACGCGCACACGCTGGGCGGGCTCGATCTCGAATATCTCCGCGCCGCCGTGGAAGCCGGGCGCCGCACGATGGTGATCGCCGCCCAGCCGCGCCCGCACGACCCGCGGCTGCGGCTGCTCGCCGACGCGGTCGCCCGGCGCGGTCGCGTCGTGGACCTGCGCCCGCTCGGCGTCGCGGACATGGCGCCGTTCGCCAGGGAACTGGGCATGATGGTGCCGCGCCAAGTCGCTCAGCACATCCACGTGCAGACCGCGGGTATCCGCGGTGGCGTCGTGGCGGCGCTCACCGCCGCCTGCTCGGCGCGTCTGGACGCGGGCATCGCCGCCGTCGACACGGCCGTCGCCGCGTGGGCGCGCGGTTTGCTGGACAACCTCGAGCCCGACCTGTTGGAGACCCTGGTGGTCGCCACCACGGGCACGGGCCTGGATTCCAGCGAGCTGACCGAGGTGCTCGGCGTGGAACCGGCCGTTGCGCAAGATCTCATCGACCGAGCCAGGGCCAGCGCCCTGGTGACCGATGCGGATCTGCTGATCGAACCCGCCGTCGCCCCACTGCGCACGCTGCTCGGCGACCGCAGGTTCGTCGCGGTCGAGCGCCGGTTGCTCGGCGCCCGGCTGGAGGCGGGCCTGCTGCGTGACCGCACCGCGCTGCAACTGGCCGAGTCCGGCGTCCGTGATCCGCGCCTGGCCGATTTCCTCGTCGACGCCGCGGAGCGGACCGGCCGCGAGGCGGTTCGCTACTACGCCGCCGCGGCGGCCGCGGGGGCGGAACTCGATCTGATCGCGCTGCGCTGGGCCGAGGCGGCCGCACGGACCGGTGACGGTGACACGGCGATGCGTCTGGCCGAGCCGATGCTGGCTCGTTCGGGCAGTTCCGGTACGGAACTCGCGACGGCGGTGCGCATCTGCGCGGCGGTGCTGACCCGACGTGGCCTGGTGGGTCGCGCGGCCCAGTTGTACACCTGGCTCGGTGCGGATCGGGTAGGCCCCGATTGGGCGATCGGCGCTACGGTGCTGCGCTTGGCCGGAGACGTGGCCGGCGCCGAGGAGATGGCCTCCTCGGCGACGCAGTGGCCCCCCACCGAGGCGCACGCGCACGCGCGGCTGATCGCGACCGCGCTGGCGGACTCCATCGCGCCGGGCAACAGCACCGCGTCCGCCGTGTCGGCGCTGGTGCAGGCGGCGAACGCGGACGCGGGCGTGGACCGCTTCCTGCCCTGCACGGCGGCCTCCATCGCCGCGCTGCTCTCGCTCGGCACCGGCGAGCCGCGCCGCGCCCAGGACGCGTTGCGGCGGGCCACCGCGAGCGGGCTGCGCTGCCACCAGCTCGACGTGCTCGCGGCCTGGACGGCGATGCTCGGTGGCGACGAGCGCGCCGCCGCCGCCACCGTGGCCGCCCTGGATTACGACCGACTCGACGTCCGCGACCGGCTGCTGGCTCACGGCGTCGCCGTCGGCCTCGCCCGGCGCAGCGGCGATCACGCCTCGCTGGCCCGCGCGTGGCAGGCGGCGTATCCGCTCTTCGACGACGTGCAGGCCGACCTGCTGGCACTGCTGCCGATCGGCGAACTGTGGCTGGCCGCCATCCGGATGCGTGACGAACGTCGGATCGAGCCTCTGGTGGAGGCCGCCCTCACGCTGCTGCGCCGCTTGAACGAACCGCCCGCCTGGTCCAACGCCTTCCATTGGTACGGCGTGCAGGCCGCGATCGCGCACGAAAGCCCCGACGACCTGCTGCCGCACGCGCGAGCGCTGAAAGCCGCGGCCGAGGCGGGTGACCGGCACGCCGCCGTGCTCGCCGACGCGGGCCGCACCTGGGTGCTCGTGCTGCGCGGCCAGGTCGCGACCGCGCCGGTCCACGCGGCGGTCGCCGCGCTCACCGAGATCGGCATGACCTGGGACGGTGCGCGGCTGGCCAGCGAGGCGGCGCTGGCCGCGCCCGACTCCGCGACGGCCACCGCGCTGCTCAAACTGGCTCGCACGGTCCGCGCCGACGCTCGTCCGCAGGAACCGCAGACCCGGCCCGCCGCACCGGCCGCAACCGACGGCGACACCCCGGCGCCGCCGCCCACGCCGCCGCAGGCCGCGATCCTCAGCGAACGGGAACGCGAAGTGGCCGAGCTGGTTCTGCTCGGGCTCACCTATCGCGAGATCGGTGCGCGCTTGTACATTTCCGCGAAGACGGTCGAGCACCACGTCGCGCGCATCCGACGCCGGGTCGGCGCCCGTTCCCGTTCGGAGTTATTGTCGATGCTCCGCGCCATGGGACACGGCTCGCTTCTGGTGTGACTCGGGTGCGGTTCCGTCAGCGGGAACGCCGAAGCGAGGTAGGTGGAGGATGGCCACTGGGGTTGGCCTGCGCGTCGCCGAAGACGAGTGCACGGCGGTCATCGTCACCGATGGTGACGAGCAACCGCGGTACATCGTCCGGGAGTCGATCCTGCACATGTCCGAGGACGGTGACGCCGAACTGGGCGGTCCCGCGCCCGCCGGGCACTCCCATTCGATCACCGGCTTCGTGCCCGCCGTCGGTGACCCGTCCGGTATCCCGGTCGACGACGGCGAGGCCTACCGCGCCGAAGACCTCGTCGCGACCGCCTTGTTCTGCCTGATCAATCTGGCCGCCGAACATCTCAGCGGCCCGGCCGAGTTCTACGCGACGCATCCGGCGGACTGGCCCGCCGAGCACGTGCGTTCCTTGCGGGACGCGCTGGACTACCTCGGCCTGCGGTCGGTGCTGCTGGTCAGCGAGGGCGAACTGCCCAGCGCCGGGAGCACGGCGCCCGACGGCTCGTTCGCCTACGACGCGGCCCGCGCGGCGCTGGCCGCCGTGCTGGCCACACCCGCGGGCGCCACTCCACCGGACCCGTCCACCGCCGAGAACTCGACGGTGGACACCATCGTCATCCCGGCGGTGCCCGCCGCCGAGCCACAGCCGCAGGCGTACTCGGCGGCCTTCCCGATCGCCGAGCCGGTCGCGACCGCCGACCCGGAGCCGGCCGAGAAGCCCACGGCGACAGAGGTTCCCGCGAAAGTTGTCGCGAAGAACCCGCGGCGTACGCCCTTGCTGGTCGCCTGCGCCGCCGTCATCGGCTTGGTGCTCGGCGGCATCGTGGTGGCCGCGCTGTTCCGCGACGGCGGGGAGACACCGGTGCCGCCCCTGCCCGACGCGAAATCGGAGCAGACGTCGGCGAGTCCCGTCCCGCCTCCGCCGGTCGTGTCCTCCACCGAGCCCATCACCACCGAGCCGTCCGAACCGCCGGTGGAGATTACCGAGACCACGACGCCGGAGACGACCACGACGCCTCCGCCTCCGCCTCCGCCTCCGTCGACCACCGAGCCGCCGACGACGCCACCGAGAACCACCCGTCCCTCGACGACCCGGAGCACGACGACTGCCCCCTACCCGTTCCTGCCGCTACCGCAGTTACCGACCATCCCCGGTATGGGAACACCGGGTAGTCGGTGATTAGTAGCGTCCTTTCCTGGTTTGTGGCCTAGAGTGATGCGCTGACCGTGTTGTCGGATGACTTCCGGCACAGGTCGGTTGCTGGACGAAGACTGTGCGCCAACGGATTCTGCCCATGGCCACGGATTTAGCTGGCACGTGCGTGCCGACGAAGGGACTTCATGCGCAAGTTGGTGGCGCGTCGCGCCGCGGTCAGAGCTGTCGCCATCGCCTCGACCGTTCTCCTGGCTCCCTTGTTCGGCACGACGACCGCATCGGCGGTTCCCGACGCTCCCGCCCAGCTCGCCGCGGACAACCTGCCCCCGGAACTGGTGCAGGCCATCGCGCGCGACCTGAAGATGACCCCGACGGAGTACCTGGACCGCGCCGCGCGCGCCCAGCAGCTGCGGGACTACGCGCGCGAGTTCCGTTCCGAGCGACCGGATTCCTACGCGGGCGCTTGGATCGGCCCCGACGGCAAGCCCGTCGTGGCGGTCACCTCGCTGGACGCCGCCAAGATCGCCGCGGACGACGGCTACCAGACCCGACTGGCCCCGGTCTCCGCGGACAGCCTGGAAGGCTCGCTGGTGCAGCTCAACCAGTGGGTCACCGGTCTGCCGCGGGAGATCTCGCAGGCGATCAACTCCGTGGCCATCGACTTCCTGAACAGTCAACTGGTCCTCAGCGTCGCCAACACCCCCGCGGGTCACATGCTCAACCTGCCGACCTTGCTGGCGAACATCAAAGTCATCCTGTCGCCGGGCAGCGGCGGCCCGGTCGAGCGCAGGCCCATGGGCGGTGACACCTACATCAGCGCCCCCGGTCCGCTCGCGGACTCGTCGCTGCGCGCGGTCGACGTGTGCTCGTTCGGGTTCAACAGCATCGACGCGTCCGGCAACGCGCTGAACATCAGTGCGGGACATTGCGATCCGAATCTGGGCAAGGCCAACCAGGAAGCGGCCGTCTACCTGCCCAACGTCCGGGACATCCCGGCCAGCCCCGAACTGGGCACCTTCGTGCATGCCTCGCTGGGTGGGCACTCCGCGCTGGACTACTCGGTGATCAAGCTGAACGAGCGCGCGGTGCGGGCCGGCATGGACCAGCCCTCGGTGCGCGGCGCCAACGGCACCACGCTGGCGATCACCGGCACCGCCGACCCGATCACCGGCGCCCCGGTCTGCAAGTCCGGCCAGTCGTCCACGTTCACCTGTGGCTTCGTCGTGGCCGACCGGGTGGAGACCCAGCTGTTCACCGCGGAGGGCGAGAGCAAGACCGTTCGCGGGTTCGCCAGCTCGGCCTGCACGCTCGGCGGCGACAGCGGCGGCGCGATCGTGTCCGGCACGCTGGCGCTCGGCATCACCAGCGGTTCCAACGCGGCGGACGCGCCGAACTGCAACGAGGCCAACATCGCGCTCGCGCAGTACGGCGGCACCGCTTCGCTGGGCATTCCGATCCGTGCGATCCTGGCCGATGTGGACGCCTCCTCCGGTGGCGGAATCGGCAGCGGTATCACCGTGCGCACCCGGTCGAACGTCGGCTGAGCGCACGCACGCGTCCTGTGTCGATCGGCATATCGCCGGTCGCCGGGCTATGCGGGAATCGGGAACCACAAGATGAGTAGGCATACCGCTGCGAACCCCATATAGTCTGCTCATGCTCCTGCCACGTATAGGTCCTCTTCGATCAGCCGCGCGACAGACCGGAATCCGAAAAACAGTGATCGCCGCCTCGGCGGCGATCCTGCTGTTCGGGCCCACGGCGGCAGTAGCGACGGCTGAGCCCGATCAGGCTCCCGGCCTGCCCGCCGAGCTGGTCGCCGCGGTGACCCGTGATCTGAAGATCTCGCCCGACGAGTACCTGCACCGCGCGGAGCTCGCGCAGCAGGTGGCCGCGTTCGCCACCACCGCCCAGCGGCAGTACCCGGCCGTGTTCGGCGGCTCCTGGCTCGACGACGCGGGCAAGGCGGTCGTGGCGCTGGCCCAGGGCCCCGGCGCCGACGAGGCCAAGAAGGCGGCCGAATCGGCCGGTTTCGAGGTTCGCAACGTCGCCAAGAGCGAAGCGGCGCTGCGCGGCGAGAAGAGCGCGTTCGAGCGCTGGCTGGAAGGCCAGCCCGAGGCGGTGCAGTCGCTGGTGCGCGGCGCGGTGGTGGACACCGTGAACAACGCGATCGCGGTGCGCGTCGACCAGGCGGGCCTGCCGATGCCGAACTTCATCGACCCGGCGCGCGTCATCGTGATGGCCCCGCCGGTGGCAGGCGAACAGGGCACCCTGCAGGCCGGTGAGATCGCCGGTGAGGCGCGCGGCACCCTCGCGGGTGGCGACGGCTACGCCTCGGTCGCCGGACGCAGCTCGCTGCGCTGCTCGCTCGGCTTCAACGGCACCGACCGCAACGGCAACACGGTGAACATCACCGCGGGCCACTGCAACCCGGACATCGCGTCCGCGGGCAACGGCAACGCCGCGGGCGTCTACGAGATGAGCGGCGAGCGCCTCGGCCCGCAGTTCGGCGTCTTCCAGAAGTCGGTGCTCGGCGAGCAGGACTACTCGATCGTGCGGATCAACGACCAGGCCAAGGACCGCTTCGCCAACAACGGCGTGCGCGCGCCCGGCGCGGCTCCGATCGCCGTCGAGGGCGTGGCGACGCCGGTCGTCGGCGCTCCGGTGTGCAAGTCCGGCGCACGCACCGGCTTCAGCTGCGGCGTGGTCAACGCGGTCGACCAGACCGTGCAGGTCGGCGACCGGGAACTCACCCAGAGCTTCTCGGCCAACATCTGCGCGCTGCCCGGCGACAGCGGCGGCCCGATCGTGACCGGCCGCCTGGCGCTCGGCATCTCCAGCGCGTCGTCGGTGGCGGACTACCCGATCTGCGAGATCCCGAACCTGATCGGAGCCCTCACCGGTAACGTGCCGCAGCTGTTCGCGCAGCCGGTGCACGTGGTGCTCTCCGACAACCCGGGGCTGCGCGTGCGCACCAACTGACAGCAGTGACGCGAAGAGGCCGGCAGCCGTTGCGCTGTCGGCCTTTCGCCGTCCCGGGGTCTTTCCACTGCCCTTACGCGGCCCCGCGTGCGGGAAAGACCGCATGGAGTGCGGCGCCGGTCCGGCATTCTGGTCGGCATGTGTTTGGTGTTGATCGGCTGGCGCGCCCACCCTGACTACCGGTTGATCGTGGCCGCCAACCGGGAAGAGTTCTATACCCGGCCGACCGAATCCATGCGCTGGTGGCCGGAGGCGCCCGGCCTGCTCGCCGGACGCGATACCGGGGCCACCGGCCGCACCGAGGGCGAACCTCCCGGCACTTGGCTGGGGCTGAGCACCCAGCCGCACGGCAACAACCGCTTCGCGGCCGTCACGAATGTGCGTGATCCCGCCGATCAACGCGTCGATGCCCGTTCCCGGGGCGCGCTGCTGCTGGACTTCCTGCGCGGCGCCGCCGACCGCGGTCGAGCGGGCGAGTTCCCCGGGCCGGAGAAGTACGTGCTCGACGTCGCCGCCGCGCCGGACGACTACAACGGCTACAACCTGTTGGTCTCCGACCTGCGCACACTGTGGTGGCACTCCAATCGCAGTGCGACCGAACCACGCGAGCTGACTCCGGGCTTCCACGGGCTCTCCAACGGCACGTTCGTCACGTCCGCGGGTCCGACCCTGGGCGAAGCGAATCTGACCGCGCCACAGCCCATCTGGCCCAAAGTGCGGGCGGGCGTGACCGAGCTGCGCGAGATCGTGGGGACCGAGCCCGGTGCGGTGGATCGCTACTTCGAGGTGCTGGCCGACCGCACGGAAGCTCCGGACGACCGGTTGCCGCGCACCGGCGTCCCCTACGAGATGGAGCGTGCGCTCTCGGCCAGGTTCGTCGCGCACACCGTGCACGGCACCAGAGCCAGCACGGTGCTGGTCGTCCGCGAGGACGGGACGTTCGAGATGGTCGAGCGCTCGTTCGGCCGATTGGGTGAAGAACTGGGCGAGGTCGTCGTCCGCGGCTTGCTCGATTTGACCGGATAAACGACCGGCGGCCCGCCCTCCGAGGAGAGCGGGCCGCCGGGGATCGAACGTGCAGCGTTCGGCCGAATATTTAGTTCGGCTTGTCCGCCCACTTGGTGGTGCCTTCGGGCGCCTGCAGCGTGTTGATCAGGTCGATGCCCGCGACAGCCAGCATGGGGCCACCGACGGCCACCGTGCCGAGGATGCCGCCGATACCCGCGCCCGCGATCGCGGCGGGGATGCAGCCGACACCGAGGAACGGCAGGCCGAGGATGCAGCCGATCACGGCGCCGCCGATGACGCCGATGGCGGTGCCGACGAAGCCGCCGACGGCGGTCGCGATGCCGAACTGGCTGGCGAACTCGTTCTGCGCGCGCTGGTTCTCGATCGGCGAGGCGATCGGCTGAGCGACGACGTTGACCGCGTTGGCCGGCTTGTCCCTGGGGACCTCGACACTCTGGTCAGGCGTGAGTTCGAGGACCGTGGCGTCTTCCTTCACGACCGGCTTCACCGGGACGACGGTCCCGGCGACCGTGAAGGCGATCGGCAGGGCCAGGACGTCGTTGCCCTGCGAGTCCTTGATCTTGTAGACGTCGTCTTCCTTGACGTCCTCGGAGGACTTCGCCAGTTCGAACGTTCCCCCCTTGAGCGTCGTAACGACGGTCTTCTCCACCAGCTTGACCGAGTACCGGATGGGATCCGGCGCAGCGTCCGGCTCGGCATGGGCGGTCCCCAATCCGATGGTCATCGCACCGATGACCATCGCGGCCGCCGCGGTGGTTCTGCGGAAGTTCATTCAGTTTCCAATCCATCATCAGGTCGATCGTCGCCGCGGGTCTCCAGCACGCGAGAGCTCTATCCAGCAAATCCGGGTGGTCGGCTCCGGATCCTCCCCGAGCAGTGTGCAGACGAGTCGCAAGCAACAGAACGACGTGAGCCTAATAGAACGCCGCGCATTAAGCGAGATGCCTTATCAGCCCTGGGGACTAAGCCAATCCTTACCGACTGGACGGAATGGTTCCCCGTTTACGGTGGTGACCGACCCCCTGTCCACGAGATCGGTGAATTTTACTGTGATATTGATCACAGGTAAATAAGCGGTCAAGCCCCAGCATATGGGGCTATAGCCCAAAAGCCGATCGTACGATGGACACTGTTGTTACTGGCGGGTAACTTACCTCCGGTTAAGATACGAGCCAACCGAGGCGGTAGCGGAAACTGCCGCACTCGAGGTGCCTCTAAAGAAAGGTCGCGACATGAATGCCCTGACAGTGACGCTGGGCACGATTGGGGCGGCGCTCAGCCTCCTGTGTTGGGCGTCGTTCTTCGGCGGCGTCCGCAATATCGTTCGCGCCATCATGATCGGACAGCCGGCCCCGGACCGCTGGCGGCCCTTCTTCCCGCGCTTCAAGCAGATGATCGTGGAGTTCCTCGCGCATACGCGCATGAACAAATTCCGCACCGTGGGCTGGGCGCATTGGCTGGTGATGATCGGCTTCCTGGGCGGCGCCATGCTGTGGTTCGAGGCGTACGGGCAGACGTTCGACCCGGCGTTCCACTGGCCCATCATCGGCAACACCGCGATCTACCACCTGTGGGACGAGATCCTCGGCATCGGCACCGTGGTCGGCATCCTCACGCTGATCATCCTGCGTCAGCTCAACCATCCCCGGCTTCCGGAGCGGCTGTCGCGCTTCAGCGGTTCCAAGTTCGCCCCTGCCTACGTCATCGAGGCGATCGTGCTGCTCGAGGGCCTCGGCATGGTCTTCGTGAAGGCGGGCAAGATCGCCGCCTACGGTCACGCGAACCCGGCGACCGACTTCTTCACCATGCAGGTCGCCAAGCTGCTGCCCGCCAACACCACGATGGTGGCGCTGTTCGCATTCGTGAAGCTGATGTCCGGCATGGCGTTCCTCTACCTGGTCGGCCGCAACGTGACCTGGGGCGTGGCCTGGCACCGCTTCTCGGCGTTCCCGAACATCTACTTCAAGCGGGATGAGGACGGCGGCGTCGCGCTGGGCCCGGCCAAGCCGATGATGTCGAAGGGCAAGCCGGTCGACATGGAGACCGCGGACCCGGACACCGACACCTTCGGGGCGGGCCGGATCGAGGACTTCTCCTGGAAGGGCTGGCTGGACTTCACCACCTGCACCGAGTGCGGTCGCTGCCAGTCGCAGTGCCCCGCGTGGAACACCGGTAAGCCGCTCTCGCCGAAGCTGCTGATCATGTCGCTGCGTGACCATGGTTACGCCAAGGCCCCGTACCTGCTGGCCGGTGGCCGCAAGGACATGGGCGGCGACGAGGTCGGCCTCGTCGACGCCGAGGGCAAGCCGAACGAGGCCCAGCTGGCCAAGATCTCCGAGGCCGCCAAGGCCGAAGCGGAGCGCCCGCTGGTCGGCGGCCCCGAAGTGGGCGGCGTCATCGACCCCGAGGTGCTGTGGAGCTGCACCACCTGTGGCGCGTGCGTCGAGCAGTGCCCGGTGGACATCGAGCACGTCGACCACATCATCGACATGCGCCGCTACCAGGTGCTGATCGAATCGGAGTTCCCGTCCGAGCTCGCCGGCCTGTTCAAGAACCTGGAGAACAAGGGCAATCCGTGGGGTCAGAACGCCAAGGACCGGCTCAACTGGATCAACGAGCTCGATTTCCAGATCCCGGTCTTCGGCCAGGACGCCGACAGCTTCGACGGTTACGAGTACCTGTTCTGGGTGGGCTGCGCGGGCGCCTACGAGGACCGCGCCAAGAAGACCACCAAGGCGGTCGCCGAGCTGCTGGCCACCGCGGGCGTGAAGTTCATGGTGCTCGGCGCGGAGGAGACCTGCACCGGTGACTCCGCACGCCGCGCGGGCAACGAATTCCTGTTCCAGCAGCTCGCGCAGCAGAACATCGAGCTGCTGAACTCGGTGTTCGAGGGCGTCGAGGATCGCAAGAAGAAGATCGTCGTCACCTGCGCGCACTGCTTCAACGCGCTGAACAACGAGTACCCACAGGTCGGCGGCACCTACGAGGTCGTGCACCACACCCAACTGCTCAACCGCCTGGTGCGGCAGAAGCAGCTGATCCCGGTGGCCTCGGTCTCCCAGAATGTCACCTACCACGACCCGTGCTACCTGGGCAGGCACAACAAGATCTACAACGCGCCGCGCGAGCTGATGGCCGCGTCCGGCTCGAACCTGGTCGAGATGCCCCGGCACGGCGAACGGTCCATGTGCTGTGGCGCCGGCGGCGCGCGGATGTGGATGGAAGAGCAACTCGGCAAGCGGGTCAACATCGACCGGGTGGAGGAGGGATTGAGCACCCTCGCCGCGCCTTCTGGTCGCTCCGCGGGCTCCGCCCCTGGGAAGATCGCGACCGGCTGCCCGTTCTGCCGCGTGATGCTCACCGACGGCGTCACCGCGCGCCAGGAGAAGGGTGAGGGCGAAGGCGTCGAAGTGGTGGACGTCGCGCAGTTGATGCTGGATGCCATCGAGCGGGTCGAGCCGACGGTGCTCACCGAGAACCTGACCGTCATCCAGGAGCCGAAGGCGCCCGAGGCGGAACCCGAGCCGGAGCCCGAACCCGCCCCGGCCGCCGAGGCTCCCGCCCCGGCCAAGGCCGCGCCGACCGGTGGCGGTCTGGCCATGAAGGGCCCGGCGAAAGCTCCCGGTGGCGGCGGTCTGGCCATGAAGGGCCCCGCGAAAGCGCCCGGTGGCGGCGGTCTCGGCATGAAGGGCGCCGCGAAGGCTCCCGGCGCCAAGGCCCCGGCCGCGGAAACGGCGGAGACCGAGGCCACGGCGGCGCCTGCCGCTCCGGTCAAGGGTCTGGCCATGAAGGGTCCGGCGAAGGCTCCCGGTGGTCTGGGGATGAAGGGCGGCGCGAAAGCGCCCGGCGCCAAGGCCGCCGCGGCCCCCGCCGCCGAGTCAGCGCCCGAGGCTTCGGCACCCGAAGCTCCGGCGGCGAAGCCGGTCAAGGGTCTGGGCATGAAGGGCGGCGCCAAGGCTCCCGGTGGTGGTCTCGCCATGAAGGGCGCGGCCAAGGCTCCCGGCGCTAAGGCTCCGGCAGCGGAAACGTCCGCGGCTGCGGCCGAAGCAGCACCCGCCACCCAGGCGGCTGCGGAACCGGCCGACGCCGAGCCGACCGAGACCAAGCCGACGGTGCCCGCCAAGGGTCTGGCCATGAAGTCCGGCTTCAAGCGTCCCGGCCCCAAGGCCCCTGGCAAAGCCGCTCCGGTCACTGCCGAACCGGCCTCGGCGGACGAGCCCGCCGCCGCGGAAACTCCTGCCGCGCAGCCCGAAGCCGCTGCCGAGCCGGAGCAATCCAATGGCACTGGCGGCAACGGCGCGCACCAGGTCGTACCGCCCGCCGCCAAACCGGGCGGCTTGGGCTTCAAGTCCGGCGCGAAGGCGCCGGGCCGTAAGAGCTGAGCCCAGAAACAACTGAACACCGACATCGGCCGGGTCCAGCGATGGACCCGGCCGAGTTGTATCCGGTAGTTTCGAAGTCGCTGAAGTGACCAGCGCACCTGGCGCTCTTGTGGCGGGATGTCATCTCACCGCGCTCGAGATCGGCTACTCGGCGCGATCCCATGCCGACTACATCGCCAAGATCGCCGGTCAAAAGGCTTTGGTCTGGCTCCCGGTAACGGAAGAAGCGATGGACCGGGCCTTGGAGGTCCAGGGTCTTCTCGCCGCCCGAGGCGCACATCGTTTACCGATTCCCGATCTCATCCTTTCAGCGACCGCTGAAGTCCACGGGGCAACCGTTCTGCATGTGGACAGCGATTACCAGACCATTGCGGAGATCACCGGTCAGCCGCATCGGCGACTCGGGACAAGCTGATTCGGCAGCTCGTCCGATACCACCGCAGCGGTAAGGACGGCTGAGCACGAGCCAGTGGGGCCGGGGAGGTGTGGCCCCGGCCCGAGAACCGGATTACGGCCGTGTCAGCGCGGCGTAGCGCGCGAGATGCTCGTCGGTGGAGCCGAATTCGTGCTCGACAACGGTGAGCCGTTTGAAGTAGTGGCCGATGGCCAGCTCTTCGGTCATGCCCATCGCCCCGTGCAGTTGCACGGCGTTCTGCCCGATGAACCGCGCCGCGCGCGCGACCGTGACCTTCGCCGCGGAGACGGCGCGCGCACGGTCCTCGGCGGGCGCGCGCAGCGAGTGGACGGCCAGGTGGACCGCCGCGACGGCCTGTTCGAGTTCGATGTACATGTCGACCATGCGGTGTTGCAGTACCTGGAAACTGCCGATCGGCTGACCGAACTGCTGACGCTGCTCGGCGTATTCGATGGTGTCGGCGAGCACTTTCCGCATACAGCCGACGGCCTCGGCGCAGACCGCCGCGGTCGCCTCCGCGATGGTCGGCTCGATGACGGTCCAGGCGTCCGACTCCGCGCCCAGCAGGGCGTCGGCGGGCAGACGCAGGCCGGTGAACACGAGATCGGCGGCGGCCCGGTCGTCGATGGTGCGGTAGCTGTGCACTTCGACACCGGCAGGGGGCGCGACCGCGTCGAACTTCACCCGGAACAACGAGATCCCCGCCTTGTCGCGCCGCTCGCCGGATGTGCGCGCGGTGATCAGCAGGTGAGTGGCCAGCGGCGCGCCGGTCACCACGGTCTTCGCGCCGTCGAGCACCCAGCCGTCGTCGTCGCGGCGGGCAGTGGTCGACACATCGTGCAGCGCGTGTCCGGAGGTCGGTTCCAGCGCGGCGAACGCGATGCGCGCGTCACCGGACACGATCCGGCGCAGCACGGCGTCGGCCTGTTCGCCGCCGCCACGCTCGAGCAGTCCGGCGCCGATCACGACCGTGTCGACGAACGGCTCGACCACCAGCGCGCGGCCGAGTTCCTCGGCGATCACCATGAGCTCGACGGGGCCGCCACCGGTGCCGTCCACCCGCTCGGGAAGCGTCGCCCCGAGAATCCCCAGCTCGTCGGCGAAGCCGCGCCAGACCGCAGGCTGCCAGCCCTTCGCCGATTTCGCGGCTGCGCGGCTCTTCTCCAGGTCATAGCGGGCGCCGAGGTATCCGGCGACCGCGGAGCGGAGCAGTTCCTGCTCGTCGGTAAGCGTGAAGTCCATCAGAGCCCCAATGCTGCTTTGGCGAGGATGTTTCGCTGAATCTCGTTGCTGCCCGCGTAGATCGAGCCCGCTCGGTCGTTGAAGTACCGCAGCGGCGCGACAGCTTGCCAGTCCGCGCCGCTGTGGTAACCGTCGGCCGGCGGCGTGAACTGGGCGATCGGCCCGCCGGGCTCGGTGGCGTGCGGTTGGTAGACGCGACCGCGCGGTCCCGCGGCTTCCAGCGCCAGCTCGGTGAGCTTCTGGCTGAGTTCGGTGCCGAGGATCTTGAGCATGGAGGACGCGGGGCCCGGGTTCTTGCCCTGCGCCATCGCGGAAATGGTGCGGTACTCCAGGACTTCGAGCACTTCGGTGCGGATCCGCAGATCCGCCAGCTTCGCGGCGAACGCGCGGTCATCGATGAGCGGGTTGCCGTCCGGGCCGGGCTGCTGTGCCGCGTTGGCGGCGATGTCCTGGGCCATGACCTGCAGCCACGGGGCCGCCGTGCCGCCGCGCTCGTGCACCAGCAGGTATTTCGCGACGGTCCAGCCGTCGTCGATCCGGCCGAGCACATTGGTCTTCGGCACTCGCACGTTGTCGAAGAAGACCTGGTTCTGCACCTGTTCGCCCGAGGTCATCACCAGCGGCCGGATCTCGATGCCCGGTGAGGTCATATCGATCAGCAGGAACGTGATGCCCTGCTGCTTCTTACCCGTGCGCGAGGTGCGCACCAAGCAGAAGATCCAGTTCGCCTCGGTGGCGTGGGTGGTCCAGATCTTGCTGCCGGTGCACACGAAATCCTCGCCGTCGTCGACGGCGGCCATGGTCAGCGCGGCCAGATCCGATCCGGCCTCCGGCTCGGAGTACCCCTGGCAGAAGAAGACCTCGCCGGTGAGGATGCGCGGCAGATAGAAAGCCTTCTGCTCGGCGGTGCCGAACGCGATGATCGCGGGGGCCACCATCTTGATGCCCATCGGAGACAGCGCCGGCGCGCCCGCCAGCGCCGATTCCCGCTGGAAGATGTAGTGCTGGGTCAGACTCCAGTCGCATCCGCCGTGTTCCACCGGCCAGGCCGGCGCCGCCCAGCCGCGCTCGTGCAGGATGTGCTGCCATTCCATGCTCGCCTCGTGGTCGGGATACACGCTCGTCGCCAAGCGCCCGGCGCGGCGCAATTCCGGCGTCAGTTTCGCGTCGAGGAACTCGCGTACCTCGTCCCGAAACGCCAGATCCTCCGCTGACCAGTCGTAATCCATCTGCCCTCCCGGAGGGTGCGCACCGTTGCTTCCCTGGCGACCATCCCGTCACCATGCGACAAAATGTACGATTGTTTCTCTCATCGAGTCAAACTGAAGGCACCCGCCCGCAAATTTTGGGCATTACTCGCCGCGCGGGCGGCTCGCGTGCCGGATCCACCGCTTCTAGCAGTCCTCGAAGAAGGCTTTGGTGAAACCCACGGATTGGTAGAGGTAGTCGTAAGCCCAGCGTGGGAGGGAGAGGTCGGGGTCGGTGTCGACGAAAAGGAGTTCTCCATCCCAGCACTTTCGCAAGATGTAGCGCGCTCGGGAGATGTGGGGCGTGAAGGTGACGACGATGACTCGCCGCCAGTTGTGGGCGCGGGCGAGGCGGGCGAGTTCGCGGCCCTCGCCGCGAGTGGTGCGCGGCGAGGGGTCGAAGCACAGGACCTCGAAGCTGTAGCCGCCGTGACAGATGCGGTTCAGCATGGCGCTGTTCTCATAGGGATCGGAGAACACCACGCGTGGCGCGTACCCGTCGCGCGCCAGGCGTAGCCCGAGTTGCTCGCGTCCGTCGTGCGCTCCGCCCAGGACGAGAACGGCGTCCGCTCGCGCGGGCGGGTCGGTGCGCGGACGTACGTAGACCGGCCACAGCGCGCCCGCGGCGATGGCGACCGCCAGACCGGCGCCGAGGAGGATCCAGGCCCACCGATGACGTCGCACCCCGCCGATGCTAGCGGGCGCGGGAACCGATTCATCCAGGTCAGGGCGTTGCACCGCGCGACGTCGCCGCATGTACATCTGCTGTTGCCCGGACCCTTGCCTCGGTGACGTGGCGTGGCCACCGGAGGGGCTTACCAATCGATCATGCGATGCACAGTCTTCGGAACCGGGTATCTCGGGGCCACGCACGCTGCGTGCATGGCCGAACTCGGGCACGACGTCATCGGGGTGGACGTGGACCCGGGCAAGGTCGCGAAGCTGTCCGACGGGGTGGTGCCGTTCTACGAACCCGGCTTGGAGGCTGTGCTGCGCCGCAACCTCGACGCGGGCCGGCTGCGGTTCACCACCTCCTATGCCGAGGCGGCCGCCCACGCGGAGGTGCATTTCCTCGGCGTGGGCACCCCGCAGAAGAAGGGCGAGTACGCCGCCGACCTGAAATACGTGCACGCGGTGGTGGATACGCTCGCGCCGCTGCTGGAGCGCCCCTCGGTGATCATCGGCAAGTCGACGGTCCCGGTCGGCACGGCGGCTGCGCTCGGGACCCGGGCTCGCGCACTGAGTCCCACCGACGTCGAGGTGGCGTGGAATCCGGAGTTCCTCCGGGAAGGCTGGGCGGTCAAGGACACCTTGCGGCCGGACCGGCTGGTCCTCGGTGTCGACCGTACGCGCGCCGCCGCCGGGTGGGTCGAAGATCTGGTGCGCGAGATCTACGCGGATCTCATCGCCGCCGAGATTCCATTCCTGCTGACCGACCTCGCCACAGCGGAATTGGTGAAGGTCTCCGCCAACGCTTTTCTGGCGACGAAGATTTCGTTCATCAACGCCGTGTCGGAGGTGTGCGAGGCGACCGGCGCGGACGTGACCATGCTGGCCGACGCCCTCGGCTACGACGCGCGCATCGGCCGCCGATTCCTCAACGCGGGCCTCGGTTTCGGCGGGGGATGTCTACCCAAGGACATCCGCGCGTTCATGGCCCGCTCCGGCGAACTCGGCGCCGACCACGCCGTCGCCTTCCTGCGCGAGGTGGACAACATCAATATGCGCCGCCGGACCAAGGTGGTGGACATGGCCGCACGCGCCTGCGGTGGTTCGCTGCTCGGCGCGAACGTCGCGGTGCTCGGCGCGGCGTTCAAGCCGGAGTCCGACGACGTCCGCGACTCGCCCGCGTTGAACGTGGCGGGCATGATCCAGCTGCACGGCGCCGTGGTGACCGTGTACGACCCCAAAGCGCTGGAGAATTCGCGCCGGGTGTTCCCCACCCTGAACTACGCGACCTCGGTGGCCGAGGCATGTGAACGCGCCGACGTGGTGCTCGTCCTCACCGAGTGGGACGAATTCACCGCGCTGCGACCGCAGGACCTGGACCGAGTGGTGCGCGCCCGCTCGATCATCGACGGCCGGAACTGTCTCAATCGTGCCACCTGGAGAGCAGCCGGATGGGTGTACGCGGGACTCGGCACGCCGTAGAGTTGCGGAGCGAGGCGGGCTACTGCCGGACAGGTGACCAGTCCTGCCTTAAGCACAGCTGATCGCCGGCGGTAGGGTCCGTCCAGCGGGCCTCCGCCGACGGACGGCGCAGGCTCGCATGTCGTGAAGTGTGGAACGAGATGGGCAGCTGATGAGTTCGGTACTGGGAGTTTCGGTGGGGGCCGGCGCTGTCCGTATGGCCCGGCCACACGCCGGCAACCCCCACGGGCATGTCTCCCCGCATTCCTTCGATCTGCAGACCATTCCGGTCGTCGACCAGAGCGTGGAAGAGCTGGCGGCCGAAGCCATCGGAGTCACCCTCGAAGCCACGCCGGGCATCGGCGCCACCGCGATCGCCTACCGCAGTGAGCAGCACGCCCGCGCCATTCGCGCGGCCATGGCCCGCCAGCAGCTGACCAATTACGAACTCGTCCCGGAGATCGCGGCGGCACTCGAGTTCGCGCAGGCCACCGGCGATATCCGCGGCATCTCCTCGCTGGTCGTCTATGACCTGGGCAGCTCGGGACTGACGGTGAGCGTGGTCGACACCCAGACTCGTGAGGTGCGTCATAGCGAGCGCACCAGCGACATCAGCGGTGACTATCTCGACTCTCTGATCCGCGAGCAGCAGATCGCGTCGGGGCGCATCGCACACCCCCCGAACGCCGCGGGCCTGGCCGCTCTGGACGCGCTGTGCCGGGAGGCCAAGGAGCAGTTGACCACCAACACCGCGGTGGCGCTGCCCAGCGAGCAGGGTTTGGTCCTGCTGGCGCAGGAGAACTTCGAATCGCTGATCATGCTGGCGATCGAGTCGTCGGCGCGGATGGCGCGCGACGTGATCGTGCGCTCGGACCGCCCGGTGCACGGCGTGCTGGCCATCGGTGGCTGCGCTCGAATCCCGTTGGTGGCCAAGGTCCTCGAACGGTGGATGGGCGTTCCCGTCATCGTGCCGGACAGCCCCGAGACCGTCATGGCGCGCGGCGCCGCCCTCTTGGCCAGACCGGTCCGCAAGGAGAGCCCGGCCGCGAGCGCCGTGCTGGACGACGACTTGTCACCCGCCTGGTTGTCGGCGCCTGCCCAGCGCGGCAAGCGCGAGATCAGCGGGGCCGTGTTGACCGTCAGCGCGCTGGCCGTGGTCGCCGCGATCGGGCTCGGCCTCGGCTACGGACCGCAGGTGCTGGAACGGGATTCGCACACCAGCGAGAGCTCGCCGTCGTTGTCACCGACCACCGCACCGCGTACGACCAGCCTCGATCCGCAGATCGCGGTCGCGCCGGGTACAACCGAGGCGCCCGCGCACGAATCGGTCGCCGCGCCACCGCCGAACCGGCGGCAGACCACCAGCGAGGCGCCGCCGACACCCGGCCCGAACACTATTGTGGTGCCCGGCCTTCCGCCGATCGTGGTTCCCACGATCCCGCCGGAGGTTTTCCCCTTTCCCCCACCGCCGCCACGCTGAGCCGGGTTCACCGGCGGCGTCTCAGCTCACCGGGATTCGGGCTCAGACCCTGGCGTGCTTGGCCCGGCGCGGGCGCGGCGGCGGGCTCGATTCCTTGGCCTTGAACGGGCGAGCCAGCAGGACCGCGATGCCGGTGGTCAACGGCACCGAGAGCGCCAGCGCGATGCCGCCGACCGAGGAACGCGCGATCTCGATGGCCACCGCGTCACCGGCGAGCACGTCACGGATGGACCGCCCCGCCACGCTGAACAGCAGCAACAGCGGCAGCGCCCCACCGGCGTAGGCGAGCACCAGCGTGTAGACGGTGCTGGCGATGTGGTCGCGCCCCACGCGCATGGCGGCGGCGAAGATCTCTCGCCGCGATGCCGATTCGTCGAGGGCGGCCAGCTCGAACGCGGCCGACGCCTGGGTGATCGTCACGTCGTTGAGCACGCCCAGCGAGCCGATGATGAACCCGGCCAGCAACAGTCCGGTGATGCTGACGTGCTCGATGTAGGTCGCGACGTTGGTGTTCTGTTCCTCGGAAAGCCCCGTCAGATTGGTCATCTCGATCGTGAGCCAGGACAACACGGCGGCCAGCAGCATCGAGGTGAGCGTGCCCAGCAGCGCCGAACTGGTGCGCAGGTTCAGCCCGTGCGCCAGATACAGCACGGCGTAGAGGATCAACGAGCCCGCGACCAGCGCGACCGGGATCGCGGGTTTGCCGTCGAGCAAGGCGGGCAGCATGAACATCACCAGGACCGCGAAGGCGAACACCAGACCCAGCAGCGCGCGGACGCCGCGCCAGCGCGCCACCACGATGATCACCACCACGAACGCCAGGGCGATCAGCGTGAGCGGCAGCCCCCGTGAGTAGTCCTCGAACGAGTACAGCGGCGTCCCGGTCGGATCGGTCTGGCGGACCAGCCGGAGCTCGTCGCCCGCGCGCAGGTCGGGTTGTCCTGGGCCCGGTGCGATTTCCAACAGCGTGCGGTTGCCCTTGTGCGGGCCGGACTCGATCGCGATCACACTGCGCTGACAGTTGTAGGCATTGCTGCGCGGCGGTTCGGGTTTGTCGATGAACACCTTGCCCAGTGACGGACTGCCGCATGGGCCGATATCCTGCATGACCACCGTGCCCGCCTCGGTCTGCACCGCGCCGCCACCCGCGTTCTGCATCGGCAGCGGGATATCGACATGCTGTTTGCTCGGCCACAGCGCGATCGCGCCGATGAGCACGGCGACGCCGATCACGGTGAGTAGCCCGATGACCACCCGCGCCGCGGTCGCGCCGATCGCGATCGGACCCGAGTGATCGTGGTGATGGTGGTGGTCGCTCACCGCGCTCCTACCTGTCAGATGTGTTTCTGCCCGCAGCGAGCCTAAAGGATTTCATTTTCAAGACCGTCGCGGCTGCTACCGAACACAGCGGATACACACTCGGAGCGATCCGATCGCGGTAAGGAAACGGGATTTGGAGGGGGCGGCGGAGAGCAGGGGGATGTCTCCGCCGCCCGCAGGGCAGGCGGCCCAGGGGGGTAGGCGGCCTAACCCAAGGCCGGATGTGCCCAGGGGGGGTAGGCAATCCGGCCAGGCACCTTAAGTGCCGAGGACCACTGTACACAAAAATACTTCTTTTGCGCTAGTTAGTCGCCAAATCCGACAGGTATCCGTACATCAGGTTTGTTTCCGGGCCGGAAGCGGGGCGATTATATTGTCGCCCGACCTCCTTCCCACTATTGGCGATAGCTGGCGAGGAAGTTGCCGAACCGTTCGATCGCGACCGCGAGATCCCGGGCCCAGGGCAGGGTGACGATCCGGAGATGGTCGTGGTGCGGCCAGTTGAAGCCGGTGCCCTGCACCATCAGGATCTTCTCCTGCAACAGCAGATCCAGGATCAGCTTGGAGTCGTCGTAGATCTCGTACACGTTCGGATCCAGCTTCGGGAACGCGTACAGCGCGCCCTTCGGCTTCACACACGAGACACCGGGGATCATGTTCAACCGCTCCCACGCGACATCGCGCTGTTCGAGCAGCCTGCCGCCGGGCAGGATCAGATCCTCGATGCTCTGGTGGCCGCCGAGCGCGACTTGGATCGCGTGCTGCGCGGGCACATTCGGGCACAATCGCGACGAGGCGAGCAGGTCGATGCCCTCCAGGAAGCCGGCCGCGTGGTCCTTCGGCCCGGTGATCGCCAGCCAGCCCGACCGGTAGCCCGCCACCCGATAGGCCTTGGACAGCCCGTTGAAGGTCAGGCACAGCAGATCCGGCGCCACGCCCGCCAGCGAGATGTGCTTGGCGTCGTCGTAGAGGATCTTGTCGTAGATCTCGTCGGCGAGCAGCAACAGTTGATGCTTACGCGCCACGTCGGCGAGTTGCTGGAGCACCTCGGCGGAGTACACCGCGCCGGTGGGATTGTTCGGGTTGATCACCAGCAGGGCCTTGGTCTTGTCGGTGATCTTGGCTTCGATGTCCGCGATGTCGGGTTGCCAGCCGTTGGCCTCGTCACAGAGATAATGCACCGGGGTGCCGCCCGCCAGGCTGGTCATGGCGGTCCACAGCGGGTAGTCCGGCGCCGGGATCAGCACCTCGTCGCCGTTGTCCAGCAGGGCCTGCATGGTGATGGTGATCAGCTCGGAGACGCCGTTGCCGAGGTAGACGTCGTCCACGTCGAGCTCCGGGAAGCCGGGCACGAGTTCGTAGCGGGTCACGATCGCGCGCCGCGCCGACAGGATGCCCTTGGATTCGGAGTAGCCCTGGGCGTACGGGAGCGCCGCGATGATGTCGCGCATGATCACGTCCGGCGCCTCGAACCCGAACGGGGCGGGGTTGCCGATGTTGAGCTTGAGGATGCGGTGCCCCTCGGCCTCCAACCGTGCCGCCTGCGCGTGTACCGGTCCACGGATCTCGTAGACGACGTTCTGCAGCTTCGTGGACTGCTCCAGAACACGCGGGGGACGGTGCGGATGATGAGGACTCACCCGTCCCATGGTGCCATCCGTCGCAACTGGATAAACCGCCTGTCCGAGCCCCGCCCCGGGCGTCCGCGGCCACGACGGCGTCTCCCGCGTCACCGGATGTGACGCGTCACTCAATGGGCGGGCCCGCCCGGTGGGATGCCTTTGGCCGCGGTGGAGCCGCAGAACTCCTCGATGCGCTCGTCCAACCGCCGCGCCTCGATCGCGTCACGGAAGGTTCGACTCGCGATCCGCCTGCGCACACCGGTCAGCCGCTCCTCCAGTTGCGCGATGCGCTTGTCCTCCTCGAGTCCGAGCACCGGCTGCAACGCCTCGGCCGCGCCGTCCAGGCTGCCGTTGATCAGATGGGCGGCCGCGCAGTCGACCCTGGCCAGGGATTCCGCACCGTAGGAGCGCTGTTCGGACGGTCCTTTCGAGTACAGCTCGATGGCCCGCTGCGTGGCGGTGAGCGCGGGCTCCGCCTGGCCGAGGTGGATGTAGGTGGCGCCAGCGTAGTAGTTGGCCTTGGCGTCGTTGAACCCGAAGACCCCGCCCACCTCGTCGTGCAGGGTGTCGGTCGCGGCGATCTCACGGGCGTCGTCGGCCGCGCGGACGCAGCGGTCGGTGTCCGCGGCGCTGCCCAGCGCCGACCAGATCCTGGCCTCGATGTTGAGCAGTCGCACCTGCGCGGTCGCGGACTCGGCGAACTCCCGTCCGCTCTGGGCCAGCTCCACCGCCCGGCGGGGGCGCTGCGACCAGTACTCGATCAGCGCGTGCATGCCGCGGGTCCAGGCACGAAGCCCGTTGTGCCCGCATAGTTCCGCGTAAGCCCAGGCAGCCCGCACCTGCTCGCCCGCAGCGTCGTAGTAGCCGAGATCGGTGCTCGCGTTGGCGAGCAGTCCCGAGAGCGTGCCCGCCAGGAGATACAGATGCCCCGTATCGGCGGGCCGCTGATGGCCTTCCAGCAACCGATACACCCGGCGTCGCACCCGCACCATCTCCACCATCATCGGCACCGGCGGAATATGCACGTAATCGTTCGCGATGCGTACGACATCCGCGTCGAGCTGTTCCAACGTGCTCGCACCGACATTGGTGCTCTCGGCCTTACCGGCGTGCTCGCTGGCCTCGTGGGCAGCCGCCATGATCAGATCCCTCTCCGAAATCGCTGCTAACGCAACACCTCTCATCGCACCGGCGTCTATGAGAGCCAAAATGTCAGCGTCGCTCGAATAATGAATGCGCGCCGAGGCGTCGGCAGGCGCGTCGAATCCCGGCGGGACGGCTCGATCGCTCGAGGGCTGATCGATCAATGCCGCGAACCGCGCCCGCACCACATCGTCGGACCTGGCCAGTGAGGTATCCAGAGCGGCTTGGTTGATCGGTCGTGGATGGACCCGGGCGCCCCCGGCTTCCCACTTCGACACCAAGCGTTCGTGCACCCCTAAATGGGCAGCGAATTCCCTGATGCTCATCCGCTTGGCATCGCGAAGGGCGCGGGCCTCTTTGCCTGACCAATGCCTGATCACGATGCCATCCCTTCCGAACGAGCCCCCTCCAGAGTACGAGCGGTTTGTGATCACTGCCACAAGTGAATTGCGCCTTCTATCAAAGGCAGTGGAAGGGCAGCGTAAGGCGGGTAGGCAGGCAATACCGAATCCAGCTGCGGGCCGGGACTATTGAGGCGGAAGGCAAGGAGTTCGCCGTGAATGTCGAGAAACTCAGGACCGTGGACGATTGGGTGGCGTTCTATCGGCACGAGTTCGGGTTGCCGGTCACCGAGCGTGGCGGTTTCGCCATGCTTCCGATCACCGGACGCGTCTGCGTAGTCCACCTGCCGACCGCGCGGGCCGAGAAGGTCCGCGTCGCACTGGAACAACAGGGAACGAGGGGTCCCATGTTGGCCAGGCAGATCCGATGGAGCTTCCTCGCCGAGCCCGACAGCCGACCGGGACCACAGGTGCTCGAGGTGCTCAATCGGCTGGATATCGGCCTGCCGGCCATCGGCAGTGCCGTGATGTTGCCGACCGGTCTCGGTCGCTGGACTCGGGAAGGGTGCTTCTGGGTCAGCCCGCCGAACCGCGGTGACACGCTTCCGCCGCTGTCCGCCATCCTCACTACGGCGCTCGCGGTGGGAGCGGGCGGCGGGGACTGATCACCTCCGCGATCAGCTCCCCGCTGCCACCCGCCGGGTCCGCTTCTCCTCACAGTCGACGAGGCGGACTCGGCGTGGGTCGGTCAGCGTGATTCGGCGGCCTCGATCGCCGCGGCCGCGATCGGGAAGTTGAGATAGGACCGCGACGGCGTCGGTCCGCGCTGGCCCTGATACTTCGAGCCCGCCACGGCACTGCCGTAGGGATGCTCGGCCGGACTGGTCAGCCTGATCAGGCACAACTGACCGATCTTCATGCCGGGCCACAGCGTGATCGGCAGGTTGGCCACGTTGGACAGCTCCAGCGTGATGTGCCCGCTGAACCCGGGATCGATGAAGCCCGCGGTGGAGTGGGTCAGCAGGCCGAGCCTGCCCAGGCTGGACTTGCCCTCCAACCGTCCGGCCAGGTCGTCCGGCAGCGTGCACACCTCGAGGGTGGAGCCGAGCACGAACTCGCCCGGATGCAGCACGAACGGCTCACCCTCGGTCGGCTCGACCAGAGTGGTGAGTTCATCCTGCCGCTGCGCGGGATCGATGTGGGTGTACCGGGTGTTGTTGAACACCCGGAACATCCGGTCCAGGCGCACGTCGATGCTCGACGGCTGGATCAGGTTCTCCAGCAGCGGCTCGACGCCGAGACGCCCAGCGGCGATCTCCGCACGGATGTCACGATCGGAAAGCAGCACGCGACGAGCGTAGCGCCTGTTCGCCGGGACTCCTCAGCCGCACAGTGATATGGAGAGAGCGGTATCCTCGCATCCACTCGGGGCGCGTCGCCCGCGATCGAAGGGATGGACCATGAGCGAGGGCCCGCTGTTCGACCTGACCGGCCACGTCGCCGTCGTCACCGGCGGCAATTCCGGCATCGGGCTCGGGTTCGCCCGCGGGCTCGCGCGAGCCGGAGCCGACATCTGTGTCGTCGGCCGCAACACCGAACGCAACGAGGCCGCCGCCGCGGAATTGAGTGCCTTCGGCGGGCGAGTGCTGGCCCTGCGCTGTGATGTCGGCGAGGAACAGCAGGTGATCGACACCTTCGGTCGCGCGGCCGCCGAACTCGGCCGGATCGACTCGTGCTTCGTGAACGCCGGGGTCATGCAGGGCTTCATCCCCTTCGTGGAGACCGATCTCGCGGAATTCCGCCGGGTCACCTCCATCAACCTCGACGCCGCGTTCGTCACCCTGCGCGAAGCGGCGAAGGTTCTGCTCGCCCAAGGCGAGGGCGGCAGCCTGGTCGCCACCGCGAGCCTCGCCGCCCGCCAGGGCGTTCCGCGCGGCCAGTCCTATGCCGCGAGCAAGGCGGGTTTGATCGCCATGGTCAACTCGATCGCGGTGGAACTGGCCAAGCACGGCATCCGCGCGAACTCGGTGCTGCCCGGGTGGGTCGAGACGCCGATGACCGAGGGCGCCTTCGCCTGGGACCGTTTCCGCGAACGCGTCGAGCCCAGGATTCCGGTGCGCCGCTGGGGTCAGCCCAGCGATTTCGAGTCCGTCGCCGTCTACCTCGCCAGCCCCGCCAGCGCCTACCACACCGGCGACACGCTCCTGATCGACGGCGGCTACAGCCTGTTCTGACGCATCCAGCGCTTCGGCGTCCGGTTCGCGCGAGGTGCCGGTCGACGGCGGTGCTCGCTACGGGATGACGAAGCCGCCCTGGGTTGTCATCCCAGGTGGGAAGCGCGCCGGGTTAACTTGCGGCGTCGGGCATGGGAACGTGGAGTTGTGACCTCCCCTCGCATTCGGAACGCTATCTGGGTGCTCACCGCGTTGCTGGTGGTGTGCGCCGCGGCTCTCACGGCAGGTGTGGTCGGGGACGGCGGCCCCGGCGGGATTGATCGCGGCATCGCCGACTGGGCCGTCGCACAGCGCAGCGACGCGCTGACTCCGGTGGCCGTGGTGGTCAGCGTGCTGGGCGGCACGCTCGCGATGACAGCGCTGGCCACCGCCACCTGCCTTGTGCTGTCCTGGCAGCGACGCTGGTCGTCGGCGGCGCTGGTCGCGGTCACCGGCCTCGGCGGCGGGTTACTGGTCCGCGGCGGCAAGCGCCTGACCGACCGCGACCGCCCGCCCGTCGAGGACCACCTGATCAGCGTCTCCAACCAGGCCTATCCCTCCGGGCACAGCATGGGCTCGTTCGTCGTGGTCGGCATCGTCCTAGTGGTCACGCTCCCCCGCCTGCGCGGCCACGCCCTGCGCGTCGGCGTCGCGGCCGCCGCCGCGCTTTTCGTTCTCGCGGTGGGAATGACCCGGATCTACCTCGGCGTCCACTGGACCACCGACGTCGTCGGCGGCTGGTGCATCGGCGCGCTGTGGCTCATCCTCTGCCTTACCGCCTACCGGTACCTGATCCGCGCCGACGACTCCGCCGAGCCGGCTCGCCACGACCTCGACGACATCCCCTCGGACAATGCCGGGATCTCGTCCGACCACCGACGGGCATAGCGAATCTGCCCACAGAGCAGTCATGCCTGCGACGCCTCGGTCCGCCGACGAACGATCGCGGCCTGTGCGATCGCTTTAGCGCGGCCGATGTCGCCGGTCGTCTCGGTGCACGCGCACACCAGCCGTCCAGAGTCGTCGCCGAGGGTGACGCGCAATGTGCCATCGGCCGCGATGACCCGGATGACGGCGCGGCCACCGGGAAACGGCTTGGTCAACCAATGCTCGGTGGCCGGACCGCTCAGCACCCACCCATGGGTGGCATCGATCGCGCGAATCCGCGACCATCCGGAGTGGTCCATATCAGCCCGCCATCGCCGTCGGCCGGTGCGGACCACGGAAGCGCTCGCCGTTCGAGACCGGCCGAGCGAATGCGCCGTCCGCTACCTGCGGACGCTCGGCGACGTCCGCCATGGCCGACCACGGAGCCCGACACCGTGCGCAGCCGGAATCCGAGTCTTCTCGGGCGAGCGGGCGGACCAGCAGCCTCGCGCCACCGAAGTAGCACGCCATTGTCCAAACGACGGCGACGATGGCCGCGATGCTCACGGCCATCAGTCTTCGCTCCTCATCGAGTGACTATCCGGCACGCAGCCACGCGCTCTGCGTCTCCCGTGCGCCTGATCGGCCCATGCGCGCACGGCAGCGATGACTACTTGCCCCGAAGGACGAAATGTGTTCCGAGGAGGCACTATCCAATGGCGGATCGCCCCAACCGACGCGGTGGGTGATGGAAGCGCGATGCACGCCCCCGTCCGCGCCACGTTGACATCCAGACGGAACATCTCGGCGAACAACTTCACGTCCCCCAGGTCGATGTCGGGGCGAATCAGGAAAGTCCATCGCCCGGACCGTGGGTGCCCGATGATCGGGCCGACGGCGCTCCCGCAGCTAGGCAGGTGAGCCTTGACCGCTTGACCGAGCCGCGTCGGCATCGCGACTCCCCACACGCTGCCCGCGCGAAGAATGATCCGCCCTAGTTCGGGTGGATCGATGACGACGGGTAGACCGCAAGTCCGCCGGTAGTACTGACAACGGGACAGCAGGGTGTCCCCGAACGCTCCTTCGTCCATCAGTAGACCTCTGCTCACTTCGAAGACGGGTGGAGTGCGCCGAGCCTCGTTGGCCGAGATGGAACGTGGAACCGAGGCGAGGAGTGGGGAGCAGAACAGCCTCCCCACCGGCGCAGAACTAGCAGACCACCGCGCTTATACCTGTGGCATGTCAGTTTGAAATTTTCATGATCTGCCCATAAAACGCCAGTAAAGCTCTCAATCAAGCAGTTAATATCTTTCAATCTGAAAGAAGGAGGAACGATGAGTGGAGAACGTACGCCCCCACCCCCGTCTCTGCCGAGGCGACGGTTCGGCAATCACATCCGCGACGCCCGGCACGCAGCGAACCTCAAGCAGCCGGATGTGGCCAAAGTGATGCGATGGAGTGTTCCGACTCAATCTCGGATCGAGCGTGGCTATCTCGGCACATTGAACGACCGAGACGTGCGAGACCTGTGTGCCGTCCTCGGTATCGGGGACGAAGAGGAAGTCGCGGCGCTGATCGGCATGCTCGAAGAGGCGACTGCGCAACCCAAGAAGTGGTGGCAGCAGCAGTACGGGGAAGTCATGCAAGAACGCTTCGACGTCTACGTGGGGCTCGAGTACGAAGCTCGCGCCATCGACATCTTCCGTTCCGAGCTCGTACCCGGATTGTTCCAGACCGCCGACTACGCACGGGCGCTGAACCACTTGTTCTTTCCACATGAATCCGAGGAACAACAAGCGCGCCGGATCGAGCTGAAGCTCAAGCGACAGGCAAGTCTGACCCGGAAGACCAAGCCTCTAGAAGCGACGATGGTTCTGGACGAAGCGATCTTGAGGAGGGTCGTCGGAAACGCGCGGATCATGGTGCCGCAGCTGCGGCACCTCGCCGACATGAGTACGCGAGACAACATCGACATCCGCGTGCTGCCGTTCAGTGCTGGATATCCCACGGGAACCGCAACAGGCGCGTTCTCGATACTTTCGTTCGAGCTCGACCCCTCTGTGGTGTACGTCGAGTCCTTCACAAGCAACATGTACCTTGAGGATGAGACGGACGTCGCGACGTACCAGACCGCGTCTACGATCATCCGCCGCTCCGCATTGGATGCGGCAGCGAGCAGGAGTCTGCTGCGACAGATGGCGAAGGAGTTTGCAAGGTGAGCGCCGATCTATCGGGGGCACAGTGGTTCAAAAGCAGCCACAGCGGAGGCCATGGCGATTGCGTCGAGGTCGCATTCTTCGGAGGGGGTGAGGTCGGCGTCCGCGACTCCAAAACCCCCGCTGGCCCGGCACTGGTGTTCACCCCCAGCGAGTGGGACGCCTTCACTGCTGGCGTCGCGGCGGGAGAATTGGACCGGCATTGACCGCCCAGACGGGCCTATCGACCCTGGTCACCGGTATCTAGCTGGACTTTTCCCACCCCGCGCGTAGCTTCTGCTACAGTCTCGATTGGCACATCTGCCTCTGCCGATGTAGTTCAATGGTAGAACTTCTGCTTCCCAAGCAGACAGCGCGGGTTCGATTCCCGTCATCGGCTCCACCACAAACCCGCTCTGGCCAGGGCGGGTTTTGTTTTGAGATGGGATGGTCAGCGCAGCGAACTCTCCTGTCCGAGCGTTGGGGCCGGGTGCGGGGCTGATGCTCTTTGGAGGGCTTGCCGGGGATCAACGGAGCCGGTTCGACGCCCTGCTTCGGGCACGAAAAAGCCGCTGCGATCCGATTCTGAGGTCGGGTCGTCAGCGGCGGTTTTCGAGTCTGTGTACCCGAGCTGGGGGTCTAGCTGCTCATGGCCGAAGTTGCTGGCTACTGCTCGGCCCAGAACTGGTTGAGCCGGGCCACCGCCTCAGCCTTGGTCATGTTCTCGATCTCCTCTGGCACGAGATGCACCAAACGCGTTAGTTTCTCGACAACACCGAGTGGGATGGGCTCCTTGTCCGGGATCGCGACCGTGGCCGATGCGCGTGCTGGCCGCTTCCGGTCGTTCACGCAGGCCCAGAACTGTTCCTCGCTGACCTCGAGCTGTTCTTTGAGGATCAGATTCCACATTCTGGCCCCATAGTCGGTGTTGTCCGCAGGCCGCGAGATGCGGGTGCGCAGGACGCGCCCGTCCGGGAGTGGCAGCTCCAACGTGATGTGGTGATCGACTGCGCCGCCTCTGGCGTTGCGGACGACCGTCCATTCATCGTTGGAGCAGAATGTCTCGTGGGCCTTCTTTGTGCCCGGAGGATACCGGGTCACTGCTCGGCCGCTATCAACCATTCTCTGAGTTGTTCATCGGTGGATAGTTCCACGAACTGCACGAAGTCGACGTTGCCGCGATGATTGATCGCAGCGTGGAGGTGATCCTGCCAGTCGCTGGCATATTCGCGCATGGCTTCGATGAGCGCATCGAGTGCGGCGTCCAGTTCGGGTTCTTCCACTGCCAGCGGAAGGCCTGGAAGGTAGGCGACCCAATTGCCGCTTTCGCGCACGACTTGCGGTTCGTGAGGACGAATGATGTGGGCCAAGAGGAACCGCAGTCGGCCTACTTCCACTAGCGCGGAGTCCTTGCCTTTGCGTGAGACGACAGCGACGTTTCCATTTTCGGCAGTGGTCAGCATCTGACTGAAATGTTCTCGAGCGTTGTGCATGGAGTCATACCGTGTGACTGACGTGATTCGTTCCATGGTCGCCATCGGTCCCTCTATCCCTTCCGGCACGGCCATATGTACATCGTGTACATCATGTACACGTCACAGGCGACACGCCAAATGTGACACGCGACACAACTAACTAGTCCCCTGGCCGCGAAGTCGCGCGCGCCACGCCCGCGTGCAAGAAACGGTCGACCGGCACTACGCCCGGTTGCAGACGTCGGGCCGAACCAGGACCCTTTTTTGCACCCACTCAACGAGGCGCCAGGCGGTAGAGGGACGTCACCTCCGCAGCTCGAGCGGTGTGCAGCGGTGAGGCCGGGTCGTGGGCTCGGCGGTGGGTGGGGCGCGTGTCCAGTCGGGCGATCACGCGGAGGTCGGCGGCGGTGACGCGGTCGAGTAGTTCGTCTCGGGTGCGTAGACCGAGGTGTTCGGGGAGGTCGGAGAGGATCAACCAGCCCTCCCCGCCGGGGCGTAGGTGGGCACGGAGGCCGGTGAGGAAAGCGTGCAGCATGGACGAGTTCTCGTCGTAGACGCCGGTTTCCAGAGCCGAGGTCGGCACGCCGGGGAGCCAGGGTGGGTTGCACACCACGAGGTCGGCCTTGCCGTCCGGGAAGAGCGCCGGGCCTCGCACGGCGACGGATGACAGGCCGATTCGGTCGAGATTGTCACGGGCGCAGGTCAGTGCCCGAACGTTGTTGTCGGTTGCGGTGATTCGCGTGCAGCCGCGGCGGGCCAGGACGGCGGCGAGAACGCCGGTGCCGGTGCCGAGGTCGTATGCGATGTCCGCCCGTGCGGGCAGTGGAGCGCCCGCGACAAGATCGATGTACTCACCGCGAACCGGGGAGAACACGCTGTAATGCGGATGGATGTGGTCGCCGAGGGCGGGCACGTACACGCCCTTCTCCCGCCACTGCGCCGCACCGAGCACGCCGAGCAGTTCGCTGAGCGCGACCACCATGTGCCCTTGCGGCGCGCCGTACGCCTCGATACAGGCGCGCCTCACGTCCGGGGCGCGGCGTAAAGCCAGCGAATAGTCTTCTTCCAGCAGCACGAGCAACTTGCCGAGAATTTGCGCGCGGCGACGACGCGACGCACGATACCGCCGGAACGATTCGGCGGGATCGTCGCTGGTCGGAAGCTTCCGCTCCACCCGCCGCCCCATCGCGCGCAACAGTTGCCGCGCATTGTGGAAATCACCGCGCCACAGCAGGCCGGTTCCCGCTCCGGCCATCCGGCAGGCGGCGTCGGCGGTCGTCCGATCGTCCGCCACCACGATCGACTCGGGTGACGAGGCGGCACTTTCGGAATGCCAGCGAGCGGTGCGGGATGTGTTGTCTTCGGTCCAGGAAATGGTGGACACCGAGTACTCCTCGTAATCGAACGTGCAAGGGCACGACGAGCACTTCGACGCGGCGTCGCGAAAAAAACCGTGCGGCTAGCGCACAGGAATCACTCGAGATTGATCTACACCCGCGCCGAAGTGCGCGGGTAATCGCCGAGAACCATGCCGAGCGTCACGACCAGGACCTTTCCGAAGGAGACATCCGAGTCTCCCACAGCGTCGAGAGCCGGAGGAATCCGCCTCGTCAGTCGGCGAGCAATCGTACGGCCGTGCGGATCGCCGCTTCGAAGCTGTCGCGGTTGCGCGAGTGGTTGATGCCGGGCGGGGACGGTGACGCGCCGTGTACCAGCTGAATGTCCGGACCGGTCAACGCCATCTTCATCCAGGCGTGCTGAGCGGGACGGCCGAGCAGGACGACCACGCGCAATTCGGGAAGCAACTCGAGCATTCGGCGCGTGTACGGCTCGGCCCGGCCGAGTTCGAAGCGCGAGGGAGTGTCACCCTTGATCGGAAACGGGCAGGCGTTCCAGGCGGTACAGCGTCTCCGGTCGAGACCGTACGCGGCGCAGGTGCGGAAGAAGTTCGCCGCTCCCGCGTCGTCGTTGTCCCAGCTGAGGAAACGCCTGTCGTGCAACTCGGGACTCGCGTCGCCCTCGGGCGCTTTCAGCACGAACAACAACTCTGCCGCGACGCCGCCGAACAGTGGATCGATGTATGGCAGATTATCCAGACCGGTATCCGCTTCTATGCGATCGACCAACTGGTTGAGCGCCCGAACGTGTGGCAGCTCGATCGCGGCGGCAGCCCGGTCGCGACGAATTCGCCGCTCACGCAATGCTCTCGGATGATCGGGGACTTCCATGGGCCACCTCGGAGGACCGCTGACAGCGCTACGAGAGTCACCCTACGCGCCGGCCATCCGGTATCGGACGATTCCGTCCGTCAGGCCGCCCCGTTCGCCGTTTCGGCGTGCAGCCGGCGGAAACGGCTGCCGTGGAAGACGAGGGGGTCGACGTCGGTGCGGGTGGCGATGCGGTGGATACGAAGGATGACGACGGCGTGGTCGCCCGCCGGGACGTGCGCCTCCTGGACGCCCTCGATCCAGGCGGAAGCGCCGTCGATGAACACGGCGTCGCCCGAGCCGCGGTGCAACCGGATATCGCGGAAGCGGTCGCCGTCACGGGTGCCGAGCGAGCGGGCGGCGGCCTGCTGATCGGTGCCCAGCAGGCTCAGGCCGAGATGACTCGCGGCGGCGAGCTTGGGCCAGGTGGCCGAGGAGTTCTGCACGCAGAACGAGACCAGCGGCGGGTCGAGCGAGACGGGAACGAACGTGCTCACCGCGAGACCGTGTGGCACGCCGTCGATTTCGGCGCAGACCGCGACGACGCCGCTGGGGAAGTTGGCGAACGCGCGACGCAGACCGGCTCCGTCTGCGGGGAATTCGAACAGGTCATGCATGATTCGCAGCCTTCGAGCTGTGGGCCAGTGCCTGGGCGACCGAACGCCACCGACCACTGTACCGGTCGATGACGCCGTCCTCGGCGAATGTGCGATCGGACAGGTAGAGCCCGGGCAGCGCCGCGGTGGCCCCGATCTCCACGAGCACGGGCTTCAGCAGCAGGTCGGGCGCCAGAGCGTGGGCCGGTCCGGCGCCGAGCATCAACGGCACCGCGAGCACGCCTTCGAGTCCCGTTCCGCCTTCGAATTGTTCGAGGAACAACTTCAGCAGACCGGTGTAAGTCGCCTTGAAGGTCGGGCTGGCGAAGACGACGAGTTCCGAGTCCGCCACGGTGCGCACCGCCTCGGCCACGGCAGGGTCACCCCAGCTGAGCAGACCCGGACCGAACTCCACCAAGTCGATCACGGTGGGCTCCGCCTCCGGCCGCAACCCCTTCGCGACCAGCGTGGCCGCGGTGAGCGTGCGCGAAGCCGGTTTCGGGTTGCCGACGACGACAGTGACAGTCATTGCGTCTCCTCTCAGATCACGCCGTGCAGTGGCGGTGGTGCGTCGTGCAGCACGGCACGGCCGATGTGCTGGTATTTCCAGCGCACCGGGTCGTGCAGGGTGTGCGTGCGCGCGTTGCGCCAGAAGTGATGCAGGTTCAGATCCGCCGCGGCGCTGCGCGTTCCGCCGACCTCGAACAACGCGGCGGACACGTCGTTGGCGGCGCGGTCGGCGAGCACTTTGGCGGTCGCGACGGCCAGCGACGCCTCGGCGACGCGATCGGCGCTCGGATCGGTCCTGGTGGCCGCGTCCACCGTCCATCCGGCCGAGGCGAGGGTCGCCTCCGCGGCGGTGACCGCGACGGACAACTCACCGAAGCGCTGGACCAACAGCGGGTCGTCGACCGCGTTCGCGACCCCCGCCTCGAACCATGGACGACTCTTCGTGCGCACGAACTCCGTCGCCGCCGTGAGCGCGCCCCGGGCGATGCCGGTGTCGATGGCGGCGTGCAGCAGCTGGGCGAACGCGCCGTAACCGGTGGGCGCGCGCACCGCACCGGCATGGGGGATCACTTGATCGCGGTCGACCACCACGTCGTCGAAGGACACCGTTCCGCTGCCGGTTGTGCGCTGCCCGATCCCGTTCCAGTCGTCCACGACGCGCACGCCGGACGTGTTCGCGGGCAGGTAGGCGATGTACTCGCCCGGCTCGAGGCCGCTGTGCCCCTGCGGATCGTCCAGCCGGGTCAGCACCGCGAACAGGTCGGCGAACAGCGATCCGGTGCAGTAGTACTTCACGCCGTCCACGCGGAAGCGATCGCCGACGGGTCGCAACGTGGTCGATATCTCGGCTACCGTCGCGCCACCGCGCTCGGACTGCGCGTTGGCGATGCGCCCACCGTCGAGCACACGTCCGAAATACCGCTTCTGTTGCTGGTCCGTTCCCGCGAGCCGGAGCAGATTCAGATACACGAAGTGACTGTGCGGAATCTGCGCGATGTTGGGATCGGACGTGGCGAGAATCCGCGTCACTTCCGCGACCGCGCTCGGCGGAAGATTCGCGCCGCCGTGTGCGGCGGGCACCGTGATCGCGAGCAAGCCGCTGGCCGCCAGCCGATCGACCTCCGCGTACGGCAGCGCGCGGTCGCGGTCGCGCTGCGCGGCCCCCGTTGCGAAGTCGGCCGCGAGCCGCTGCGCGACGGCGAACGCCTGTGCCGCCGAGAGAATGCGATCGGCGGCGACCGCGGTCATCAGCTCACCACCGCGACAGGTCGCTGCGCGGCTTCCAGCTCGCGCACCAGCGGGAGCACCTTCGCGCCGAAGTATTCGATCTCCTCCTGGAAGTGCAGGAAGCCGCCGAGGATCAAGTCGACGCCGAGCTGCTTGTAGGCGACGATCCGCTCGGCCACCTGCTCCGGCGTGCCGATCAGCTGGGTGCGGAAACCGTCGTTGTACTGCACCAGGTCTTCGAACGTGGAGTCGGCCCACATGCCCCTGCGGTCCTTGGTGGACGCGCCCGCCTGCTGCACCGCGTCCCGGAAGCCCTCCACCGCGGGCTTGTTCGCCTTCTCGATGATCTCGCGGAGCGTGTCGCGGGCCTCGGCCTCGGTATCGCGGGCGATGATGAAGCCGTTGAGGCCGAACTTCACCTCGCGGTCGTGGGCGCGGGCGACGCCGCGCAGGTCGTCGAGCTGTTCGGTGACGCCGTCGAAATCCTTGCCGTTGGAGAAGTACCAGTCGGCGTAGCGTCCGCCGTTGCGCCGGGCGGCCGTGGAGTTACCGCCTTGGAACAGTTCGGGATTCGGGCGCTCAGACGTGTTCAGCGGCTTGGGCTTCAGGGTGAAGTCCCGGATACGATAGAAGTCACCGCCGTAGTCCACGTTGTCCTCGGTCCAGATCTTGCGGATCACTTCGAGGAATTCCGCGCTGCGCCGGTAGCGCTCGTCGTGCTCGAGCCAGGGCTCGCCGAGCGCGGTGAACTCACCGGCGAACCAGCCGGAGACGACGTTGATGGCGAACCGGCCGCCCGACAGGTGGTCGGCGGTCGCGCCGAACTTGGCGAGCACGGCCGGGTGCCACAGCCCGGGATGCACGGCCGCGATGACCTTCAATCGTTCGGTGGCACCGAGCAGCGCGAGGCTGAACGAGGTCGACTCGTGCTGGAACTCCGCGCCGTAGGAGGCGGTGTAGCGCACCTGGGACAGCGCGTAGTCGAAGCCGTTGTTCTCCGCGGTCTGCGCGAGCTTCTTGTTGTAGTCGAAATCCCAGCTGGTGCGCTGTTCGATATCGCTGGTGACCAGTCCCCCGCTGACGTTGGGCACCCAGTAGGCGAACCGGATCTGTTCGGCGATCTGCTCCGTTGTCATAGCTGCTCCATGGTTTTCGGGGGTAGCCGTCGGATCGGAGGCCGGACGCCACGAATGCGTCCGGCGCTCCTTCCACTCCAGCACCGGCCCCCGATCGGGACGAGAGTTCGAATCCGTGCGATCGGATCAGGCGTCGGCGAGCGCGGGCGCGTAGCTCGACCTGGAGAACGTGCCCGCGGGTGCGAACCTGCCCAGCAGCTCGGCGGCGTCCACACCGGTGACCCGCGTGATGAACTCGTTGGCCGCTTCCGGCGAGTCGACGGGCAGGAACGGCTGCGGGCGATGCAGCAAGCCGACCAGCGCCGAGGCGAACGCCGGGTCGACGGCCGCCGCGGCGAAGAACGCGTTGCCGATGTCGGCCAGCTCGGGATCGCTGAGGAACAGCCTGGTCACTTTGTTGGCCGCGTCGGCGCGGGCGGCCAGGAACGCCGTGTACTGACCTGCGATCCACGCCTCGTCGAACGGTCCCTCGTACACGGCGGCGGCCGCGACCAGCCGCTGCGCCTGGATCAGTCCGCTCTGCGCGCCCTGCCCGGCGATCGGGTCGTAGGCGATGGCGGTGTCACCGAGCGCGGCGACCGCGTGCCCGCCGGCCGTGCGCCCCACACCGGACCGCACGACCGGACGCACCGCGCCCTTCAGCCACGAGTGCGGGTCCTCCGGAATGGTCCGGGTGGCCAGCACTTCCGGCAGATCCCAGTCGATGTAGTCGCGGTAGAGGTCCTGCACGATGCGGTGCGCCGATTCGGCGGAGTCCGCGGCGGCGAAACGCTTCTCCCAGTCGCTGCCGGGACGTGCCCAACCCAGGAACGCCCAGCTGGGGCCGACGTCCTTGTGCAGGTACGGACCCCACCACCCTTCGCCCTGCTCGACGAGGATGGAGAAGCCGCTGTGCGCGCCGCCTGCGACGCTGCGATGGGCGAAAACGCTCTCGTCGTGACCGATGCCGGTCACCGTGACGGTGAGCAGCGAGCGCTGCGGGGCGTCGTAAGGGGTGCGCTGCGCGTCGACGGGGAATAGGTCCGACAGACCGCCACGCCCGGTCGCGACCAAGGTGAGTTCGTTGGCCGCGGCGATGCCGTCGAGCGTCTCCGGCGTCACCTGCTCGACCAGGAACCGGCCGCCGCGCTCGAGAAACGCGGTGAGCCGCTCGTCGGACTTGAGCCGGGTGTCGACCGCGACGCCGACGTATCCGTCGAAATGGCCGTCGAACTGGATCAATTCGGCGCGTTCGGGTCCCGCGATGCGCACGCTCAGGCCGGTGTGGCGGGGCGCCCGCGCGGTGTAGCTGTCCAATCCGAGGGCGGCCTCGGCTTGCTGGGTCTCGCCGAATTCCAGCGCGGTGCCGGTGGCGGGCACGCCGTCACGCAAGGCTCGCTGATCACGCTCGCTGTAGAGGGTGACGTCGAAACCGGCGTCGAGAAGTCCTAGCGCCGCAGTGACGCCGGTCTGTCCGGCGCCGATAACCGCGGCCGAACGAGTGGAACGGGATACGGATTGCTGCGATGTCATGCAGGGATGATGCTGTGCCCGCACGGCGTTGCGAGAGTGTTGCGATCACCGAGAATCAATGGGCAGACAGCGCTTTCCGAGCGCGTACCATTCGGGCCATGTCGTTCGTCGTCGCCGAATTGACCGGAGACCGCACCGAGCAGTACCGTCGGCTCGCCGCGCAGGCCGAAGCGCTGGTCGAGGGCGAAACGGATCGTATCGCCAACGCCGCCAACCTCTCCGCGCTGGTGTTCCATGCGCTGCCCGATGTGAATTGGGTGGGTTTCTATTTCTACGACGGACGCGAACTGGTCGTCGGCCCGTTTCAGGGCAAGCCCGCGTGCGTACGCATCGCGCTCGGAAAAGGCGTGTGCGGCACTGCGGCGCAGACCGGACAGACTCAGTTGGTGCCGGATGTGCACGCGTTCGACGGCCATATCGCCTGTGATGCCGACACGCGTTCGGAAATAGTGGTGCCCTTGGTGCGGGACGGAGCACTCGTCGGGGTGCTCGACCTCGACAGTCCGCGCCCCGGGCGTTTCGACGAAGTCGATCGTGCGGGATTGGAAGCGGTAGCCGAAATATTCCTCGCCGCGATCTGATCGCCTCGCGGGCAAAGACCCGCCGGGCGCCGCCGCGCTGGGCTCCCGGCGCCGCCCGACTACGTTACGGAAGCACGTCGGTCGCATCGGCGGGACCACCTCGCGGCGGCACCGCGGGCACCGGTAGTCGTACTGCGTGCCGTAGCGCACTGCCCCGGACAACGGCACCCCGGTCTTCCACGACCAGACCGCCTCGACGTCGTCGTGCGAGGGGATCCTCGCCTGGGCGCGGGATGTGTGCGGGGGTCGCCGTAGTATCGGCCGAGAATCGGGCGGATATGGCTTGGCGGGCTGGTAGAGAACGTTTTCGTGTTCGGGGTCGGGTGGGTTGGGTTGGTGCTTGGGCTCGGCTGCCGATGAGGGTTTGGTTCGGCTTCTGGTAACGCGCCATCGCTGCTGGTCGGACCCTTGTCGTTGTTTTCCGCGCGAGTACTACCAGGACCCTTTACCGGCTCTCGAGGTGGGGTCGTACAGGGTTTAGCGGTCGGATAGCATGCTTCGAGGGCATGCAACGGAAGGTCACCGCAAAGGTTCGATTCATGTGGGCCAGACACCTGCTTCGCGAGGGCGCCCAGCGGATCGGTCGAAGTTTCGGAAGGTTCACCCAGGGACACAAATCCTTCTCCGATGACATGACCGGGGAACTTCGCTCGGGGCTCGACGAACTCGAGGCAAAGGACGCACAAGGCGGCGATCGGGTCGCTCGGTCGATGGGAGATACGGCCGGGTCCGAAGGGGGGCCGGGGAAACCCGAGACCCCGACGGTCGTCCGTCGTGTCTGCCCGGCCCCTCCTGACGAGCGAACTCTCGCGACGGCCAGGCAGGACTTGGACCGCAAACTACGCGAGCGGTTCGGAGACCGCGGCCCCACAGAGTTCGAGCTGGAGGACTTACGGGACGAGCCCTGGTCACGACTCGAGCAGTACGCTCACATTCATCGGAATATGGAGCAGTTGGCGTCCTCGCTCGGTCGAAGTCTCGACGATGTGCGGACGCAGATGAGAAACGAGTTGCGAACCGCCCTCGAAGGCCAACCGGTGGTGATCCGAGTGCCGACCGAGCGGGACTTGATCTCCATACTCGGTGAGGGCCATTACAAGCCGGTCTGGAACGACAGATGGCGCGAACACGACGAAAGCCAGTGGTTCGGCCGGGAATTCGTAGCCGGACGCTCCCCCGTCTACGGTTCTGTCGCCGTCGGGGGCGTGCGTCCTGCCGGACCTCTCCTGGATGGCTTAGGACCGGATTTCTTGACCAGGGAGTACGGCCGTTACCAGCTCTACCTGACGCCTGACGTTCGTGAACGCACCGCCTTCGTTGTCGGTGACTCGGGCGTACACAAGCCATACGCAATTCCGTCCCCGCTCACCGATCCCCTCGAATGGTCCTATCACGCCCGAGCGCGGTCTGCCGATCCCGTGCTGAGCGGCGTCGGCCGCGACTACGACGGTCAGCCGTTCAGATCGAGGCAGCATGTCGAAGCGCAGATCCTCGGCGACGTCACGACGCCGGATTTCGATCTTGTGGTGCTACCCGAAGCACCCGGCCCGCAGTTGCGCGCCGCCCTGCAAGGCTCGGGCGTCGATTGGCGGGTGGTGACCAATGAGACCATCGCCCGTGAAGGCACCCCGCTCGAACGAGCTTCGGCGATCCGACGGACCGCCGAAGACTTGCAATGGGCGCAAGAAGGAACCAACTCCGCCGTGTCCGAGGGCTCCAGGAACGCTTATTCGAGTCTGGAACAGACCCTCCGTGCGGATCTCGACCGGTTGCTGGCAGCACGTACAACATGAGCACAGCAACCCCCAGCTACAAAGGGTCGCGGTAGTAATCGCCGAAAAACAACATATGCTCGTTCTCCCTGGTCAGTGCGACCGCAAATACACGCCTAGGGGGTATACGTTGGCACACCCTTTGCACCATGCCTCCTAACCGGGACTATCGACTAAAAGGTGACCGTCTGGCGGCAGTGCTGGTGGACTATCGCTGATCGTATGCGCGACACGATTCCGATGACCTGGTGGTCCTTGACTTCGTCGCGAACCCGGCTACTTTGAGGCGACATTGTCGCTTTTCCGTTGACGGTCGGGAGCGGGTTTGTTGAACAAGATCCCTGGTGCTGCGGGGCTGGTTCTGGTCAAGGATGTGCGGCATCTCGATGAGCCCGCAGCGGTGTTCGACGGCATGCTGGCGGGTTGGACGAAGCAACAGGCTGCGCGGATGCTGTCGCAGTCGACGATCGATCCGCGCATCAAGTTGGTGCGCCGCTTCGTGGAGTTCACCGGTTCCTACCCGTGGGCGTGGACGCCGGCGGACGTGGAGGACTTCACGGTGTCGTTGACCTCGGAGACGGGTGGACGGTTGGCGGTGTCCACGATCCGCGGCTATCACCTGACGTTGCGGATGTTCTGCGACTATCTGACCGATGCTCGCTATGAGTGGGTTCGCCAGTGTCGGGACCGGTTCGGGCAGGTGCCGGTTCAGGTCTGCCACGAGTGGAACACCGTGGTCCATCTGACCGACTATGAAGGCCGGCCAGGGCGACGACCGTTGTCCTACAGCGAGTTGCAGCAGTTGTTCGACTTCCTCGATGACCGGGTGGAACGGATCGCCGGGTCAGGGCGCAAGGGGGCGCTGGCCGCGTTGCGTGATGCTCAGATGGTCAAAACCGCGTATGCCTATGGGCTGCGCCGCAACGAGTTGTGCCGGTTGGATGTGGTGGATCTGCGGCCGAATCCGCACGTGCCCGAGTGGGGCACCTACGGGTCGGTGCATGTGCGCTACGGCAAGTCCACACGTGGTGGTGTCCCGCGTCGGCGGACCGTGCTGACGGTGCCGGAGTTCGATTGGGTGGTGGCCGGGATGCGGCAGTGGGTCGAGCACGCGCGGCCGATCTTCGCGGCCGGGGATCATCCGGCGTTGTGGCTGACCGAACGCCTGACCCGGGTTGATGCCCATTTCCTGGAGAGACGGTTCGCCCGGATCCGCGGTGAGGCCGGTCTCGAGTCCGATCTGACACTGCACTGTCTGCGCCATTCCTACGTGACGCACTTGATCGAGTTCGGGTATCCGGAACGGTTCGTGCAGGAGCAGGTGGGCCACCATTTCGCGTCCACGACCGCGATCTACGCCTCGGTGAGCAGCGACTTCAAGAACAAGACGCTACGTTCGGCGCTGAGCAGGGTCTACGCACCGGAACACGGCACGGGGAAGGAGGACTGGTGACTGGTCGACGCCTCGTCATGCGCTGGCATCTTCGTCAGATGATGGCCACCCGCGGCATGTTCCAGACCAGTGAACTGGTCCCGCTGCTGGCCGAACGCGGGGTGAATCTGAGCCGCCAGTACGTGCACCGCCTGGTCACGACAGCGCCGCAGCGGATCAACACCGATCTGCTGGCAGCGTTGTGCGACATCCTCGACTGCGAACCCAACGATCTGCTCGAACCCGCCGTCGAGTACGACGAAGTCGTCGCCACCGGCACCGACGGCGCCGCCGAGGAGGGCTTGGAAATCGGTGCCTTGCGGCCGATTCGGGCAACTGTGCGCCGGCCGCAGCCCTGATGGGGCGGCGGCCCGTGCCGCCGAGGGTCTGCCCGCAGTGCGGGCGGTCGGCGAAACACACGCGCGTGTTCCTCGAACAGCGGATCTGCGAAGCGTGCTGGATGCGACGACGGCGGGCGGTGCAGGTCTGCCCGGGATGTGGTGAACAGAAAGTCCTGGCCTTCTACGACGAGCAACGTCGGCCAGCCTGCACAGCCTGCACCGGCAACACCTCCTCGTTCGCCTGCCGCGACTGCGGCCGCGAGGACAACGTCTTCGGCGCCTGCTGCGCAACCTGCACCCTGCGTCACCGCCTCACCGACCTGCTGTCGGACGACACCGGCCAAGTCCACCCCCTCCTGCGGCCTGTCTACGACACACTGCTCACCGGGCCCCGGGCCCAGACCACGCTGTATTGGTTGACGCGGCGCTCCTCGCGCCCGGACATTCTGGCTCTGATGGCGCGCGGCGAAATGGCCATCAGTCACGCCGCTTTCGATGATCTGCCCTGCGACCGGAACGTGAACTACATCCGCGACCTCCTCGCCGCGACGGGTGTTCTGCCGCACTATCAGCCGCTGGTCGCGCGGATTCCGTCGTGGCTGGGTGACCTCCTCGCCGCGCACCCCAAGCCTCGCGCAGACCTGGTCCACCGCTTCGCCCGATGGCACGTTCTGCGCCGACTACACCTACTCGGCGACCGAGTCACCCGCTCCGCCGCTCTGAGCGGCCGGGCAGCGGTCCTGTCCGCGATCGGGTTCCTCACCTGGCTCGACGACCGAGAAATCGCACTGCCTCACCTCACGCAGGCGGAGTTGGACGGCTACCTGGTCGAGCATCCCGGCCATGCCGGCATGCTCGCGCCGTTCATCGAATGGGCCGGCAAGACCGGCGTGACGTCTGGCCTGAAGATACCGAAGCCCCCGACGTCGCTGCCGGAGGTCGTGCTGTCCGACGAGCAGCGGTGGGATCACGTCGAAACCCTGCTCCACGACGACACGATCCACCTCTACGCCCGCATCGGCGGCCTGTTCATGCTGCTGTTCGCCCAGCCGGTCTCCCGCATCTGCCGCATGCGCGCACACCAGATCACCACCCACCCCGACGCTGTGACCGTCACGTTCGACACCGAACCCATCGAGCTTCCCGACCCCCTGGACCGGCTCGTCCGTGACCACCTCACCCGCCCCGGATGGGCCTCCTACGTCAGTCGCCCCGACCAATGGCTGTTCCCCGGCGGGGTTCCCGGCAAGCACCTCACGACCGAGAGCATGCGGTCGCGGCTGGTCGCCCGCGGCATCCACCCCTCCCACGCCCGCAAGGCAGCCATGTTCCAGCTCGCCGCCGTGATGCCCGTTCCCGTCCTCGCCGACCTACTCGGACTGGCCCCACAAACCGCCGTCCGATGGGCAGCACTCTCCGCCCGAGACTGGGGCCAATACACCGCGATCCGGCACGATGGTGTTGCGGCTGTGCGGTAATGCGGCAGAAGATCGTTCTGTTCGATGCTCTCCCGCTCGGTCAGCAACATATCGAGCAGGCCGAAGATGACCTCGAGAACGCAGGTCCTGTCCCGGGGTGTGAGAGAAGGTCGCGGGTGGCGGCGTGGGTCGCCTCGGTTCCATCCGAGCTGCCGTTGATACCGTTCGCTATGCCGATCCCATGGCAAGCAGCCGCCGAATCGTTTGAGCAGTTCCTGGGCAAGCATGGCGTCGGCCCGGCTGCGGTAACCGATGTCGAGGCGGCATGGCGTGCGTTCGTCGAGTTCTCGCAGACGGAGATCGACGGGATCGCGCCGGACGACAGTGATGGATTCATCGTTCAATGGGGTCGGCATTCCTGGGACAACAACCGTCTCAGCCTGACGCTGACCAGACAACTTGCTGTGGTCGACCCCGGCGAGCAGATCGAGGCCGATGATCCCGACTGGCAGCACCTGTGGCAAGTCGAGCTGACGATGGTTTTCGACGACGAGCCGGCACTGCTCGCCCACGAGCCTGGTCTGGACGCCCCCGATACGGGGTTCAGGTTCGAGCCGATCGGCCCGCTACGAGCAGCGGCGCTAGCCGAAGTGCGTGCCCAGGCGCAGCGGCAGGCACTCGTCGAGGCCATGTGGACCGCGACTCCGGTGCATAGTGAGCTGACGTTCGAATGCGTGTGCTGAGAGATGCCTCCCAGTCTTGACGTCTACGTCCGGGTCCATCCCAGTGACCGCGCCGCCGTGCTCTCACGCTTCATCAACCGCTACGTCGACACCGAAAACCCGCAAGAGCCTCGTTTCGACGCCTTCGTCCGAACATTCATCGCAGGTGAACCGGCTCCCGGCGACCTGGACGCTCTGGCGGAACTGCGCCGAGATCCCTGCGCGAAGAGAGCATTCTCCCTCTACCTGCAAGCCAACGATTACTACCAGGCCATCATCACCCTCACCGAGGAAAACGATCTCGTCCTCGGCCTGAGCATGGACGACCCGGACAACGACCCCGCGACACTGCCCCAGGCTTCAGCGCTGATGGCAGCGCTGGCGCAGGAGTTCGGCGCGACGAGCGGCGTTGCGGGCGTGGAACTACCACCACCTCAAAGTATCTCGGAGTGGGCGGACGACGCGCTCGTGATGCTGCGATACGAAATCGATTGAGCATCCCCTGATGGAGTGTGATGTTTGCGGTCCCGCATTTCGACACCGCTGTTGGAGTGGTGGTGGCGCAGTGTCCTCGCTCAGGCTTCAGCCCGACCACCAAGCACGGGACAAGTTGATCGACCACACATCGCCCACTCTGCGCTCGACAGGATCCTCCGCATCCACATCGGCACTTCCGTAAGGATCAGCGTCGGCGACAACGAAGACCCTCGCACCGGACTCGAGGACCCTGTATCGGTGAATGTCGGTGGTCGTCGCGTCGTTGTCCGGTTCGATGCGGTAGCCCAGCCCGGTGATCAGAGCAGCCAACTCGTCGAACCCCACCCGAGTCGCGAACTCGCCGTACTCGGTTCGGAGGAACATTGGCACGGTGGATACCTCACCCCAGATCAGACGGTGCGCCTGCACGCTGATGCCGAAGCAGGACCATTCACCCTTGTCCTCCTCGAACGAAAGCTCCACAAGGCCGTAGTCCCGGCGCATGCGGGCCTGCACCCTGTCATCGATATAGTCCGACCCCAGCTTCGCTTCCCACTCCGCAGGACTGGTGCCGATGCCGGCCCCCAACACTTCGCCACACGTGGCGAAGTGGACATAGAAACCCAGGTCGGACAACGACACCCTTCTCCCTTGCCTTCCTCAGGGTCTGCGCCTCGTGCCCGGCCGCGGACATCGCCACCGCAGACTCCCACCAACCTGCCCACCGCCACCGAGACAGTCAAACCCAGCCGATAGACCAAGGTTGGAATACTCCCCCTCCACCAACACAACTTTCGTCGCCGTGTTGGTAGCCGTAACCGTCCGGGTACCGCTGCGACGGCTCAGGTGCGGGAGCCCAGCGCAGCCCGTGGGCTTCGACGAAGTCGTTGACCGGGGCCAGCTGGCCGAGAGAGGTCGCCAGTTCTGGAAGCCGACCTTCATAGATCTCGGCGGCTGTCGATGCCGGGCCGAAGACCCGCTCGGCCTGACGCTCCGGTGACCGGTCCGGTACAGGGGCTCTTACGTGCACGCGCTGAGCCACATCGCCGAAACCCGCCTCGGCGCCGACCGCCGCGCCGGAATCACCGCAGCCGCGCCACGACTCGCCCCCGGTGTCACCGACGCCGACGCGCTGCTCCCGGCCGCGACACCGCGTCCGGCAAGGCGGTCGATCCGGAACCTCCCAACCGGTAACTCGCGCCACGATGGTCCGTGGGTAACCGGTCGCCCGCGCCGAACAGGGCGTTGCGCAGCGTGCCGGGCACGTACTCCTCCGCGTACGCGCCACGGGCGGTCAACACCGGAACCACGTGCCGGACGATGTCTTCGAAGGATCCCGGCGTGATCGCGTAGGCGAGGTTGAATCCGTCCAGATCGGTCTCGGCCGCCCATTCCTGGAGCAGGTCGGCGACCGTCTCCCCGGAACCGACGAACACCGGACCCATACCGCCGATGCCTGCCCACTTGCCGATATCGCGGACCGTCCACTCCCGCCCGTCGTCGTCGAATTCCTGGAACGCCGCGACCGCCGACTGGATCGCGTTGCTCTGCACCTCGCCGATCGGGTCGTCGAGGTCGTAGCGGGAAAGATCGATGCCCATCCATCCGGACATGAACACCAGACCGCCCTCGACGCTGGCGTAGGACAGGTACTCCTCGTGCTTGCGCCGCGCCGCCTCGTCGGTCGCGTCGGTGATGATCGTCGCGAGCGCGTAGACACGCGCCGAGTCACGCGCGCGGCCCGCCGCTTCCAGCGCGTTCCTGATCCGGGATACCGTCTGCGCGAGCACGCGTTTCGACGGGCCGGCGATGAAGATGGCCTCGGCGTTCTCGGCCGCGAACTGTACCCCGCGCGGCGACGCTCCCGCTTGATAGATCACCGGCGTGCGTTGCGGCGACGGTTCCGAGAGGTGGATGCCGGGCACGGTGAAGTGCGTGCCGCGATGGCCGATGTGGTGCACCTTGGCCGGATCCACGTAGATGCCCGCCGCCCCGTCGCGGACCACCGCGTCGTCCTCCCACGAGCCTTCCCACAACTTGTACAGCACCTCGAGGTACTCGTCGGCCTGGTCGTAGCGCTCGTCGTGGTCGAGCTGGTCGGCGGCGCCGAAATTACGCGCCGCCGAGGGCAGGTAACCGGTCACCACATTCCAGCCGAGCCTGCCGTCGGTGAGATGGTCCAGGGTGGAAAGCCGTCGCGCGAACGGGTACGGGTGCTCGAATCCGGTGCCGGTGGTGATGCCGAACCCGATATGCTCGGTCACCGCGGCCATGGCCGAGACCAGCAGCAACGGGTCGGCCACCGGAATCTGCGCCCCCTGGCGCAGCGCGGCGGCGTCGTCGCCGCCGTAGACGTCGTAGGTGCCGAGGACGTCGGCGATGAAGATGCCGTCGAAGCGCCCCCGTTCCAGCAGCCGCGCCAGCTCGGTCCAGTAGCCCAGCTCCTTGTAGCGGTGCGACTGGTCATCCGGGTGCCGCCACAGCCCGGGTGACTGATGGGCGACACAATTCATGTCGAAGGCGTTGAAGCGGATCCGGCGGGTCACTGCGCGGCTCCCCTGGCGGGCGTGCGCTCGCCCGCGCTCCAGGCGAACGGCAGATCGACGCCGTTGAGCAGGTGATCGCCGACCGCCCGCGCCTTCTGGATCGCCGGATTGTGCACCGAGATGGTGCGAGCGTTGCGCCAGTGCCGATCCAACCGCAGCCGTTCGGAGACCACCGAAGCGCCACCCACTTCGAACAGCAGCGAGGTGGCGGGCAGCACCAGGTCGATGACCGCGAGCTGGGCTTGCGCCGCGGCGAGTTCGGCCGCCACCACGGCACCGTCGTCGTCCGCGCCGCCGGCCAGCACCTCGTCGAGCACATCGGCGACGGCCAGCACACTGGCTTCGGCGGCGAACGCGGCCGCCGACAGCCGCCCGATCACCTGCTGCACCAGCGGATCGTGCCGGGGCAGATCGGCCGCGGAGTGCGTGTAGCCGCGAGTGCGCGCCGCGACCCATTCCCGGACGTCGCGCTCGGCGCGCTTGGCGATGCCTGCGAGCACCGCGAGTTGCACCAGTTGCAGGTAGGAGGTGGCGTAGGTCGGGCCGGGCGCGCCGTAGCCCGGACCCAGGATGCGGTCCTCGGTGACCACCACGTCGGTGAATTCCGTGGTGCCGCTGGCCGTCAGCCGCTGCCCGAAGCCGTCCCAATCGTCGTGCCGGCGTACACCTTCGGCGTGCGCGTCCACCAGCACCCCGACGCGCTCACCGTCGCGGTCGGCGGCCGCCAAGATGTAGTCCGCGTACAGCGATCCCGTGCTGTAGTACTTCACACCGTTGAGCAGCCACCGTTCCCCGTCCTGGGTCAGTGTGGTGCGGTAGCGGTCCACCGCGCCGACGCCCGCTTCGGTGATCGCGTTGCCCACCAGCGTGCCGTCGGACACCGCGCGCAACCAGCGCTCCCGCTCGGCCCCCTGGCCCGACAGCAACTGGTCCTCGACGAACGAGAAGTGGACCCGCAGCGCCTGCGGCAGGTTCGATTCGGCGGCGGCGAGTTCTACGAGCAACCGGAACAGCTGCCGGACGGTGACGCCGTACCCGCCGAACTCGACCGGAACGCGCAGCGCGCCGAACTTCGCCGCGCGCAGCAGGCCCACCTCGTCATAGGGCAGGGTTCGATCGATCTCGCGCGCCACGGCGCCCTGGGCGATGCGGTCGAATATCGGTCCGAAGATCGCATCCAGTTCGGCGTCGGTGGTGGATTGGGCCTCGGTGGTCGTCATCAGCCCACCATCGCGCACCCCGGCCGGGTGCTCACGAGTTGCGCGCAGCGCGATCGAAATGGGGGCCTGCACCTCCTGCCCAACTCCGGCGCCGGTCGCTCACCGCTGATCGGTGCGGGCCGGCGTGGCCGGTGGGATCCCCGCGAGGCTTTGCAGCAAGGCGAGGGCACGGGGATGGTCGTCCGGTTCGAGTACCTCGAACAGGATGCGCTGAACTTCATCGGCTTTCGACAGCAGCTGCGCGTATTCCCGGCGTCCGGTGCGGGTGAGGGCGATCCGCCGTTCCCGCTTGTCGGCGGGGTTCACCGATCGTTTGATCAGATTCTTGCGCTCCAGTGAGGCGGCGGCTTGCGCCATTGTCGAGGTGTCGGTCCGGACTCGGACGGAAATCTCGTGCTGGGTCGAGGGCCCGTCGCTGTAGACGACGTTGAGAATGGCGAACTGCGTCGGCGTGATCGAGTCACCCACCGTGGCGTGCCAGATGGAATTGTGCCGCTGGTAGAGCAGCCTGATCAAGTGTCCCGGCGTCTCCGCGAAGACGTGCGGCACCAGCGCCGAGGTGAGTGACTCCATTCGCTGATTAGACCACGGTCACACCGATCACCGGCGTTGGTCGGTCACTTGTCCAGGCGAACCTAAGGCCACTGAAAGATGGTCGATAGTACGTTTACGGACGACCTTTTGGGCGGCAGTCCGGGCACGAAATATGCTCTTGCACAACATGTTTCGACATCCCTCCACCGACGATCGGGGTACACCCCTAACGTTTAGGGGTTGCCACCCCTGATCGAGCAGGGGTACTGTTCGGAACCGATCGAGGTTTCGCTTCCGGGCCTGACCAGAAGCCGAACCACCACATAGCCGCCATGCGGCTGTGCCGAATTGATCAACTGCTCGGGGGGAATGGGGGTGGCATACCAATTTATTCGATGTGCCCTGCTCGATGAATGCGTAGCACGCATTCACGGGCGATAACAGTCCGACTTACTGTCGTCTGCCGGCTGCCATGTAGCGCCGGCCGTAAACGCATCGCATTTATCGGTCTCTCGCGCCCGCACGATTGCGCGCCTCCACTTATCAGCACAGGAACTGAGCATGACGACCATGAGCACCGCCCGGGTCGAAGCACTCGAGCAGAACCTACGCAGCCACACCCAGCGGGTGGCCACTCCACCGAAGTTGCTCGGAGTTGCCACAGCCAACCCGCCGGATCGCTACAACCAACGTGAACTCATCGATCTGCTGAAGATCACCGACCCGAAGATCCGGGGCGTCTTCCTCAACGGCGGCATCGAGCAACGACATCTGGCCCTGCCCCCACGGGGCGACGACGGCGAGTTCCGAGTCGAAACCCAGGGCGAGCTGCTGGAGAAACATCGCCGTCAGGGTGTGCGCACCGGCGCCGACGCACTGCGCCGATGCCTGCGCGAAATCGGTCGTGAACTGCACGAAGTGCGCTATCTGGTGGCCGTCACCACCACCGGATTCCTCACGCCCGGCTTCAGTGCGCTCCTGATCAACGAGTTGGGCCTGGATCCGGACACGGCCCGGCTGGATGTGGTCGGCATGGGCTGCAACGCCGGGCTCAACGGACTCGGCGCCGTGGCCAACTGGGCGTCCGCGCATCCGGGCGAGCTCGCTCTGCTCGTCTGCTCCGAGGCATGCTCGGCGGCCTACGTTTTCGACGGGACGATGCGCACCGCGGTGGTGAACAGCCTCTTCGGCGACGGTGCGGCCGCGTTGGCAGTGCAGGCCGGCGCGGGCAGCGGCGCGGCGGCGCGGGCGGGTTCGAGCCCGACGCCTTCGCTGCTGACCACCAGCAGCTACATGATCCGGCACGCGGTCGGCGCGATGCGCTACGACTGGGACGAGGACGCCGGGAAGTTCAGTTTCTACCTCGACAAGGAAGTGCCCTACGAGGTCGGCGCGCACGCCGAGATCGTGATCGACAAGCTGTTGCACGGCACCGGATTACGTCGCAAGGACATCGCGCACTGGATCGTGCACTCCGGCGGCAAGAAGGTCATCGACGCAGTCAAGATCAACCTGGGTCTCACCGCCCACGATCTTCGCCACACCACCGGGGTGATGCGCGATTTCGGCAACCTTTCCAGCGGCTCGTTCCTGTTCTCCTATCAGCGGCTGCTCACCGAAGGCCGGGTCCGCCCCGGCGACTACGGCGTCCTCATGACGATGGGCCCAGGTTCGCAGATCGAGACCGCTCTGCTCCGCTTCTGATCCACGGCGATCGCACTACACACAGGGGGAACGATGAGTACATCCAACGGGTCCGGCACCAACGTCCTAGCCGCGGTGATACCGGCCGATCAACCGCTGTCGGCCGAGCTGATCGACGCGGTCACCACGATCGCACTGCGCGCCGAAGACGCCCCGCGAGACCGGCCGCACGGTGTCGTCCTGTACATCAGGGGGCCGGAGGCGGGCCACGATTTCTCCTGGCCCGGTGCGGTGGACATCGGCACCGTCGGCAAGTGGGAAGGCGCCTTGCGACGGTTGGAACAGGCGCCCGCGCCGATCGTCGCCGCCGTCGACGGCGATGCCTACGGTCCCGCGGCCGAGCTGCTGCTCGTCGCCGACTACCGCATCCTGCGATCGGGGTCGGTTCTCGGATTCGCTGCTTCCGACGGAGGTAGCTGGCCGGCCATGGCGCTGCATCGGCTGGTCGCCCAGCACGGCGCGGGGCTCGCCAGAACGCTCGCGATACAGGGCCGCAGCCTCTCGGCATCCCAAGCGCTCGAGCACGGCTTGGTGGACGCGGCGATCGATGACAGCGCCGAAGCCGAAACCCAAGCGATCCAGGCAGGTCTGGCGCTGTTCGAGGCGACCGCGGGGTCGGAGATCGCCATCCGCAGGCGCCTGGTCCTGGATGCCGCGGCCACCCGATTCGAAGACGCGCTCGGGGCGCATCTGGCGGCATCCGACCGCGCCCTGCGTCGGCTCGGGAGCACCTTGTGACCACACTGCCGCAGTTCATCGGCGATCTCGGATACGACAAGGCCGCATTGCAGGACGCGGCCGCCGAATGCGGCCGCGTCCTAGCCGAACTCGGGCCCGTCGCAGGCCGCGACGATGCCCAGGCCGCACGAGCCGCGCAAGCCCTCGATGCTTTGCGAGCCCAACGCCGGGCATTCTTACGCGCGCATCTGCACGAGGTGTATCTCGCCGCCACCGACAATCTGCGTGAATCGCCGCGGTTGACCGAGCTCGCCGCCGCCGTCACCACCTTGTTCCCCGGTCTGCTCCCCGACCCTGGTCAGCTCGCCGCGGACGCCGCGGACGCCGCGGCGGTGCAGGCGCACAAGGAAGGCTGGGAGGTCGACCAAGGGATCTTCTTCCACGCGGTGTTCGCCGACCCGATCGCCGGGAACCACCTGCTCGACGCGATGCGCAGGCCGACCCGCCGCGCACAGGCGCTGCTGCCGGATTTCGAGAGCACCGGCCGGATCACCATGCCCGCGGCGACGCTGACCCGGTCCGGCCACACCGCGACCATCACGATCACCAATACCCACTGCCTCAACGCCGAGGACAACCAGCACGTCGCCGACATGGAAACCGCGGTCGACCTGGTGCTACTCGACGACCGGTCCAAGGTCGGGGTGGTGCGAGGCGGCGAGATGAACCACCCGCGCTACCGCGGCAAACGGGTGTTCAGTGCGGGCATCAATCTCACCCGGTTGCACCAGGGCAAGATCTCCTACGTCGAATTCCTGCTCGGCCGTGAGACCGGGTACATCGCCAAAATCCTGCGCGGCCTGTCCACCCTCGGCGATTCCGCCGAATGGCCCCCGCGGTTGCACACGAAACCGTGGATCGCCGCCGTGGACACCTTCGCCATCGGCGGCGGCGCGCAACTGCTGCTCGTCTTCGACCGCGTGATCGCCGCCGCCGACAGCTACTTCAGCCTCCCGGCGGCACAGGAAGGCATCGTGCCGGGCGCGGGCAATCTCCGGCTGGGGCGCGGCTCGACCTCGCGGCTTTCGCGCGAGGTGATCCTTTGGGGCAAGCGGATCCACGCCACCGAACCCGCCGCGCGATACGTCTTCGACAGCGTCGTCGAACCCGACGCGATGGACACCGAGATCTCCCGCGCCGCCGAGCAACTGGCAGCCGACGCGGTGGTCGCGAACAAACACATGATCGTGACCGCCGAGGAACCGCAAGACACGTTCCGCTCCTACATGGCCGAGTTCGCCCTGCATCAGGCGCTGCGGCTCTACGGCGTGGACGTGCTGGCGAAAGTGGGCCGGTTCAGCGCGGGAGCGCGGCAGTGACACCGCTGCCGGACCTGACCACCGTGGTCTACCGCAAGCAGGGCCGGGTCGCCACCGTCGAGCTGGATCGCCCCGACGTGCTCAATGCGATGAACTCGCGGATGCACACCGAGCTGGCCCAGGTGTGGGACGACATCGAACGCGACGATGAGATCTGGGTGGCCGTGCTCAGCGGTCGCGGCGGGCGCGCGTTCTCGGTCGGGCAGGACCTGAAGGAGCTGTCCCAGCGCATCGCCCACGGCGAGGGATACTCGACGTTCGGCAGCGCGGGCAGACCCGGCCATCCCCGGATCACCGATCGGTTCGGCTTCGCGAAGCCGCTGATAGCCAAGGTCGCCGGCTACGCACTCGGCGGCGGTTTCGAACTCGCGCTCGCCTGCGACATCGTCGTCGCCGCCGACAACGCCGAGTTCGGGCTCACCGAAGCCAAACTCGGCCTGATCCCCGGCGCGGGCGGAGTGTTCCGGTTACCCCGGCAGGCGCCCTATCGGATCGCGATGGGGCATCTGCTCACCGGCCGCCGGATGACCGCGGCCCGCGCCGCCGAACTCGGCCTCGTCAACGAAGTTGTCGCCGTCACCGACCTCGACGCGTGCACAGATGCCTGGGTCGCCGACATCCTCGCCTGCGCCCCGCTGTCGGTGCGGGCCATCAAAGAGGCCGCGGCCGCGGCTTCCACCATGCCACTGCCCGAGGCGTTCACCGCCCGATACCACTGGGAGACCTTGCGCGCAGGCTCTGCCGACGCCAGAGAAGGGCCGCGCGCGTTCACCGAGAAAAGACCACCGAGCTGGACCGGCCGCTGAGCCGCGTCACTACCCGGGTGCAGACAGACCTATCAGGAACGAAAGGGATATGACCTCTACACCGCCCCGCAGGCTGGGCCGCGACATCATCTTCGACTATCTGCGTGAGGTGGGCACCGAATATGCCTTCGGTGTTCCCGGCACGCACGAGATTCCATTGCTCGACGGGACGACCATTCCGGAGAACGGTGTGGAGTACGTGCCGTGCCTGCACGAGAACATCGCGCTCGGCGCGGCCATGGGCTACGCCCGGATGTCGGGACGTCCCGGCGCGGCGATCGTCCACATCACCCCCGGCACGGCCAACATCATCGGCAATCTGTTCAACGCCTACCGATCCAACATCCCGCTCATCGTGCTCTGCGGACAGCAGCACAGTGAGCTGCTGATCCAGGAACCGATCCTGGCTTCCGATCTGGTCCACACCGCCGAGCAATACACGAAGTGGGCCCACGAGATCCGCAGTGTCGACGAAATGCCGTTGGTGCTACAGCGCGCGTTCAAGGAACTCCTGGTTCCGCCGTTCCGGCCGGTATTCGTCTCGCTGCCGTGGAATTTCCTGCTCGAAGCGCCCACCATGCAGGAGCCGGGGCGGGTGACACGCATCGCGCACGCGGTAGCGGCCGACCCGGCCGGTGTCGCGGACGCCGCCCAACAGCTCGCGCAGGCGAAGAATCCCGTGGTGCTCGTCGGGGACGGGGTCGGCGAGGCGAACGCATGGCCGGAGATCGAGCGCCTGTCCCATGTCCTGGGCGCGGCGGTGTACTCGGAGAACCAGGCCAGCCGCATGAACTATCCGAACGATCTGCCGCACTGGCAGGGCGAGCTCGTGCCCACCCAGGACGGGGTGCACATGCAGCTGGCCGATTTCGACACCATCTTCCAGGTCGGCGTGAACTCCCAGGCCCAGATCCTGGTGTTCCGCTGGGAGAAGGGCCCGATCATCCCGCCCGCGCTCACGCAGGTGACGCTGCACAACGACCCGTGGGAGATCGGTAAGAATTCTTACGCGAGCGTCGGTGTGCTCGGCGACATCAAACGCAGTCTGCCGCTGATCATCGACGCCGTCGTCGGCCACCCTGCCTACGACGAATCCGCGGCGGCACAGCGCAATAGGCGGATTCTCGAGCTCGACGCCCGTCGCGACAAGGCGTTCACCGCGGCCGGGGCCACGGCCCCCGGGCACGAACCGACGATTCCGGACTACATCGTGCCGATGAAGCTGGCCGAGGTGCAGAAGACACTCCAGAAACCGCTGACCGTCATCAACGAGGACTTCGCGATCTCGGCGGCGATTCAGAAGGCGATCGCCTACGACGCACCCGATTCCTATTTCTGTACCTCCGGCGGGTCGCTCGGATTCTCCCTGCCCGCGTCGATAGGTATCGCCCTCGCCGTGGGTAAGCGCCGCTACGTCGTGACCATAGTCGGCGATGGTTCGGCCCTGTTCCACACCAACTCGTGGTGGACGACGAGCAAATACGCGCTGCCGGTGCTGTATCTGGTGATGAACAACCACGAATACAAGACCCTCATGACCGGTCTTTCCGCCCTCGGACAGATCTACGGCTGGGAGCCGACCAGCGACGCGTGGTACCTGCGATTGGGCCGGCCTACCCAAGATTTCGCCGAGATCGCCGAGACATTCGACATCGAGGGCGAGGTGGTGACCAAGACCGCGAAGCTCACCGATGCGCTCGAGCGCGGGTTCAAGGTCCTCGACAAGGGCGAACCCTACGTGATCGACATCCGTATCGCCTCGGCGTCCGCGCCGCCGATCGACATGCTGCTGGCCGACAACCCCGACGTCGACCCGGTTCTGGTCGAACGGCTCCAGTCCATGGGTCCGCCGTGATCCGCGAGACCGCCACGTCGTGCTCCCGCGCCATGCGCGGGAGCACCGCACACGGAGAAAGGGAATCATGACCGAGGCAAGCCGGCACTCCTTGCGACTGAATCGCCGCACGCTGCTCGGCAGCGCCGCTGTCGCCGCGCTCGGCGCCGCCGGAATCGGAGGGTTCTTGCTCACCGAGAACGTGATCGGGCCGTGGCGACTGACCGCTCGCAGACTGGTGGATCGCCTGCAGGACACCGCGGGCGGCTCCTTCCCCGGTTGCCGGCGTAATCACGCCAAAGGGCTCGCCGTCGCCGGATATTTCGAAAGCAACGGCAACGGCGTCGAGCTGTCGAAGGCATCGGTGTTCCGGCCGGGCCGCTACCGGCTCGACGGCCGGTTCTCTCTCGCAGGCGGCAACCCGCACATGCCCGACATACCGGCCGCACCCCGTGGACTGGGGTTACGGCTGTTTCTGCCCGGTGGGGAGCAGTGGCGGATGGCGATGATCAACATCCCCGTGTTCCTCGACGCGTCGCCGCAGGACTTCTACGACCGCACACTCGCCTTCGCACCGGACCCGGCCACCGGCAAGCCCGACCCCGCCGCCATGAGCCGATACGTCGCGGCGCACCCGAAGACCGCCGCCGCGCTGAGCGTGATCGAACAAGGCGCCCCGCCGGCCACTTTCGCGGATACGGCGTTCTTCGGGCTGAACGCCTTCGAGTTCTCCAACACCAGGGGCGACACCGTACCGGTGCGGTGGCGGCTGGTCCCGGACAACCCACCTCGACTCGCGCCGCTTGCAACCGGCGAGAACGCACTCTTCGAGGGTCTGGTCGCCGGCATTCAGGCGGCGCCGCTGCGATGGAAGTTCCTGGTGACGGTCGGCCGACGCGGCGTCGACCCCACCGACGACGCCACCGCGGCCTGGCCGGCTGATCGGCGTGAAGTGCAGGTGGGCACCGTCGTGCTGGACCAGGTGCACACCGAATCCGCGGACAACGTGCAGAACGTGAACTTCGATCCGCTCGTGCTGCCCGACGGCATCACGCCATCCGACGACCCGCTCCTGCAAGCTCGCTCGGCGGCCTACGCCGAGTCCTTCCGCCGCCGTGCGGGCGAAGCGAAACCCACCGGCGCCGTCGTCGTGAAGGAGGCATGATCCGATGGCGCTCTCCGAACGCACCGGCGACACCACCCGGTTCGGCGTCACCGCGCGCATCCTGCACTGGACGATGGCGATTCTGATCCTCGCGATGATCGGCATCGGCGCGGCGATGGTCGGCTACCTCGGCGCCTACAGCCAATTGCTGAGCTGGCACAAAACCATCGGGCTGGCCATCCTGCTGCTGGCGGTCGTCCGTCTCGTCTACCGTGTCCGCCACCGTCCGCCGCCGCAGATCGAGACCATGGCCAAACCCGAGCGGCTCGTCGCGACCGGATCCGAGATCCTGATGTACGTACTGTTCCTCGCCCAACCGCTCGTCGGCTGGGCTTTGGTCTCGGCATCCGGGATTCCCATCGAAATTCTCGGAGGGCTGGGCGTCCCGGCGATCGCACCGGCCGATCCTCAGCTGTACGCCGCGTTGCGGACGCTGCACAGCGTGCTCGCCTACCTGCTGTTGTTCGCGTTGATCGCGCACATCTGCGCGGTCACTTTCCACGCGTTGGTCCTGCGCGACAAGCTGTTGCGCCGCATGACGTTTTCGACCTCGCAGCGATAGATGAGCAGACCGGCCGTCCCCGGAATCGCGCTCGTCGGCGCGACCTTACGTGCGCCTTTGACCTGCGTCGGCCCGCTGATGCCGGTGATCACCGGCGACACCGGGCTGTCCAGCACGCACGCGGGCCTGCTCACGGCCCTGCCCTTGCTGATCTTCGCGGTCGTCCCCGTGGCGGTGCTGCGAACCGTGCGTCATGGACCCGACCGGCTCGTGCGGCTTGCGCTGGTCGCGATGCTGGTGGGACTGCTGGTTCGCTCGACGCCCGGCCAGGTGGGGCTCTTCGCCGGGACGGTGGTGATCGCGGTGGCGATCGGGTTCGCGAACGTGCTGCTGCCCGCGATCGTGCGAGACAGCGTCGGTTCCGCCCGTGTCACGGCGGTCACCGGCGCGTGGGTCGCGGCGATGTGCGCGGCGGCGGCCGTGTCGTCCGGGATCGCGGTTCCGCTGGCAGAGGTGCTGCCCGGCGGCTGGCGCCCGGCGCTCGCCTCGGCCACGCTGCTGGTCGTCGTCGCGTTGCTGGTGTGGCGGATCGGGGACAGAACCGTATCGGAGCCGTCCTCTCCCGCCCGCGGAGTCTCGATGCCCTGGCGTTCGCCCTTGGCCTGGCAGGTCAGCGCTTTCATGGGTTTACAGGCGTTGGGGTTCTACACGACGCTCGCCTGGCTGCCCACCGTCCTGCACGACAACGGCGTGACGCCCGAGACCGCGGGCTGGTCGCTGTTCGCGTTCCAAATCCTGGGTTTGGTGGTCATCAACACGATGCCGTGGCTCACCCGCACCGCGGCGGCGAAACGCCGCCTCGCCATCGCCGCCTCGATGCTCGATGCCGCGGGCTTCCTGCTCCTCGCCGTAGACCCCGATCTGGCGCCCCTGGCGATCCTGCTGCTCGGCACAGGCGCCGGTGCTTGCCTGGCCCTGGCCATGGCCTTTCAGAGCGAACGCGCCGGCGACGCCCTCCACGCGGCCGCGCTGGCCGCGATGGCTCAGACGGTCGGGTTCGCCATGGCCGCCGTCGGCCCGACGCTCCTGGGCATCCTGCACACGCACACCCAAAGCTGGGCGCCGGCGCTGGGCGTGCTCACCGCGCTGACCCTCCTCCAGGCTGCCGCGGCGGCCGGGGCCGGACGCACCCAGATCGTCAGACCTGCCCGACAACCGGTCCAGGCGGACCTCTCATGATCTTGGGGGCGACACCGAACTGCGCACGGTCCCGCGGTACACGGACTCGACGGCTATCCGGATGTGGGTGGGCTGATCGAAGACTCCGTTGCCTACCTCGCCGCCCGGCTCGGCGGCCGCACCTCGCGCCGAGCGGTTCGGTAGGGCCCGGACACTCGCCTGGTGTTGCGTCGCGTGCGGGGCAGTTCCCGCGCGTGCGACGACGCGGTGCAGCGCGGACTCGAAAGGAGTCCAGGCGGTCGTCGCTGATTGCCGTGCCGATCGGACTCTTCAGCTATGGCGGGGCGGTGTTCGCGCGGGGGCGAGTTCGTGTCCCCGCGGAAGCGGGTCGTCGGCGCCTCAGGCCGAGGCGCGATCACTGTCGGTCCGCACCGCTACAGTCGCGACGTGGCTGGTTCGCGGTACTCGTTCACGGCGGAAGTGTGGGAACACCAGGGGGATGCCGCCTGGCATTTCGTGTCGCTGCCGGAGGACGTGGCCGATGAGATAGAAGAGCGGTACGCGCATCGTTCGGGTGGGTTCGGCTCGGTGCGGGTGCATGTGGTCGTCGGCGCCAGCCGGTGGTCTACATCGCTATTTCCCGACAAGTCGCGGGCGACCTATGTGCTGCCGATGAAGAAGGCCGTGCGGGTCGCGGAGGGACTGGAGGCGGGTTCGACGGCGCGAATCGAACTCACTGTCGCTTGACCGCCACCACCACGATCATGAGCACACCGAGCACGATGCCACCGAAACCGAGGGCGCGAACCAGCGGCCGGACGGAGTGACAGGTCGGGGCTGTCGGCGATCAGACCGGGTTCGGCGACGTCGGGAGAGGCGGCTGTGACACGGTCGGATCCTCGGCTTCTGGTCGACACCCGCGTCGACGTAGGCGTCAGCCTCCCGGCCCTGCCACGCGAATCATCGACTACCCGGCCGTGCCCGTGGACCGCTGGCGGCTCAGCGCTGCTGGGGCGCCGCCATGCACTCACCGGCGATGCGACCGCTGGCGGCGCGCGCCTTGTCCGCGTCCTCCTTGCTCATGCCCAGGGTCTCCTGGTTGGGAGTCTTGGTGTCGTACTCGTCGCTGATCATGATTCGCAGTCCGTCCTGCGAGATTCCCTGGTCGACGAACACCTTCGCGGCGCAGTCGGCCAGTTGCTTGTTCTTGAGGCCCTTGTCCTGCAACGACTTGGCGAGATCGGCCTGCGTCACCGTGGGCGCCGCCGTGTCCTTGTCGCTGCCGCATGCCGCGAGTACCGGCAGCGCGATCAGCGCCGCGGCGATCATGCAGATCCGCACCTGACTCCTCTTCCTCGACTGACCACCCGTCGGTGGCGTGGCCACCATAATGCCGTGTGGCGTCCAGCGGTAGTCGTTCCCGGCGAGAGGAACGAAAGATGTTGCCGCGAAAGCTATATACAGACAGACCTCAGAGATCCATTGCCGCCCGCAGCGCGGTGTCGAGCCGTTCCAGGGTTTCGGTGTCCACCGCGTCCACCCGCTCGGCCAGCCAACCGCGGAAGATGCGCCCGATGTTTCCGGCATGCACCCAGCCGTGATCCTGCACCGGAACCGCGAGAATGTCCTGCGGATCGTCTTCGATGACCTCGGCCGCGATCAACCAAGGACGAGGCGATTCGTTGATGCCGTCACTGCTGATGAGCACGACCGTTCGGCGACGCGGCGAACCATGCGGGTTGTAGATCCACAGTTCACCCCGACGCACGCATCGCCTCCTCGGCGGCCGCCAGCTCGGCCGCGTCCGCGGCGGCCTCGGCGGTCACATCCGACACCGGACCGACCCCGGTGCGCACGGCCTCCCGTCGCGCGGCCTTGGAAATCCAAGCCGACGGCGACATTCCCGCCCGAGCTGCCGCCTGCTCGGCGTACGACCAGGCGGCTTCATCCAGCGAAAGGGTGACCTTACGCGTTGCCATACCAATTATCGTACCGACCATGGCCGTGGTGACGCCAGTCCTCCACGACGCCGGATGAGAGGGAGCGGCACACGGCGCGATCCCAACTGATGGCTGGTGACTGCTGTTAGTGTTGGCCGCATGACGACGTTGCACCATCACCGCGTGGGCGCGGGCGAGCCCCTAGTGCTGGTCCACGGGGTCGGAAGCCGGTGGCAGGTGTGGGAGCCGATCATCGACACACTGTCCGCGTCGTACGAAGTGATCGCGGTGGACCTGCCCGGTTTCGGCGGCTCGACGCATCCGCTGGCGCACACCACGGTCGCCAACCTCACCGAGGCGCTCGCCGAATTCCTCGCCGCGCAGGGCATCGACCGGCCGCATCTGGCGGGCAATTCGATGGGCGGGCTGATCACTCTCGATCTGGCCGCCCGCGGGCTGGCTCGTTCCGTCACCGCCTACTCGCCGATCGGGTTCTGGGACACCGCGGGTCGCGTCTGGTGCCAGCAGTCGCTGGGCAAGTCACGAGCGCTCGCACGCAAGTTGCGCCCCGCCCTGCCATCCGTCCTCGGCACCGCCGCGGGCCGGACCGTGTTCCTCTCCCTGATCTTCGGCAAGCCGTGGGCACTCGATGCGAAGGTCGCGCTGGACACCGCGATCGGCGCGGTGGAGGCGGCCGGCTTCGACGAAGCTCTCGCCTCGTTCACCGACGTCCGCCTGCCCGAGATCGGCGCGCTCGCCGAGATTCCGGTGACGGTCGCCTGGGGCAGCCGCGACATCCTGCTCACCTACGCGACCCAGAGCCGCAAAGCCCGAAGCGTGCTGCCGAACGCCGAGCACGTCACCCTGCGCGGCAGCGGGCACACACCGTTCTTCGATGATCCGGCCGGCTGCGCACAGGTCCTGCTCGAGACGGTCACACGCACACGGTAGGAGTCAGCGGGCGGGCGGATCGAGCAACGTGTCCGCGGCCGCCGTGCCGAGCAAGACGCGCACGGCGTTGCCCCACCGGTGCCTGAGAATTCGGTTGCTGGACCCGTCACCGGTGAGCAGCACGCGCAGCGCCAGGCCGGTCATGATCTCGATGGTGAACTCGGTGATCGTCGGAACCCGCGGATCGTCGGGGAATTCGCGCCGGAAGCTGTCGCGAATGCTGGTGTGCATCAGTTCGAACAGGCGCACCTCCAGCGGGAGGAACGCCGCGCGCAGTTCCGGGTCGGTCCGCGCGCCGACCCACATCTCCAACGCCGCCCAGAACGACGGCCCGCTGAGCATCCGCATGGTCAGCTCGACCGCCGTCTCCAACCGGTCCGCCTCGTCGGGGATCGCCTCGAATTCGCTGGTCAGCTGGTCGAATCGGCGTTGCGCCACGTGCTCGACGGCGCCTGCGAGCAGGTCGGCCCTGGTAGGGAAATAGTGCTGCAACGTCCCCCGCGGCACACCCGCCCGTTTCTGCACCTCGAGCGTTGTCGTGCCCGCGTAACCGACCTCGACGAGACTTTCCACCGCCGCGTCCAGCAGGCGCGTGCGCATACGCTCCCTGCGCTGCGCCTGCGGCTGCCGGACGTGTCCCGGCCCGCCTGTCAGCGGCCCTGCCACTTCGGCTCGCGCTTCTGCGCGAACGCCAGCGCGCCTTCGGCGGCGTCCTTGGAAAACAGTGCGGGCAGGGCGATCTCGCCCTGTTTCGCGAACGCTTCCGCGACCGGCCAATCCGGCGACTCATCGATGATGCGCTTGCTCGCGGCCACCGCCAGCGGCGCGGCGGCGGCGATCTCGGCCGCCAGTTCGAGCGCCACCGACAACGCGCCGCCCGGCTCGGTGACCCGATTGACCAAGCCGAGTTGGTAGAGCCGCTCGGCGCTGACCCGCCCGCCCGTGAGCGCGAGTTCGGCGGCGGTGCTGCGCGGCAGCCGCTGGGTCAGCCGCAGCACGCCGCCGCCCGCGGCGACCAGACCGCGCTTGACCTCGGGAATGCCGAACTGCGCGTCGCGCGCCGCGACGATCAGATCACCCGACAGCGCCAGCTCGAAACCACCGGCCAGCGCGAAGCCCTCGACCGCGGAGATCATCGGCTTCGCCGGGGGCTTCGCCGCGATGCCGAGCGGGCCGCGCCGTTGCGTCATCGGCATCTCGCCCTTCGACGCGGCAACGAGATCCATTCCGGCACTGAAGGTTCCGCCCGCACCGGTGAGCACGAGCACGCGCGCGGCATCGTCGGCCTCGAACTCGTCGACGGCGGCCTCGATGGCTTGCGCGGTGGCCAGGTTGATCGCGTTGCGCGCCTCGGGACGGTTGACCGTCAGCACGGTGATCGCGTCGCGCCGCTCGACGAGAACCACGTCGGGTCCCACCGTCTCACTCATTCGGCGCTCCTCTCGGTGAGCAGGGTGAACGTGTCCGCGGTGACCTCGGCGTCCGCGCCGAGCGGATCGCCTGCGGTGAACGCCGCGAGGGTGTCGGCATCCGACGCCCGAACCAGTATGCGGGTCCCCGCGGGTGTCAGTGCGCTCACCACAACGGCTTCCGGTTCGTCGGCACGGTCCGGCGCCGAGCCCTTGCGGTAGGCGACGGTGTACGCCTCGATCGAGACCGGGCCGGTGTACCCGGGCGCCGGTTCGCGTCGCGCCGGAGGCACTTGCGCCTCGATCGCACGGAACAGCCGCGCGGGCGGTCGGGCGGAGTACACGCCAACGCCATGCTTGGTGCTGTACCAACCGAGCGCCGTCACCAGTCCATAGGCGTCCGGGTCGGCGCGGAGAATGCCGTAGAGGGTCGCGATCGAATGCGTCGTGTAGTTGTTGCCCGGCCCGCCCGCGAAGGTGAGACCGCCGGTGACCGACAGCGGCCGCACCGGATCATCGAGCGGCAGACCGAGTTCCTCGGCCGCGACCTGCACCGCGACCGGGAAGCAGGAGTAGAGGTCGATGTGCGCGACGTCGTCTATCGCGATCCCCGCCGCGCCCAGCGTCGCTTTCCCCGCCGCGGCGATGGCGGGCGAGCGGGACATGTCCGCGCGCTCGGAGACGAACCACTCGTCGGTCGCGGTGGCGCCCGCGTGCGGGAACACCCACCGGTCCCGCGGCACACCGGCGGCGTCGGCGGCCGCCGCACTGCACAGGACCAGTCCGGCGCCCAGGTCGACGGTCAGGTTCGCGACCATCAGCTTCGGATAGGGTGTCGACACCATCCGGTTGGCGGGCGCGGGTGTCACCAGATCAGCGGCGGTATGTGCGGTGGGCTGCCACGCATAGGGATTACGTGCCGCGATGTCCGACAGCCGCGACCACAGTTCGCCGATCCGCTGCCGGTGCGTGGCCTCACTCGTCCCGAGCCTGCGGCGCAGCGCCGTTTCCATCAGCGCATAGAAGTAGACCGGCCCCCACAAGCCCGCCGCGGTCTCCATGTCCGAGTTCGGCGCGCGATCGGAGCCGATGATCTCGTCGGGCCCCACATCCTCCGGCTGCTCCGGCCAGTCCACCGCGGCGCCGTTGCGGGTGGCGGCGTTCCACGAGGACACCGCTTCGGCGCCGGTGAGCAGCGCGACGTCCGAGCGACCTTCGGCGATGGCCTGCGCGACCATGTTGAGCAGCCGCTGCGGCGCGTCACCGCCGAAACGCACCGATTGCACGGTCCGTTTCGGACTGATGCCCAGATCGGCGGCGACGAGTGCGCCCAAGTCACCGTAGGGGCGGCTGACCGGAGCGACGGCGGCGATCAAGTCGGCGGACCGCAGCAAACTGTCGCCGACGCCGCTGTCGGCGCCCGCGCGGCGCAGGGACTCGGCGGCGAGTTCGACCGGGCCGGGCAAACCCGGCTCTCCCGGTCGGTGTACGACCTGCCCGGCGCCGACGAGCACCGGCGTCCTCGGGTCCATTCCGGCTGGCAGCATGCGTCCTCCGCTCCAGAACCGTCAACATTGACGGTAACTCGAGTTCGATTAGAACAGAACCGAAGCTTCACGGGCAACAGCGCGAGTCCCGCAACTGACCGGTGAGTAAGATCCGAGAATGGGCACCAACATCGCACTGCGGATCGACCACAACCTCGCGTACGTCACGCTCGACCGGCCGGACAAGCACAACGGCCTTACTGTCGAGATGCTTAGCGGACTGATTACCAGTGCGAAAATCGTGGCTCGCCGTGGTGATGTGCGCGCGGTGATCCTGTCCGGGAACGGACCCAGCTTCAGCAGTGGACTGGACATCGCAGCGGCCACTAGCAATCCAATAGCTATCATCCGAAATTTCGCGCCGCGACCCTGGCGGGGCACGAACGCGTTCCAAGAGGCGTGCTGGGCCTGGCGCCGCCTGCCCGTGCCGGTGATCGCCGCGGTGCACGGGCGCTGCTACGGCGGCGGGCTACAGCTCGCACTGGCCGCCGACTTCCGTTTCGCCACCCCCGACGCGGAGTTCTCCGTCATGGAAGCCGCGCACGGCCTCATACCGGATATGACCGGCGCGGCCTCGCTGTCACGCCTGGTCGGGATGGACCGAGCCCTCTTGCTCACGATGACCGCGGACACCGTGAATGCCGCCTACGCAGCGAAGATCGGCTTGGTCACCGAGTTGACGGAAGACCCCGTGGCCGAGGCCGAGAAACTGGCCGACCGCCTCGCGACCCGATCGCCCCACGCCGTCGCCGCGGCCAAGCGGCTGTTCGAGAAGTCGTGGCAAGCGTCCCCCCGGCGAACCTTTGCCGTCGAGCGCGCCACCCAGCTACCCCTCATCCTCCGGAGAGCGCTCCGCCAGCGGACTCTGCAATAGCTGCTTGTTCGCCAGTATGCGACATAAGGCACATCCGCGCCGATTTCACTGCTAGCATTTGCCCACGATTTGCCAGCCAGTCGAATAGTGGTGCGCGGCACACTGCGAAGGGTCTGTGTATCGCGGGACATCTGTGTTTCGCACCGCTCACGGCAAGAAACCGGAGGGCTCACAGACAGTGATCAGGACCGCAAGCTTCCTGCTCTCGGCGCTGGCGGGTGTCTCGGCCTTGCTCTTCACGGCGACCACCCCCGCCATCGCCAACCCGAACGCCATCAATCCGATCCCGGTGCTCAACGGCACGACCGGGTTGCCGAATCTGCTCGGCCGCACCAAGGCGGTGTTCCAGGTGACCGGGATGGCCAGCCCGAACAACACCCAGACCTACAACGTCCTCGGCACCGACCTCGGCATCATGTGGGACAACGGGCGCGGCGAAATGCTCACCGCGTTCGGCGACACCGCGGGCTTCGGCTTTCCCAATCTGCTCGCGGGCAGCATGTGGTCCTGGCGCAGCAATATCCTCCTGCGCAGTCACACCAAGGACCCCGCCGAGGGCATCTATTTCGACAGCGTGGTGCGCGATGTGTTCGGCCAAGCGCGCGACCTGATTCCCAGCCCGAAGATTCCCTTCCTTGAGATCAGCCGGATTCCCACCGCGGGCATCGCGGTGGACGGCGTGCAGTACATGAGCCTGATGTCGGTGAAGACCTGGGACGACGTCGGTCAATGGAGCACCAGCTTCTCCGGGCTCGCCGTCTCCGGAGACAACGGCGAGACCTGGGCCGAACTGCCGGAGACACGGCGAACCAACGAGGGCGGAAACGCCAACTTCCAGATGAACGCCTTTCTTTCCGACGGCGGGTACATCTACGAGTACGGCACCCGATCCGGGCGCGACAACACCGCACACGTGGCCCGTGTGCGCGCACACGACATCGCGAACCTCGCCGAATACGAATACTGGGACGGCCGCGCGTGGCGCAAGAACGACGTGAATGCCGCCGCACCGATCATGTGGGGTGTCGGCGAATTGTCGGTGATGTACAACGCTTATCTCGGACAGTACATTTCGCTCACCACCGACCGGTTCAATTCCGTGGTGATGCGGCGCGCGTCCACACCGGCCGGTCCGTGGAGCGATCCCGAAGTGCTGATCGACACCCGCGAATTGCCCACCGCCTACGCGCCCTCGATCTTCCCGTACCAGACGGGACGTGATCTGTACTTCCTCACGACGGTGCACAGCCAATACAACGTCTTGCTGATGCGCACGACACTGTAGCCCGGGGCAGACGGTCCGACGCGGCACTTGACCTCAACAAAGGTTGATATATGAGGCTGAACCGCGTCGGTCCGTTCCCGTCCCTGGAGGCATCATGCTCAGCACCACCACCGTCGACGTCCGCACCTGGCTGCGCGAGAACGCCGTCACGATCGACGGCTTCGATCCGGACTCCCCCGGCTCGGACCTCGACAGCTTGATCGCGCGACTCGGCACCGCCACGGTGGTGGGCCTGGGTGAGTCGACACGGTTCTCCCGGCAGACATTCGGTGTGCGCGAACGGATATTCCGTGGGCTGGTCGAGCGGCACGGTTTCCGCGCCTTGGCCATTCAGGACAGCGCGCGTTCGGGTGAACGCTGGGACCGGTTCGTCACCAGCGGGGAGAGCGACCCGTTGACGGTGCTCGCCGGCGCGTGGCGGCCGTGGCGGACCGAGGAGTCGGTGGCCACGCTGCGCTGGATCCGCGCGTACAACCTGGCGCATCCGCAAGACCCCGTGCGGATCTTCGGCGTGGAACCGCCCCATGCCGAGCCCAGTGACTACGACGCGGTGCTCGATTATGTGCGACGCGCGGCCCCCGACCGGACGGCCGCGATCGAGGTGCACCTCGCGCCGATCCGCACCGCGCACCAGATCGACGAGCACGTCCAGCGCCACCAGGGCATCCACCCCGGCCGCCCGTTCGTGGAGCACGCCGAAGACGCATTCGCGCTGCTCACGGCGCTGCCGGACACGAAGGAGCGCGCTACTGCCCTGGACCACGCCCGCCTGATCCTCGACTTCCACCGGCACAGCGTCGCGAGCCAGGGCTTCGCCCGGGACGAGCGTCCTTCCGCCGAGACGGTGCTGGGATGGCAGCGAGCGACCGGCGCCAAGATCGTCTACTGGGACGGGATCGCGCACACCACCAGTCTTCCGATCGCCTTCGGCGCGGCCGAATTCCATGGCGCGGGAAGCCATCTGCGTGCTCGGCTCGGCGCGGGGTACACGTCCGTCGGCATCGGCTTCCACCACGGCGACCTCGGTGTGGCGACGGCGCCCGACCCGCAGGACGACTTGGTCGATGCCGCCCTGGGCGAGGTCGACCTGCCCGCGTACTACGTCGACCTGGACGCCGCCGCGCCGGAACCGGTGCGCGACTGGCTCACCGGTCCGGCGAAACTGCGCACCATCAGCGGAGTCTACGACCCGGCCCAGGACGCCTCGGCGAACATCCGGCTCTCCGCGCTCGCCGACGCGTTCGACGTGCTGATCCACGTGCGCGAGACCACGCCGGTGCACTGGCTCTCGCAGGTATCGGACTGACTCGGGCAACCCTGGGGATCGCGGGCCACGCGATCAATAGACTCGAAACATGGATGCGGCCGACTGGGACGAGCGCTACGCGCAAACTGAATTGGTCTGGGGCGCACCGCCGAACAACACCGTGGTGGAGCATGTCTACGGGTTGGAACGCCGTGCTCCGCTCCAGGCCGCCACCCCCGAGGGCGATGCGCCGGAGTTTCCCCGCGCCCTCGACCTGGCGTGCGGCGAGGGGCGCAACACCCTGTGGCTCGCCACACACGGTTGGCAGGTGCACGCCGTCGACTACTCCCAGGTGGGCATCGACAAAGGCCGCACCGTCGCGTCGCGCTTGTCCCGCTCGGTCCGCAATCGCATCACCTGGCAGTGCGCCGACGTCACCGACCTGGACGAGGCGGGAATCACCGGGCCGTTCGAGCTGGTCTTGATGGTCTTCCTGCACCTGCCCGCCGAGCAGCGCCGCGCGCTGGTCCGCAAGGCGGCCGACCTGCTGGCTCCCGAGGGCACCCTCCTCGTGCTCGGCCACGACACCACCAACCTCACCGACGGCTGCGGCGGGCCACAGGACCCGGCCATCCTCTTCACTCCCGACGACATCGTCGCCGACCTCGGTCCCCTGGCGGCCGCGAGCCACGTGCGCGTGCGCCTCGCCGACCGCGTCTACCGGCCCACCGAGACCGGCGACGCCATCGACGCCTTGGTCATCGCCACCCGGGCAGCGGGGTAAGGGCCGTGCTTCGGTTCACGACCAGCGCTCGAGCCACGGGGTCACGGTCTCGGCGATCAGGTCGAAGCCCGCGCGGAAAGCATGCGGCTGCCCGGGAATGACGCGGACCTCCGCGGCGTCGGCTGGATCGGGGATGCCGAACGGGTCGTTGGCCCCGTTGACGACCACCACTTCGATGTCCCCCGGAGCGAGCAACTCGTCCCGGCGGGAGTTCTCCGGCTTGCCCGGCGGATGCAGCGGGAACGACAACGCGAGGACGCCACGGGCGCGCGCCGCGACCGCGGTGCGACAGGCCACCCGCGCCCCGTTGCTGCGCCCGCCCTGAATAAGCGGCATGCGTTTGCGGCCGCGCAGCCGAGCGACGATCTCGAGCCAAGCCTCGTCCTGCTTGATCGCCGAACCCGGCGCACGTCGCCCGGCGACCCGATACGGCTGCACCACCCGCGCGACCGCGCCGCCGAGGCGAAGCGCCGCGTCACGCACCGCGAGCAGGTCCTTCGCGTCCACCCCGCCACCCGCGCCATGCGTGAGCAGCAACAGGAACGCCGGCCTGCGCGGCTGTTCGAGCTCGACCTCAGCCGGTCCGGCACTCGTCTCGATACGCACTGTGCTTATTTTCCAGGAACGGACAATGCTCGATCTCGCTTCGCTCGAAACCGGTGGCGGCGCCATCTCGGTTACCGGGGCACCAGCCGTATGACCTGCGGTTTCGCCTTAGTTCATGCAGTCGGTTGGGAGGACCAAAGGCTGAGCCCGAGGCTTGGCGGCCACTCGGAGCAGGCTGCGCGGTGGCGCTGCGCTCGGCATCGGGGAGGCGACGAGCCGTTAGGCTTCTGACTCGGCTTCGTCCCCGGCCCGGTTGCGCGCGGGAGGGCGGGACGATCGCATCCGTGGTCAGCGCAGTGCGCGACGGTGTGCCGGGATCTGGATCGGACACTGTAAAACGCGTCACAATGCCAGCTCAGCTCTTTGCCACTTCATTACCGCTCGGTAATATGTCAAATAAGTTACCCGCGAGTAGCATGCGGAAAACCGGCACGACTACCCCGGTGGAGCGAACACGGGCGGGAACGGCAACCGACCGACCGCACCAACTCAACGGAGAGTGAGTACTGACAATGGGTCACTACAAGAGCAATGTCCGCGACCTGGAGTTCAACCTCTTCGAGGTCCTGGGCTTGGGGTCCATCCTGGACAGCGGCGCATACGGCGATCTCGACGCGGACACCGTCAAGGAGATGCTCAACGAGGTGCGGCGCCTGGCCGAAGGCCCGCTCGGCGAGTCGTTCGCCGACGCCGACCGCAACCCGCCGGTCTTCGATCCCGAGACCCACACTGTGACGCTGCCGGAATCGTTCAAGAAGAGCTACCGCACCCTCCAGGACGGCGGCTGGGACAAGCTGGGCATCGCCGAGGAGCTCGGCGGCCTGCCGATCCCCCGCGCGGCCTACTGGGCCATCGCCGAGCTGATCCTGGGCGCGCAGCCCGCCGCCTTCATGTACGCCGCGGGCCCCGGCTTCGCGAACATCTTCTACAACAACGCGACCGACGAGCAGAAGAAGTGGGCGCAGATCGCCGCCGACCAGGGCTGGGGCGCCACCATGGTGCTGACCGAGCCCGACGCAGGCTCCGACGTCGGAGCGGGCCGCACCAAAGCGCTCGAGCAGGAAGACGGCACCTGGCACATCGAGGGCGTCAAGCGGTTCATCACCTCCGCCGACTCCGACGATCTGTTCCCCAACATCATGCACCTGGTACTGGCCCGCCCCGAGGGCGCCGGACCGGGCACCAAGGGCCTGTCGCTGTTCTTCGTGCCGAAGTTCCACTTCGACCCCGAGACCGGTGAGCTGGGCGAGCGCAACGGCGTGTTCGTCACCAACGTCGAGCACAAGATGGGCCTGAAGGTCTCGGCCACCTGCGAGGTCACCTTCGGCGGCCACGGCATCCCCGCCAAGGGCTGGCTGGTCGGCGAGGTGCACGACGGCATCGCGCAGATGTTCGATGTCATCGAGCACGCCCGCATGATGGTGGGCACCAAGGCCAT